>JAFGKO010000379.1 GCA_016928525.1 Anaerolineales bacterium | reverse complement strand
GGGTACGTGTGTTTTGACCCTGGATGCTTCCAAGTATGTAGTCGCTGGTTTCACGATAAATACGACTATATGGATTTATATTCCAGTGGTGCTGCGCTAAGAGGTTCTCTCGTCTGCCAACCAGGTGCAACTGCTGAAAAAACTTATGGTGGCATATCCTGCTGCTCGATGGTTAATCATTGAGGATAACTTGTCCATCAGTAATACGGCTTCCTTGCTCATCACTGCTCCCGCGCGCAGTTCCACTCTGATTGAAATCATCATGGGACTACCTGCAAAAAGCCCATGGGATGCGGAAGGGTATGACCCTGATTTAGAACACTAAGGAGGCGTAAATTATGCAGACGATTGATACTATTTCGCTTCTCCGCCGAACCATACACCTGATATCGCTTGGTCTGATGGTTCTGTCGTTGTGCGCTATCACCCAACCTGCCAGTGCGCAGGCGCCATCCGAGGGGGAAACGGTCTTCACGACGAAATGCGTGGGCTGCCATACCATAGGCGGCGGCGACCGCGTCGGACCCGATTTGCAAGGCGTGACTGCCAGACGCGATATCACCTGGCTCTCGGTCTGGATGAAAGAGCCCGACAAAATGTTAACTGATGGAGATCCAATTGCCTTAGAGATGCTGGCAAAATACAATAACATTCCCATGCCTAATATGGAATTGAGCGATGTCGATGTGGCGAATCTGGTCGCTTATTTCCAGAGTTTGGATGACCCATCCACACCTGCATCAACAGCGAATCAACCGCTCACTGATGCAGATCGGGTACTGGCAATGAAAGGCAACCCGGAAGATGGGGAGAAATTGTATTTTGGCCAGATTCCTCAGGCGAACGGAGGACTGGCCTGTATTGCCTGTCATAGTGTTGAAGGTGCAGGTGTCTTAGGCGGCGGCGCACTTGGACCTGATCTAACGCATGTCTACACCCGCTACGGACGGGAAGATCTGGCGGGCGTGCTTGGCACGCTGCCCTTCCCAACCATGCAAGGCATCTTTACAAATAAGCCCCTGACCACCGTAGAACAAGCCAGTTTGCTGGCATTCTTCGCCAGGGCAGATCAACTGGACGAGCCGCGCACACAATCGAATGTCCTAACGATACTGGGAGCAGGCACCGGCCTGGCTGTAATTTTACTTGTCGTTATGCTTTTCTTCTGGCCGCGCCAACAAATGAGCCTGGCGCAGCGCTTGCGAAAAAATGGCACTCTCTAGACGGAGGATAAAACGATGACAAAGTGGATCAAAGAATCTGTTAAACCTATTGAGCGCAAGTGGGAAGAATTCTACCGCAACCGTTTCGCCCACGATAAACGCGTGCGCACCACGCACGGCGTCAACTGCACGGGCTCGTGCTCATGGGAAGTTTTCGTTAAGGATGGCATTGTAACCTGGGAGCTGCAAGCGACTGACTATCCGCTTTTGGAAGAGGGCTTACCGCCCTACGAACCACGCGGCTGCCAGCGAGGAATTTCATATTCATGGTATCTGTACAGCCCGATCCGTGTCAAATATCCATACGGGCGAGGTGCATTACTCGACCTGTGGCGGGCGGCGCGTCAAAAGTTCAGCGACCCTGTTGAGGCATGGGCATCCATCGTCAACGATCCTGAGCAGCGCGCTCGCTACCAGCAGGCCCGCGGCAAGGGCGGTTTCCGCCGCATTAAATGGGACGAGGTGCTGGAAATGATTTCCGCCTCGATCATCTACACTGTTAAGAAATATGGACCAGATCGCGTCAACGGTTTTTCGCCTATCCCAGCTATGTCACAGATCTCTTATGCAGCAGGTTCGCGCTTCCTGACTCTGATGGGCGGCGTGCCGATGTCTTTCTACGATTGGTACTGCGATCTGCCACCCGCCAGCCCCGAGGTTTGGGGCGAGCAAACTGATGTGCACGAATCGGCGGATTGGTACAACGCACGCTTCATTGCCATTATGGGCTCGAACATTAACATGACGCGCACGCCTGATACGCATTTTATTTCCGAAGTGCGTCATGCAGGCGCGAAACTGACTGTTTTCGCTCCCGATTTTTCACAGGCTGCTAAATATGCTGATTACTGGATTCCAGTTCACGCGGGGCAGGATACCGCTTTCTGGATGGCAGTAAATCACGTGATCTTGAAAGAATATTATGCCGATCGGCAGGTCCCATACTTCATGGACTATGTCAAAAAGTATACCGACATGCCCTTCCTGGTAGAACTCAAGCACGATAGGGCAGGTAAATACTTACGAGCCAACCTGCTCCCAGCGTATCGAGACCAGGAGAACGGCGATTGGAAAATGCTGGTCTGGGATATGACCTCGGGACAACCGCGCATGCCCAAAGGCACAATAGGCTTTCGGTGGCAAACGGAAAAAGGTAAATGGAATCTTGAAATGCGGGACGGCGTCACGGATGAGGATCTCGACCCAGAATTATCCTTCCGGGAAACTCACGATGGTGTCGCCCTGGTGGAATTTGACGATTTTGCTGGAGATTCGGTACGCATACGCGGAGTCCCGGTGCGAACGATAGAAACCGACCACGGGAGAATAACCGTTGCCACCGTCTTCGATTTGATGATGGCACAGTTCGGCGTGGAGCGTGGACTCGGTGGCGACTATCCTGCATCCTATAATGACGAAACCTGCTACACCCCGGCCTGGCAAGAGAAGTTCAGCGGAATCCATCGCGATACCTGCCTGCGTTATGCGCGCGAATGGGCGGTCAACGCCGAAAAGACCAACGGCAAAAATCTGGTTATTATCGGCGCGGGCGCCAATCACTGGTATCACAACAACCTGCTGTATCGCTCCGCTATCACAGCACTGATGTTGACGGGTTCGGTAGGTGTCAACGGGGGCGGACTGGCGCATTATGTGGGCCAGGAAAAACTCGCAAATCATGCATCGTGGGGCGCGATTGCCTTTGCCGGTGATTGGAAACTTCCCAACCGCCAGCAGAATACGCCCTCTTTCCATTACGTTCATACAGATCAATGGCGCTACGAGCGTGGATTTACTGCCTACGATAGCCTGCCGGGGGAAAAGAAAAAAGAGCACACGATTGATTACCAGGCGCGTGCCGTTCGCCAGGGGGCGCTGCCATTCTTCCCACAGTTCAACAAGAGTCCATTGGTGATTGTCGAAGAAGCAGAAACGGCAGGCGCAAAATCTGAAGCAGACATCATTAAGTACGTCATCTCTCAATTGAAGAGCGGCGAACTCCGCTTTGCAATGGATGACCCCGATGCGCCCGAAAACTGGCCGCGGCTCTGGTTCATCTGGCGTGGTAATGCGATCGGCACGAGCATGAAGGGGCACGAGTACATGCTCAAACATTATCTCGGCACACATTCCAATAAAGTGGCAAATGAGATGGCGAAAGGCTATGTCAACGAGGTTGTGTACCATGACGAAGCACCGACGGGAAAACTCGATCTGGTGGTGGATCTCAACTTTCGCATGGACACCTCGGCACTGTACTCGGACCTGATCCTGCCTGCCGCGACCTGGTACGAAAAGACAGACCTGAATTCCACCGACCTACATACCTTCGTCAACCCGATGCAAGCCGCCGTCCCTCCCTCTTGGGAATCGAAAAGCGATTGGGATATCTACAAAGCCATCGCACAAAAGGTCAGCGAACTGGCGAAAGTCCACTTACCCGAACCTGTGCGCGATCTGGTCATGATCCCGCTCCAGCACGACACGGTGGACGAGGTTTCCCAGCCTTCTGTCAGTGATTGGAAAACAGGCGAAGTCGAACCTGTTCCTGGTAAGACCATGCCCAAATTCCGTGTGGTCGAGCGCGATTACACCCTGCTCTACGAACACATGATCAGCCTTGGTCCAGGCATAGAGGAGAACGGCGTAGCTGCACATGGATTGAAGATCGACGTAGCGGACGAATACCAGGCATTGATTGTAAAACAGGGACGCCAGTTCAGCGGCAAGGCTTACCCCAGTTTGGAAGAATCGCGTGATGTGGTAGATACCATTCTTCGCCTCGACCCCGTCACGAACGGCGAATTAGCTTATCGCGCCTTTGAGCAGGAGGAACACAAGACAGGACGCAGCCTGACCCACCTCGCTGAAGGCACGCGCTCCGTTCGCTATGACTTCGCCGATCTTGTCGCTCAGCCGCGCCGCGTATTGACAACACCGACTTGGTCTGCCAGCATTAATAGAGGCCGCGCTTACTCACCCTTCACGCTGAATGTGGAAGAGTTGATTCCCTGGCGCACGCTGTCAGGGCGCCAGCATTTCTACCTTGACCACGAACTTTATCTGCAATGGGGTGAACATATGCCTGTCTACAAGCCGCGCCCCGACCACACCATGCTAGATGAGACACAAATCACGCAGGCTGAGGCGCAGGGAAGATTGATGAACTACATCACCCCGCACGGGAAGTGGAGCATCCATTCAACCTACTCCGACAATCACCGCATGATGACACTTTCGCGCGGCGGCTACCCGATTTGGTTGAACAACAAGGATGCCGGAGAGCTCGGTATCAAGGATAACGATTGGGTGGAATTATTCAACGATAACGGCGTGTTCGTCCAGCGTTGTAACGTCTCAGCCCGCATTCCCAGCGGAACAGTATTCGTTTACCACGCTACCGAGCGCACGATCGGCGTTCCCATCTCGCCCTTGCGAGGTAAACGAGCAGGAATGAACAACTCAATCACCCGTACGCGCCTCAAACCCGTGCTGATGGCGGGAGGCTATGCCCAATTCACCTATGCCTTCAATTACTGGGGGCCAACAGGCGTCAACCGCGACACGAATGTGTTCGTGAGAAAAGTCGAGGACGTGGAGTTCTAACCATGAATGTACGCACACACATGAGCATGCTCTTTCACCTGGATAAATGTATCGGCTGCCACACCTGTTCCATCGCCTGCAAGAATTTGTGGACTGACCGCAAGGGCGCCGAGTATATGTGGTGGAACAATGTCGAGACACGCCCCGGGAGCGGCTATCCTACCCAGTGGGAAAACCAGAAACACTTCAAGGGCGGCTGGAAATTTACAAAAGCCAACGACCCCGGCGGGAAGAACAAACTGGAGCTGCGCTTGCACACACGCACTGGCGGATTGGCGAAACTGTATTACAACCCAGACCTGCCCAGTTTAGAAGATTATTACGAACCTTTTACTTTCCGCTACCAAGATCTCTTCGACGCTCCCGAAGGCAAAGACCAGCCGACCGCCATTCCTATTTCGATGGTGACAGGCAAACCGCTCCACATCGAATCTGGCCCGAATTGGGATGATGACTTGGGCGGTTCGGACCTGTATGCCCGCAATGACCCTAATCGCGAGGGCCTATCTGATGAAGTCAAAGCCTCGCTAGATGAAATAGATCGCGTGGTTTTTAATTACATGCCGCGCATCTGCAACCACTGCCTCAATCCTGCTTGCGTGGCCGCCTGTCCTTCGGGCGCTATCTACAAGCGTGCCGAAGATGGCATCGTACTGGTCAACGAGAATCAATGCCGCGCCTGGCGGATGTGCGTGGCGGCTTGCCCTTACAAGAAAGTTTATTACAACTGGAATACGGGTAAATCCGAGAAATGCATCCTGTGCTTTCCGCGTATGGAAACAGGACAAGCGCCCGCCTGCGCGCACTCTTGTGTTGGGCGTATCCGCTACATGGGGGTGCTGTTGTACGATGCCGACCGCATCCCCACGGCAGCGAACGTTCCCGATGAGCACCTAATTGAGGCCATGATGGATACCATCCTTGATCCTTTTGACCCCGCAGTGATAGCCGCCGCCAAAGCCAACGACATTGACGATGGCTGGATCAAGTCTGCGCAAGAAAGCCCAATCTATAAGTTCGCCAAAGTCTGGAAGATCGCCCTGCCCCTGCATCTCGAGTATCGCACGATGGCGATGATGTTCTACATCCCGCCGCTGTCGCCCGTGATGAGCAGTATGCAGGATGGCAGTGTGCGCCTCGATCTGGAAGATGATCCCCGGCATGAATTTGAGCTTTTCGACAATCTTAACAAGGCGCGCATCCCTGTCAAATATCTCGCCAACCTGTTCAGCGCGGGTAACGAGGATGTTATTCGTCGGATTTTACGCAAGATTTACGCCGTGCGGATCTATATGCGCCGCAAGACAGTGGACAAAGATATCGGCGAAACTACCCTTCAAGCCCTGACCGAGGCGGGTACCAGCCCGGAGGAGGCAGAAGCTATCAATAAGTTGACCACCCTTCCGACTATTCCAGAGAGATTTGTTCTGCCGCCCTATCATCGTGAGATGTCGGTTGAAACGTGGAAAGATCCCCTGGCTCAAAAAGGGGAAGTCGGCTTTGGATATATACAACCACCCCAGCGAGGTGACTGATGAGTATGCATCTCTTGTTGGCAGAAGCCTTTCGTTATCCACATCCAGGCCTGCTCGAGCAGTTGGAAGCTGGATTAATGGCAGCAAGTAAAGGGGCTGAGCGAAGCAAGCTGGCAGCTTTCCTGAAAAGAATCGGCGCGCTATCCCTGTCAGAATGGGAGGAGCTTGCCACGCGCACGCTCGACCTGAGTCCCGCTGCTGCACCTTATGTAGGTTTTCAGATCTGGGGTGAGAGTTACCAGCGCGGCGAATTCATGGCAAAGTTAAACCGCGCCATGGCAGAACTGGATATTGACCCTGAAGGCGAACTACCCGACCACCTTGTGCCAATTTTTCGCTATCTCGCTGCCACCAACCAGCCTCTCCCTGAGTTGGTTGAGAATTTTGCTACAGCGGTACAGCGCATGGTTTCGATTTTGCATGAGAAGGATAAGCGAAACCCGTACATCTATTTGTTCGAGGCAGCGCTGGCTGAGTTCCGCAGCGTAAGATTCACAGCCTCCAGCGCGACCTGATAATGTTGTCAAAACCGTATATTCAGCCATTCGAACCCCGGAGGCACCATGGATTGGAACACTCTGCTCTTCGTGATTTTTCCCTACGTGGCGCTGTTCACTGCCACGATCGTCACCATCTATCGCTCAATTTACCGTCCGTTCAGCATTTCAAGCTTATCATCACAATTGCTCGAACGCCAAAAACTTTACTGGGGTTCAATCCCTTTTCACTGGGGCATCACCATTGTTTTGACGGGGCACTTACTTGCTATCTTCGTGCCGCAGAGCATTGTGCTTTGGAATGCCGAACCTCTGAGACTCTATCTGCTTGAAATCAGCGGTATTGGGCTGGGGCTGTGGGCAACGTTTGGTATGATCGTCCTGCTCTGGCGGCGTGTGAGCATCAGCCGAATCCGCGCAGTCAGTACACCGATGGATTACGTTGTTGTGCTTATGCTCTTGGTTTCGCTAGTAACGGGCGTGATCATTGCTTCATATTATCGCTGGGGGTCGTACTGGTTCACAGGCATCTTCACACCCTATATCTGGTCCATTCTGACCTTCCGCCCAGATGCCGCGCCATTGATACCCCTACCCTTCACCTTAAAACTGCATGTCTTCAGCTTCTACATGCTAACGGTGGCATTCGCCTTCTCGCGCCTGGTTCACATCATCGCCTGGCCGCTCGGCTATCTCCTGCGCCCGTGGCAGATTGTGATCTGGTTGAGGAAAGCGCGCTCCGTTGGAGAATAGATATGCCAATATAAGCCGCGGTTACGCTGACCCTTGTTTTGACAGAAGCTGCACATGACGAACAATCAATTTGTTGCCAGGTTCAACGAGGAGATCGCCAGCCTGAATCCCGCTTATTTTGCGCTGGTCATGGCTACAGGCATTGTCTCCATTGCGGCCAAACTCGAAGGAATGGCTGAGATTGCGTGGGTTCTTTTCGTGTTGAATATTGCGTTATACGCAATCCTGTGGATTCTCACGCTGATGCGTTTATTTCGTCATTTTTCCCGGGTTGTGGCTGATCTAACCAGCCATACTCGCGGCCACGGATTCTTTACGATCGTTGCCGGAACCTGTGTGCTTGGCAGGCAGTTCACGATCATAGCCGAGCACCCCAGTATAGCCGCCATTCTCTGGCTTGGCGGCCTAGTTTTGTGGGGTCTGTTGATGTACACATTTATTACGACAGTAACGGTGCGCGAGCCAAAGCCAACCCTTGAAACCGGATTGAGCGGCGGCTGGCTTCTGATGGTTGTGTCTACCCAATCCATATCAGTGACAGGGGCGCGTATTGCCGAACACTTTGGCACATGGGCAGAAGCAATCCTCTTCTTGACGCTGGCTATGTATCTGCTAGGCTTCATGCTTTACATCCTTGTGATTCCATTGATCTTCTACCGCTTCACATTCTTCAGCATGAAGCCTGAAGCACTGGCGCCTCCTTACTGGATCAATATGGGAGCCATGGCAATCACCACTCTCTCTGGTTCCATTCTCATCTTGGAAGCCAATCATTGGGCGCTGATACAGGAAATCATGCCATTCTTGAAAGGATTAACGCTCCTGTTCTGGGCCACTGCCACTTGGTGGATTCCCCTTCTTGTCATCCTCGGCATCTGGCGGCATGGCTATAAGCGTGTCACTGTTGTGTATGAACCTTCGTATTGGGGATTGGTCTTCCCACTCGGCATGTACACAGTGTGTACATTTCAAATTGCGAAAGCACTGGAACTAGACTTTCTTTATTACATCTCACACTTTTTTATTTACTTTGCGCTCTTTGCCTGGGTAATAACATTCTTGGGATTAAGTTGGCAGCTTGCCAGTCAATGGCTTCCTTCTTTATCAGCAGAAAGGCATTCGGGAGCAAAACAATGAAGGTGCACTTATCCAATGAAATCCTAAATCTCTCCTCTGCACGCCATAGTCACCTCTGCTCGCGCCAGGCGCTTGGCGCACGGATCGGATTGGCTGGCGCATCTGCACTGAGACTAGAGGTTCCGCGCAGAGATAAACGCCTGCTCATTATCCTCGAAACGGACGGTTGTTTTGTCGACGGTATTGAATCTGCAACGGGCTGCACTGCCGGACACCGTACATTACGGATCGAAGACTATGCGTTTTTGTCCGCTCGACTACGCGGCAAAAAGTCACCACATAGAATTAAGGAAATAGATCGAGGAGTTGGAGAAAACAATCGATCATTGATTTGCATCACCCTCCGCAAAAGCCTTGCGCGCTTGCTTGAGTCGTTTGGAAGGGCCAGCCATTACTGTGTCGCTTGCTTTTCCGATACGGCTTGCTGTAAAAAGGCAAGGAATTCATCCAATGGGACGCGGTGGACGCGCGCTGCCCATTCCACCGTTAGCGCCTTAGCCAGGAACATCCGCAGGGAATAACGTCCCACGCGGTTGATACCGAAGACTTCCATAACTTCAGCGATATCGCCATATTCCAACAGGATATCTGAAATACGAGTATCTTTTGTGATTTGCATCGCGTAATTCTCCTCAAATATGATTGTGAGCTGCTAAGCCCGACTCACTGGCTTGCACGACCGGCGAGCATCTCGATCACTGTATCGAACAGCATACTCTTGGCCGCCTGCCCGGTGCTGCTGCCCGTGCCTACCGGCGTGCCCAGTGCCTCTGCCGCTGTTTTGGTCGCTTCCCTATCCTCCTGTGAGATGCCGCTGTTCTTGCCTGGCACCTTAGTCACCCCAGGCACTGGGGTCGGAAACACTACGCCCAGATCGGCGTAAAAGGTGTTCAGATCGGTGTTGGTGATCCGCATAGCGGCGATGGCTTCCAGCTGCGCAGGGGTCAACGCCTCGGTAATCTGGTTTTGCACCGCAGTCAATTCTTCTGCGGCGGTCGTCTCGTCGCCGCTTAGCGCCACGATCGCCTGCCACAAAGGCAGCAAATTTCTTGCCTGCTCGGGCGTGACGGCTTGCTCTGTTCCCTCAAGCAGCAAGGTGCCGTAGGCTAATTGGTTGCGCAGGCTGGCAGCGTCTGCATACTCTGTGCTCAGGTATTCGGCTGCATAGGGGGTGGGCGTAGCATCGCCTGCGGCTACGGCTGGCGGCAGTTGGGTAGCTCCAACCGCCGGCACGGCTGGCGTCGCCGCGCTGCAAGCGGCCAGGAAAAGGGACAAGATCAACACCAAAAAGGTAGAGACAAAGGGTTTCATAATTTAATATCCTTTTAGAAATAAGTCCAGTCAAATACAGCTCGGTCATCCCCAGATCAGGGCGACAGAGTTTCAAGGTACGTGATCACTGCAGTCAGCATTGCCGTCGAAGCCCCGCCGCCGGTATTGCCCGGCGTACGTCCTTCTGCGGCCTGGCGGGTAGCCCGCTCCTCAGCAGACAGTGCCTGCCCCTGGCCCGGCTGCCCGCCGCCTTCCACGCCCCCACTGCCCAATGCAATCCCGTTGGCAACCGCCCAGGCCTGTAAATCGGTTTGGGTTAACTGCAGGGCGTTGATCGCCGCGAGCTGTTCGCTGGTCATAATGCTCTCGATCTGATCCAGCAGCGCAGTGACCTCAGCCGGGGCTGCTGCGCCGCTCTTCTGGGTGCCGAGCAGCGCCTGCCACAGTGGCAGTAAGGTCCCGGCTTGCTCAGTCGTGACGCTGTTCGCCGTACCTTCAAGTTCCAACGTGCCCATGGCCAGCAGGTTGCGGGCCGAGAGCGCCCCTTCATAAGTTGTGTCCAGGTTCGGACTGACGTAGCTATCCATGCTGCTGATGGCTGGCGTCGCGCTGCCGCTGCAGGCGCTCAGCGCCAGTACGAGCACGAGTATAAAAACGTATCTAGCTTTCATCTTGGTTCCTCCAAATTTGTTTGTAGCGTTTAAGTTTGTTTCAATGGTCATTCATGGCGTAGAGCCACAATCGGGTCCAGTTTAGCGGCGCGGGTAGCCGGGTAGTAGCCGAAGAAGATGCCAACTGCTGCCGCCGCGCCGAAAGCCAGCGGGATGGAGGCTGTCACGATCTCGGTGCGCATGGCGCCCAACTCACCAAATAGGTATGAACCGCCCACGCCGGATATAACACCCACCAGCC
>JAFGKO010000378.1 GCA_016928525.1 Anaerolineales bacterium | reverse complement strand
TTCCAGCGCCAGGACGGCACCCACGGTGCTTCCTACGAACTGACCGCTGACCGGGTCGAGTTCCTGGGCGGACGCGGTGCCGACAACGGCGAGGAAGCCCCCGCCGAGACCGAAAGCGAAGAGATACCATTTTAGTGTCTCACAAGACCTGCGCTAAGTGCGGTCTCGATAAGCCACTCAGCGAGTTCTATGCACATCCCCAGTCAGCCGATGGCCACCTGGGGATGTGCAAGACTTGCAAACGAGCTTATACACGAGCGCACTCGAAAACAGAAGCCGGCCGGGAAGTCGAAAGACTCCGAAACAGAAAGCCAGAGCGCGCCGCCAAACTTCGCGAACGCACCAAACGATGGTTTCAAAAAAACCCAGAAAAAAGACGTGCTCAAAACACCCTTTGGAGAGCGATTGTAACTGGCCGAGTCATAAGACAGACCGTGTGTCAAGAATGCGGATCCGCTGACCATGTGCACGCGCATCACCACGACTATACCAAACCTCTCGATGTTGATTGGCTGTGTGTCAAATGCCACGGTAAGCGGCATCCGAACTACCTAAATTGATCCCCTTCTAAGATCCTGAACGGATAGGGTTGAGAGGGACTTGCAGGGAGACCTGCGGGTCCCTCTTTTTATTTCCATCCATTGTATTCATTCGGAGGATAATCGTGCTCACACTCACTGCCGCGCCTGCTCAGCGCCACAACGATCTCTTCACCCTGCGCCACCTCGCGGGGCTGCACGCCGAAGCCATGATCGCTCAGCTAGCTTCGATCATGGAAGAACCGAAGTCGATGCTGTCTGAGATCATCGATGCCTGCCGGGTCAATAATCCCTGGGAGGTCCTGGAAATGAAGTACGACCAGATCCTGGCCGCACCGGACAGCGCGAGGTGTTTCCTGCACCTATTCAAGGACGCCATGGCCATCGCGAAACAGATGGACAACCGCTCTGACCTGATGAAGGAAATCCACCGCATGGTCGGACGCATCTGCATGACCGCCGAGAACCGCCTGATCAAGTACCGCGATTACGAGTCCGCGGTCTATGCCTGGGAGCTTGAACGCAAGAACGCCCGGCGCAAGAAGCTGGCCTTCGACGCCCCGCGTCCCAAGCTGGCTGAGGGCTGCTGGCCGGCGGACATCTACCGCGCGACCGGCATCGCCATCCGCTACGGCATGGAGGTCATCGGCCACAAGCAGGCCTCGAAGACCTTCAAAGCCCTGCTGCTCGAAAGCACCATACCGCTCGAAGAGTTGGAGTACCCGGATTGGGTGGACTCCTACACTGGCGTGGCGGAGGAGCGCGAGAAGCCCATCGCCATCCGCACCACTGTCAAAGAGCTAGATGAGGAGGCCGCCTTCATCCGGGACGAAAACCTGACCTGGACCATGGCAGACTTCGCCGCCTTCCAGAACGCCCAGCGCGGTGGGTTCAACGCGGATGCCGACGCCATCGTGATCTACGATGATGACACCGACTCGAACGATAAGGACTTCGAGTTCAAAGGCGACTACGCCACAACCGATGAAGCGCCCGAACTACGCACCCTGCTGCGCAGCGAGATCAGCGCGCTTCGGAAGAAGATCGAGAAGACCTTCGCGGTCTACCAACTGTCGTGCGAGGATCTCTCAGACGCCTTGGACGAGACACGCAATTCGGTCATCCACTCATCCGAAGCGACCACCCTGATGCGCATGCTCAAATCCCAGGCGTCCCACTTCCTCCCGCAGGACGTGGCCGCGGTGGCGTTGGAGTTCCAGAGCGAGTTCTGCTGGACAATGGAAGAGCTCAACCGGGTCCGGGTTGCAAACATGGGCCTGGGAGACTGGATCGAAGCCGCCGGCGAGAACTTCCTGGAGCAGTTCCAGGATGCCTCCCCGAACTGGGCCGAGATCACCCAGGAGGAGATCGATCTCTACTCCGAGGACACCGTCTTTGCCCAGGCGCTGGCCTACGCGCCCAAATCCTTGCGCGACCAGGTCCTCGCCCTCATCGAGGAAAATAAGGTGGACGTGGCCAAGCACCACTTCTGGAACGTCGCCTCCACCCTGCGCACCCGCACGCCCGGTGATCATCCGCTCTTCATCGCCGGGTCGGTACGCGCCGCCATCGTCGGCACGCAGACCCACGAGGGCCTGATTGCCGCCGGCTGGGAAGCCTTTCGCTCCGGCACCTGCTACGAAGGCAACCAGGCATACCACAATGCACGCTCCAAAGGTGCGTCGCATCCCGAGGCCATGAAGGCTTTCTGGCGTCTGTACAACCTCAAGTTCCCCAGGCAGGTGAAGATCCTCAAGCCCTTCACCGACGGGTTGCTGCTCGAGGGCGGCCGCAAAGTCGACTGGCACGTTGCCGCGCTGAAACTGCTGGGCAATGAGTTGGATCTGGATGCTAACTTTGCCAAGCGCCTGTATGATGTGCTGGCGGCCAAGAACGTTGGCATCGAATTCACAAATGCCTTGGCTGCGAAGTATGCCTTCAAAGTTGTTATGTCCTAAGCACCTCCTCCCTTCTGGTTTCCGGCGTAGGAAACTAGAAGGGAGGAGGCTTTTGTCCCGGCGCTCTTAGAGATAACTAGAGGTAAGCCAGCGAATGCGAACGCCAGCAAGATGTTTTATTCCAACTTGCTGGTTTGCCACGCTAAGGCGCGTAACGCAATCGAATTACTGGAAAATGTTACGGGTCAGCGAAAAGCAATCTGATAGCTTGTCTTGTTATTCAGCCCAGTTTGTACAAGTTCCTGATTGCTTATCCCCTTCCCAAGAGTGACCGTATTCAAGGCAAGCTATTGCAAACTCCAAACAGTCGGATTCAAAATCTTGCACGCATACGGCCTCGGTACACATTCCGTCTTCATTACGGTGAGTGCACCTGATTATCGCTGGAAGTACATCAACTTCCGCCTCAGACTCTGGAATGTCGAGAACATCAACTTTCGAACCGGACTCCGGAATGTTGAAGTCATCACCCCCATTATTGGATTGCGGAATTTTACAACCAGCCAGGCTAATCAGTAGAATTGCAATCAAAAAGAGTATACTTTTTCTATTCATTTAGCCACCTCTTTTCAACCTTAGAACTTACAAAAATTTCAATTAGCAATCTACAATTATCCCACAAATTATAAGTATTT
>JAFGKO010000377.1 GCA_016928525.1 Anaerolineales bacterium | reverse complement strand
GTCCAGCGCCTGGGGCTTGGAATCGATCTCGGTGCGCAGCCGCGCGGCTGCCTCGTCGATCAGGTCGATGGCCTTGTCGGGCAGGAAGCGGTCGCTGATGTAACGCTGCGAAAGCGTCGCGGCAGCCAGAACCGCGGCATCGGTGATACGCACGCCGTGGTGGACTTCGTAGCGTTCCTTGAGTCCGCGCAGGATACTGACTGTGTCTTCCACGGACGGCTCTTCCACCACCACCGGCTGGAAGCGACGCTCCAGGGCGGGATCTTTCTCGATATATTTGTGGTACTCGTTCAGCGTGGTCGCGCCGATCAGATGAAGCTCGCCGCGCGCCAGCATGGGCTTCAGCATGTTACTGGCATCCATGGCGCCCTCAGCTGCACCCGCGCCAACGACCGTGTGCATTTCATCCAGAAACAGGATTATTTCCCCTTCAGAATCGGTAATCTCTTTCAACACGGCCTTCAAGCGTTCTTCGAACTCGCCGCGATATTTTGCGCCTGCCACCAGAGCACCCATGTCCAGTTGGACCAGGCGTTTGTGCTTGAGACCCTCGGGGACATCCCCGTTGACGATGCGCTGGGCCAGCCCCTCGACGATGGCGGTCTTGCCGACGCCCGGTTCGCCGATCAGGGCCGGGTTGTTCTTGGTGCGGCGGGACAGAATTTGGATCGTCCGGCGGATCTCCTCATCACGTCCAATGACCGGGTCGAGTTTGCCCTGGCGCGCCATAGCGGTCAGGTCGCGGCCATATTTTTCCAGCGATTGGAAGGTGCCTTCGGGATTCTGTGAGGTGACGCGCTGGGAACCGCGCACCTGTTTCAAGGCGGATAGGATCGCGTCCTTGGTCAGACCGAATTGCGTCAGACGCTTGCTTTCACTGCTATCTGCCAGACCCAGCAAGATATGCTCGGTGGAAACATAATCGTCCTGCATGCCCTTGGCATAGCGTTCGGCGGCTGTCAGTACTTCCGCCGTCTGAGATGACATGCCTATATCCAGGTTGGCACCCTGGACCTTTGGCCTTTTAGCGAGCTCATTGCTCAGCTCTTCCTGAATGGCCTGTGTCCCGCCGGATACTTTGGTGATGATAGCGCGGACGATCCCGTCCTCCTGTTGGACGAGCACCAACAACAAGTGGATGGGGTCGATAACCTGATGCTGGTAATCCTGTGCCAGTCGCTGGGCTGCGAGTAAGGCATCCTGGGATTTTTGGGTGTACTTTTCGAGGTTCATGGAACCATCCTTAAAATATTAGATCGGAAGACTTCACGAAGCATTATTATCCCGCCGCTCTTGCGGGACCCTGTGAGTTGGCAGCCACCCTCACAGAAGTGGTGCTATTTCGCCACTACTGTCTGGCTGCGCGCGCGGAGTTCCGAAATGTTCTGCCGCAGTCTGGCCAGGGTGGTCTCGGCCTTGTCGATGCGCTCACGTTCACTGCGGACGTAGCGGGTGTAAGGGGCGACGCCATCTTTCAGGCGGGCGATAGCATTTTCGCTCTCGTTGCTGAACTGTGTCGTCAGGGCGCCGAGCAGCTTTGTGCGCAGGAGGAGCATCTTCTCTTTAAAGTTGTCCTTGGCCTGTTTGCGCTTGAAGGGAATCACGAAGAAGCCCAGAATGGCCAGGGTGCTGGCCGCCAGGATACCGGTGATATCCAGGGTGGAAGATGCGACGGCGACGGCGACCAGCGTCCCCAGACCCACAGCGCCGACTTCCAGCAGAGCGGTCTGGGCCACGGCGGCTTCGACGTTGGCGGCCAGTTCGCTGGCTTCTTTGTTGCGGTCGTAGCTCTCCACAATGGTCTGGACGGCTTTGCCGACGGTGTCGATTAGTTCACGCCGGCGGGACTCACGCGGACCGTAGCTTTCGCCGACCATGTGATCCAGGTTCTGTGCCCGGCGGCGTTGCAGGTAACTCATGACTTGCTGCCATTCGCGCAGGTCTTTCTGAACCAACCAGTCGATCAGGCGCTGGACCTGATCCTCGATCTGCTGAGGGACGTCGGTCAGGACCTGCTTTTCGAACTGGGCCCGGACCATGTCGCCGCGTACCAGATTCTGGATGTTGGTCAGGCGCATGGTGCTATCGAAGAAATCGAGGCCGCGCTGTTCGAGGCGGTGCAGGATATTCTCCACTTCGGCCAATCGTGGAGGTAGTTCGCTGTGCAGTTCACGCTCGTATTCCGTGATGACAGTTTCCAATGAGGCGGCGGTCAATTTATCTTCATTCAGATCCTCGGACTGGGCGGACAAGCGCTGCCCAGCTTGAGCGATCAGGTGCTCGGCTACGCCCAGCGGGTTGTTGAACTTGAGATGCAAGCGTGCCGTGTCGTCGAGGGTGGCGCTGATGAACTTCTCCAGGTCGTCTAGTCGGCTGGCGCTGCGCAGACGGGCACGTTCTTCGGGATCCGGCTCGGAGAGGGCGCGCTGGGCCAATTTAGCGGAAACAGGATACAACTGAGGTTGATCGCCAAGTATTTTGGCGGTGTGTTTTAAGATGAAGTCGCGGACTTCCTGCAGGGCTGAGTCATCTTCGAAGATGTCCACCTTATTCAGAACAAAGACAACTTTCTTTCCCCAAGTCAGGATGCGTTCCAGGAATTGCCGCTCGCTTTCGGTCAGGGGATGATCGGCAGATGTGATGAACAGAACCAGATCACTCCGAGGAACGAACTCATCTGTCAACCGCTCGTGATGGCGGATGATGGCATTGGTACCCGGTGTATCAACAATGTTCAATTCTTTAAGGAGCGGCAGGGGGTAGGTATAGACGGCAAAGTTTTCGTCGATTACCTGTTCGGCGGCCTGTTCGCCCCACTTGACCAGGGTGACGCGCGAGGTGGTGGGCGTGGCGCCCTCCACCAAAACCTTTTGGCCGAGCAGGGCGTTGATCAGTGCGCTTTTGCCAGCGTTGAACTCACCGGCGACGACGATCAGGAAAAGTTCGTCCAGTTGCAGGATGGCTTTCTGCAGGCTGTCCAGAGCTTCGCGTGGCAGATCAAACTCGACCAGGGCAAGTTGGAATTCGGCCAGGGTTTCTTTTTCGTCGCGCAGGAATTGGGCTTGCTGATCGGTGAGTACGGATTGGCGCATGGGCTTTTCCTTATTATCAGTACTTTACGAAAGGCTTTGTAGTGGCGACGTTTAGTCGCTTTTTCGCCAAACGACTGAAGTCGTTACTGCGTTTTCGTAATCTACTATTGCTTCTTGCATAAATCGCTAAACTACCACATCAGTTTTGAATTAGGAAATGAGTTGTTGGGTTTAGATAATTACGCAATACTCTGTAATTATAAATGCCGGCAGGTTGTTATCATTCCTGAAATTCCAGTTCGATCCAGGTGGCTTCGCAATAGACTTCGCGGTAACGAGCCAGGCGCAACTGCTGGCTGGCGACCTGGGCGGTCAGTTCGGCTTCCAGCAGGCGAATATAAGACTGTAATTCAATGACCTGACCGCGCAGGCGCAGGATCGTCTCAGCGGCAGCCTCGTCAACGCCCAGATCATCCTGTAAGCGGCGCTGACTGCGCGATTCATAGCCTTCGTATGGACCATACCAATAACTTTTTCTGGATGTGTTTTCGGAAATCATAACTGACCTCATTTGGAACAAATTAAGTATGTTTTTGCCGGGCAGAGGCCAACTCGCGGATGCTGTCGACCTCCTGGTCGGTCAGCGGGTCGGGCAACACCAGCCTGACCCGGGCAAACAGGTCGCCGCGTTTTTTGATGTCACGCAGGTGGGGCATGCCCTTGCCGCGTATGCGGAATGTACGGTTGGCATTGGTGCGGGGTGGAATTTTCAGAGTCAGCGGCCGCTCCATTGCTCGGATGCGGACTTCACCTCCTGCAATGGCGGTGAAGATATCGACCGGCACGTCGATGTGCAAATCATCTCCATCACGCTCGAAGGTGTCATGAGGCAGAACCTGGATGAGCAAATACAGATCTCCGGCCAGGCCATTGTTCTGGCCCGGTTCCCCCTGGCCTGCCAGGCGGACTCGCGATCCGGTGCGCACACCAGGTGGAATACCAGCCTGGATGCGGTGACCGTCAATTTCCAACAGGCGCTCTGCTCCATGAAACGCCTCTTTCAGGGTCAGATTGACTGCGTACTCGACATCCCGGCCGCGACGCGGGCTGGGCGAAGTAGCTTGGCCGCTGCCTCTACCGCTCCTGTACGCCTGACCAAAGATATTGGTGAAGAAGTCAGAATATGGCGACGCGCTTCCAAAGAGGTCTACCAGGTCTTCGGGACTGGCGTATTGGACGCGCGCGCCTTTGCCAGGTTGAACTGACCAGTCTTGCCAGTCGAAATCCTGTTGGCGGCCACCCGTCTGCTGCCATTGCTGGTATTGAGCCCGCAACTCATCATACTTCTTGCGCTGTTTCGCATCCGATAGAACCTGGTATGCCTCATTGATCGTCTTGAATTTCTCTTCTGCTTCTTTATTACCCGGATTTACATCAGGGTGAAACTTGCGGGCCAACTGCCGAAAGGTCTGTTGGATGACCTTCTTTTCGGCGTTTGGCGCTACGCCCAATATTTCATAATAATCCTTGAAATCCATTTGGCACCAAATTATTTGTCATCTTGTTCATCGTCCAACTCTTTGTCATTCCTGGACTGCCATCTTTTATAAGCAGACTCGATTTCCTCTGTCGTGTGGGTATCGCAGGCGACCAGCGGTTGTCCTTCATCCGGCACGATGTGACCGCCGGGGCTGGTCACGGTACAATCCACCAGCCTGCCATCCGGGGTATACACGGCCAGGATGTTGAATATTCTGGCACATACGATGCAGCCATGAATTTCAACTGCATTTTTATTTTCAGAAATATTCATAACTGTTCATCTCCCTTTTTGAGCCAACCTTTCTGTTGCCAGGAATCCAAATATCTGGGTTCCGGCCAGAATTTCCCTGGAATGAAGTCAGAACATTCAACAGGATATATGCCCCCGCCCCGGTTGGATTGTGACCAGCCAAATTCGATCTCGCGATCACAACTTGCGCAATTCACATAAAACTTGTCATTACCCGGGTTGTCCTGAGACTCGAAAATCTCATACTCTTCCGGTTTGGAAGAAGAATTATCTTTTGTGTACTCGCCGAAATCCCATCGCCCATCTTCATCGTCTTTATCTTTCTCAACTTTTTCCTTGAACTTAAAGACCCACGTATGATCCGCTTCAAGCGCTCCCCATTCCTGCCAGGTTTCGCTATCAGGTCCCGCGAGAATGTTCCAAACGCGATAAACGGTCAGTTTATGAGCACCGCATGTTGTACAGGTAAACTCCCAGGGTTGATCGTTATTCATAGCTATGTTCCTTTTGTAATGCAGTCCATCACACGGGTTTAATAATTTCGCTGTTGCTTACGGCGTTCACGAACCTGGCGTTCAACCGCATCCAAGGCTTGTAATAGAATTTTTGTACATTGTCGACAATAGTCATAGCGCCGATTGAACGCCCAACGGCTTTATTTCTTGACAAACAGCAAGGTTTCCACAGACTGTAGATTTTTAGCCAACAATCCAAGATCTGTCAGTGCAGTGGGCGAGTTGGTATCCATGCCATCCAATATCAGATTGAGCCGTGTCTGCATGCTCGCCGCCAGGTTGGCGTCAACCGTTTCTACCAATGGTTTCAAGGTTTCCAAACGAGCAGCTGTGCCCGACAAAGCAACTTTAGCCCCTGAAAGGTTATCGTTTTGGAGTTCGATATGGGCAGTCTTGAGTTCGACAAGTGTTCTGAGTAATTCGATATGCAGATTGGCGGAATC
>JAFGKO010000027.1 GCA_016928525.1 Anaerolineales bacterium | reverse complement strand
GATGTGTTTTTGTCACAAAAAACAATTATCAGCAAGTTCCACTTTTTGTTAAGGTCCAATTACATTTTGAACTCTAAACTCAAGTAACCAATGCTTGTTCATAATAATCTATCGCAGTCGCATCTTGGCCAAGAATTGCATAGCCTTCTCCAATGTTATTAAGGGAAATTGCTTCGCTTGTCTTATCGCCTACCTCACGGGCAATGTGTAATGATTGCTTTTGGAGATCAAGGTATTCGTGGATTTTTCCTAAGTAATAATAGGTATTCCCAAGATTATTAAGCCATATGCCTTCTGCATAACGATTTTTTGCTTCTTTTGCCATGGCAAGTGCATTTTTATAATTGGATATTGCCTGATTAATTTTCCCAATAGAGTCCAGCGCCTGTCCCAAATTGCCGATGCTTCTTCTGGTATAGGTTAAATCTTTTATTTTCCCCTGAAGTTTCTCATGCAAATCAATCATCAATCGATAATGTCCCCACCAGAGCAAGTAATCAAAATCAATTTCAAGCAATACACTCGCCGCCGTATCAAAATCTCCAGCGGCACAGCGCAGGTCAAATTCCGCTAGTTGCGCGGAAAGGTCTTCCAGTTTTTTCCATTCCGCGCGCGGCTTGCGGGCCTGGGCGAAGTAATCCGCGGCGCGGTTGAGCAGGTCATGTTGGGTGAATTCTAATTTTGTAATTTCTCCACGCAATACATCTAATTCTCTTTGAATTTCTGCTAAAGCTCTTTCATCTTCTGTTTCATATATTTCAACATTGCTATCTTCAGCGCTTTGTTCAAGTACAGGGATTTTGGCAAATGCATAGTCATGATCCACCGGATGCAAATAATAACGCCCGGCTTCGCGGCGCACGAAGTGCATATTCACCAAGCGGTTGAGCACCGGCGCACTGTCGATTTCAGGTAAATGGGGTTGCAGCAGGTAATCCACCGCGGCGGGTGGTACCGGTCGGTTGTACACGGCCAGCGCTTGCATGACTTTTTGGGCGGTCGCGTCCAGGCGGCTGAAGGCTTCTCCCACCAGCGCCTCGACTACGTTTTCAGGCAGGGGCATCTCCAGCAGTTCTTCCAGTGTGGTGTAGCGGTCGGAGGAGAGAATGGCGAACAGGGCTTCCAGTGCGCGTGGGTAGCCGCGTGTCTTTTCACGGGCGCGTTGGAGTAAGGGATCGCTTTCATCCCTGACTTTCAAGCCTAGCTTGCCGTCTTCGTCCATTTCGCGCAGGATGTTCTCGGCGTAAGATGATTCGAGGCCTTCATCGAGAGTGAGTACGCGCTGGCGTCCCGGCTCGCACAGGTTCAATTCGCGCGGTGCAACGCGGGTGGTGATGAGCGCATTGACCATGTGATGCGGTCCACGCAGCAGGGCACACAGGGCTTCGTCCAGTTCTCCCTCGCGGATTTCCTGCGTTTCGGAGTCCACAACCGGCTCGAAGTTATCCAGCAGCAAGAGCACGCGCTCCCCCTGGAAGTGTTCCAGTAAAGCGTCCATTTTGCTCTTTACAGAGGTTTTTGGGTCTTTATAAAGCGCATCTAGCTTGTTTGCTGTTTCGGAGGGCAGCAATTTGCTCAGGCCCGCGAAGATGTTAGGGAAGTTGACGCGGTGGCTGCCGCTCTCGCTCAGGTAGACGATGCCGTCGATTTTTATTATTTCAAACTTGTCTTTAAGTTCTTCAAGAAGTTGGCTATTTTCAAGTGCTTTCAGTAAACGGCAGACCATGGCGGTTTTGCCGACCCCACCGCGCCCGACAATGGTCATCAGGCGTTGGGCGTCGTCGTTCAAAAACTTCATGATTTCAATGGTTTCAACTTCGCGGTCTTGAAAATAATATGGGGCAATTCCCGGCGGGGGATTGATGAATTTGGTGCTGGTCTTTGCTGTAACCGGCTTCTCCGGCTGGCGTTCGCGTTCCAGCCCGGCTTCAATGTTCTTTTGTGTCTGTTGTTCGGCGGCTTTGGGGTTTGCTGCCACTTTTTCCTGGGCGGCAATCTTTTCTTTCAGTTCCGTGATTTCTGCTTCGATGCGCGGCTGTTCCTCGGCTGTAGCGCGGCGCAGATCACGCTGGGCATCCGCGAGACGATACTTGAGTTCATCGAGCATCCCCGCGGGAGAATCCAGCCGGGCGATAGCTGTGCGTAACTGCGCTATCCCAATCTCAAAATCGGACACAAAATCCACGTGCTGGCGGTTGTTCAAACGGAACGGCACTTCAGCGCTTTTGTCTTTGCGCAGGGTGATCACGGGCTTTTTGTATTTCAACGCCCATGTCCATTCCTCTTTGCACACGGAGCCATCGGCTGCGCTGTCTTCGCTCATCACAAAAGTCAGGCATTTGCAGGTCTTAATTGCGTTGGCGAGTTGATCGTCCCAATCGTCCCTTGCCGATGGACTCAACTCGCGCTTATCGAACCAGACATCGATGAATGGGTGTTGTCCTTGCAGTTCATCGGCAAGGCGCGTGGCAAAGTCAAGCCCGTCAGCCCCTGAATAACTGATGAATACGTGGTTTGTCATGGGAGTCCCCTTTGCGGGTAGGTGGTCCATCTGTTGGCTCCATTATATACGAACTTGGCCTTTTCCCATTCTTTCACCTATCTTTTTCTTTTCTTCACAAACTCTTTACAATAGCGCGGTATCCTATGGATAGAAAGATAGAAAAAAACAAACAAACCTCGCTTTTTACCGAAAAGGAGTATGAAAATGAAAAAGACACTTTTAATCGTCGCTTTAGTGGTTCTGGCGCTTGGCGCTCTGGGTGTGGGCGTTGTCGCCGCACAGGGCGGGCAGCCGCCGGTCGGTGGCTATGGCCCCGGAATGATGTGGGATGGCGAAACTGGGCCTTTGCATGATTATATGGTCAAGGCCATGGCCGATGCGGTTGGGCTCCCGGTGACCGAGTTCGAGTCCCGCCACAATGCGGGCGAGACCTTCTATCAGATCGCGCTGGCTGAAGGTTATTCCGCCGAAGAGATCCCCGCCTTGATGCAGACTGCTCGCGCCGAGGCGTTGGATGCGGCCGCGGCGGATGGCGTCATCTCGCAGGAGCAGGCCGACTGGATGAAATCGCGTGGTTTCGGTCGTGGTGGCATGCGCAGCGGATTTAGAAATGGTGGCTGCCCGATGTACGATGGCGATGAGTACCCGAATGGACAATTTGGTCCGGGGATGATGCGCGGCTGGGGCAGTCAGCAATAAGTTGACACGAAAAGAATAAGGTATTTCCAGGGCGCATGGCAATTGTCATGCGCCCTATTTTTTATGAAATGGTACAATCAACCGCTGTCAGGAATATGACCAATGATATTGAACTTTTTTAGGAAGCGCCTGCCTGAGCGGAGTGAAGTTTATACTGTCCTGGGCGGAGTCGTTTTTGTGGTGTATGGTTGGTCCATGCGGGGATTTTTTTATGAGGTTCCGTCGTTCATCCTTTATTTCAAAGTCGGTCAAATATTTGCGATCTTTTCATACATGATGGGCTTTGCCCTGTTGGAGAGTTTGCTGGTGACTCTTGGTTTGGTGGTGCTTTCTCTCTTGTTGCCGGGCGGTTGGTTCAAGACTGGATTTGTGTACAAGAGTTTTATCACGGTCCTGGTGGGTGCGATTGCACTGCTGTGGCTTGAAAACAACATCATGGCCTTTAACAATAAATTGCCACCCGTGGACTTGCTTCTGACTGTTGCTGGCATTGTCCTTGGCGTATGGGTGGTCTTACTGTTTGCGTTCCATTACATCAAGCTTTTGCAGAAGCCTGTGCTCTTTATCGCGGACCGTATTGGCGTGATGGCCTATCTTTACATACCGCTGGGCCTCCTTGGATTGATCGTTGTTCTGATCCGGAACATTTGACAGGTGTATTCAGTATGAAGCCCCTTTCACGAAGAGATTTTTTGAAACTTGCTGCATTGGCGCCGTTGGCCTGGTTTGCCCGCCCTTTGCTTCGCCTTTCTGAGCCAGGAAAAAACACCGATATTCCCAATGTCATTATTTTGGTGTACGACGCCTGGGCCGCGGGCGATACTTCAGTGTATGGATATCCGCGCGATACGATGCCCAACCTGGCGCGTTTCGCTGAGCGTGCTTTTGTGTACCACCACCATTATTCTGCTGGCACCTTTACCGTTCCTGGAACAGCTTCGCTTTTGACAGGTCTATATCCCTGGAGTCACCGGGCTTTTCACATCGGGGGCGGAATCGCTTCCGAACAACTCGACTATCAGATTTTCTCAGCGCTTCGCGCTTCTCATGCTTCGCTTGCTTATTCTCAGAATCCGAATTCTGACGTGTTTCTGTACCAGATGCAGGACTCTATCGAGAGGCATGTTCCTTCCGGCGCCTTCGATTTACAAAAACAATTTGTCTATAACCTGCCGATTTTCCGAAATGATGGGGAAATAGCGCTCACTGCCTTCGAAGAGAATATCCTCCACAAAATAAACGATTACGATGCATCCCTGTTCCTGGGTCCGCTTTTCCGGTTGCTTACCCGCTATGACCGTCGTCGGTTGGATAGTCTCTACGAAGGTGAATATCCAAAGGGATTACCAGATTCTACGGAATTGTTCTTGTTAGAAGACCTGGTCAACGGAACCATCGAAATGATCAAAGGGCAAAGTGAGCCTTATCTGGCATATCTACACTTTTTCCCCCCGCACTGGCCCTACCAGTCGAACAAGGGATCCTTCAAGAAATTCAGGGATGGATGGCAGCCGGGGGTGGCCAGGCCGCATCCGCTTATCGATGTGCCGTTTGATGATGAAACCTTGCTCAGTGCGCGCGAGAAATATGATGAATATCTTGCCAGTTGGGACGATGAGGTCGGTCGCCTGTATGCTTATTTGCAGGATTCTGGCACGCTGGATCGCAGCATTGTTGTGATAACATCTGACCACGGTGAAATGTTCGAGTATGGGGTTAGCGGTCATACAACGCCTTTGATATTTAACCCATTGGCTCATATTCCACTGGTCATTTCTACCCCTGGTCAGACAAAGCGGGTGGATGTGCGCGCAAATACAAGCTCTACCGATATCCTGCCCACCCTGGCGCATTTGACTGGCAATCCAATCCCGGAGTGGGGGGAAGGAAAGGTATTGCCGGTTCTGGGTGGGGTAGAGGAGCCTCAACGCAGCGTTTATGTGGTGGACGCGAAGGAGAATTCCTCCTTTGCGCCATTGAAGCAATTCTCTATATCATTGACCAGGGATCGATATCGCCTGACGCATTACAGCTACCCCGCGTATCAGGGATTCGAGTTCTACGATCTGGAAGCCGACCCGGGTGAGTTACAAGACTTGTACCCGTCTCAACCCAAAGTTTCCCTGGAGATGCAGCAGGAGTTGCTGGACAAAATAAATGACGTAAATCGCCCCTATGTTCGTAAAGGAGGCTAAATGAAGAAGCGAACATGGCTTGCACCTGGCATATTGCTCGTTGTCATTTGGGGCTTATATCTCTACCCGACGCCGCGAAAATCATTTGATGAGCTATATGCCAAAGTGGATGCAGATACGGTCGCCTCGCTTGCGGATTTTCGGCAGGCGCATCCGGTCCGGGCCCTGGACCTGCACGGCGTGACATGGGAGTACCTTTCGCTCGGAGAGGGTCCCGAGACGATTCTCTTCCTGCACGGCATGACCGGCGCCTATGACATCTGGTGGCAACAGATGGAGGCCTTGAAAGATGTGTACCGGGTAATCTCGGTCACCTATCCGGCGGTGGACAGCCTAGGGGAGATGGAACAGGCTGTGATGGCGATCCTTGACGCGGAGGGGGTGGAGCAGTTCCAC
This sequence comes from Anaerolineales bacterium, assembly GCA_016928525.1. The sequence goes on along the minus strand of JAFGKO010000027.1, from coordinate 21,795 downwards.
GTCGTGGGCAGTTCGCTGGGCGGTTATTTTGCCCAGTATCTTGTCGCCCGTCATCCTGATAAAATCCTGAGCGCGGTCTTCGCCAATACCTTCCCGCCCAATGACATCCTTGCTGAAGAGAACAAAACGATTGGCGTGCTCTTGCCTTACTTGCCTGAATGGCTGGTGATGAATGTGTTGAGTGGCAGTATCCGCGAGAGTGTGTATCCCGCTTCGGGTTATTCCGAGTTGGTGCTGGCTTTTGGATTGGAACAGACGCATGGGCGCATGAGCAAGGCGCAAGTGCTGGGGCGTTTTCGTTGCGTGGTTGAACCATTTGCCGCGCCCGATGTTGCTGCATTAGATGTTCCGGTCATGATTATCGAAGCGGACAATGACCCCCTGGTGGAAAAAGCTCTGCGCAAGCAGTTGAAGGCGGCTTACCCCTCGGCTGTGCTGCAGACATTATCTAATGTAGGACATTTTCCCTACCTGAGTGTAGCCGAGGCTTATACTCAAGTGTTACTGGCTTTTCTGGCCGCGCCGTAAATAATCCAAGCTACTCTGCCACGGGCAGTGTAAACGTAAACGTGCTGCCTTGCCCCTGTCCCTCGCTCTCGACCCAGATGCGGCCGCCATGCGCCTCGACCAGGTACTTGGCGATGGTCAGGCCAATGCCGCTGCCTCCTGCCTGGCGCGAACGTGACTTGTCGACGCGGTAGAAGCGGGTAAAGATATGCGCCAGATGCTCCGGTGAGATGCCCACACCGGTATCTTCGATTGTGACGTGAACATAACTGCCTTGCCTGGAAGCGTGCAGGTTCACCTGACCGCCCTTGGGCGTGTAGCGTAGCGCGTTGGAAACCAGATTTGTCAACACCTGTATGATGCGGTCGCCATCTACTTTGACGGGCGGCAGATTTGGGGGTAAATCGACCACGAGCCCGACATTTTTCTCTTCGAATTGACCGCCCAGCCTCTTCACCACAGTCTTGACCAGAGCAGGTAATTCCACTGCGTATAAATCCATTTCATATGCGCCAGCCTCTACACGGCTGAGTTCTTGCAAATCGTCCACCAGTCGATTCAGGCGGTCGGCCTCTTGATGGATTTGGTGATAAGTCTCCGCTGAGGCAGGTAACACGCCGTCCATCAGGCCCTCCATTGAGCCTTTGATCGCAGTCAACGGTGTGCGCAGTTCGTGCGCCACGTCGCCGATCAGTTGGCGGCGCATGCTTTCAACTTGTTGTAGCTTTTCGGCCATCTGGTTGAAACTTTGCGCCAGTTGGCCAAGTTCGTCAGCGCCACGGTCTTGGACGCGTTCTTCGTAGTGCCCTGCGGCAATACGTTGGCTGGCAGACATCATGGCGCGCACCGGCGTAACCACGCGTCCACTCAGGAACAGGCTGACCGCCAGCGCGGCAATTCCAGCGGCAAGCGCTGCCCAGGTCAGGGCTTCGCCGAAAGATTGCTGGAAGCTGGTATACAACTCGCTGGCATAGCCGCTTCCCTGTCCGCGTCTCAATCCTGGTTTGCTGTCGGTTTCGCCTGTCATCATCCCCGTCATCCCGCTGGTATCACCCATCTGCTCCATCATGCCCAAATGGCGGTTGAACGCGGTTGGTGTAGTGAACCTGGTTGCAATTGCGAGTACAAGCGCTCCAACCAGGATGACAGCCAGATAGGACAGGAATAGCTTCACCCCCAAATGCTGGCGGAAATAGTTGATCATAGTACTTCGTCCTCAAAGCGATAGCCTATCCCGCGGACGGTGGCAATCAGATCGTCTCGCTCCAGTTTTTTTCGGACGTGGCCTAGATGGACATCCACAACGCGCATTTCCCCATAATACGAGCCGCCCCAAACACTTTCCAACAACTGCTCGCGCGTTAATACGCGCCCGCGGTTCTCGGCCAACGTTTTGAGCAGATCGAATTCGATAGCTGTCAAATCAATCGGGTTGTCGTCTACGGTGACCTGGCGCGCGGCGATGTCTATGCGGACATGCTTGTAAGAAAGGACGTCTCTACCTGTTGGCGTGCTGCTTTTTATTCGGCGCAGGGCGGCCTTGATGCGGGCAGTCAGTTCACGCGGACTGAATGGCTTGATGACGTAATCGTCCGCGCCGACGGACAAGCCAACGACCCGATCTGTCTCTTCGGTTTTGGCGGTTAGCAGAATGACATAGACGTCCGATTCGCGCCGCAAGCGAGTCAGCACTTCGATGCCGTCGATTCCCGGGAGCATCACATCCAGCACGATCAAATCCGGCTTGAAAGCGCGCGCGGCTTTCAAGCCTTGCAGGCCGTCATCGGCGGTATAGACTTCGTAACCCTCTGGCTTCAAATATGCAGTCACCAGGTTGACAATATTTGGTTCGTCATCAATTACAAGAATTTTTGCGTTTGTCATAGCGAATTCCGTATCGTATCATCTCAAAAGGATGGGGGAAGTGGGGTGTTTCGGATAGGCGTAGCCCATCCGAAACACCCCACACCCTGATTTATCGAGGGGATACTTCGTATCTTATTGTGCCAGGGTTGTTGAAAGAAGTTCTAAAGCGCATGTGAAGATTGTGTAAAGAAAGGTTAGCGCATGAGAACTTTGTAGTTGTTTTGTCTGATAAGGTAATTATACAAGATTGGGATAGAGTATTTAGAGAATTATCCTAAGGCCACATCCAGCGTCATCATAACGGCGAAACCAAGCATCGCCCCCGCGGTGGAGAAATCGGTGCTTAATTTATCCAACTGCGATTCCGGGATCAGTTCTTCGACCACCACGTAGATCATGGCTCCGGCTGCAAAGGCCAGGGCGTAGGGCAAGATTGGGCGGATAAATAAAACCGCTGCCGCCCCCAGCACTCCGGCAATCGGCTCTACCATGCCGGACATCTGTCCATACATGAAGCTTTTCATGCGTGATAAACCCTCCCGGCGCAAGGGGACAGAGACAGCCGCGCCTTCCGGAAAGTTTTGGATGCCGATACCGATTGCCAGCGCGATGGCACCGGCCAGGGTTGCCGAAGGCAGGTCGGCTGCAAGCGCGCCAAAAGCGACACCAACGGCCAGTCCTTCAGGAACGTTGTGCAGGGTGATTGCCAGTACGAGTAGGATACTTCTTTGCCAGGATGTTTTGATGCCTTCAGCTTCGCTGGTCGGGAATCCCAGATGCAGATGTGGCAGGACCCTATCAGCGATCCACAGAAACACCCCTCCCAGCAAGAATCCTATGGCAGCAGGTATCCAGGCTGGTAGCTGGCTCGTGTCTTCAGCCATTTCAATTGCAGGGGCCAGTAGTGACCAAAAACTGGCCGCGATCATAACCCCGGCCGCGAAGCCGAGCATACTATCCAGCACTTTACGGTTGATGGATTTGAAGAAAAAGACCATGCCCGCACCTAGAGCTGTCAGGAACCAGGTGAAGAGTGTTCCCATCAGGGCTTGTGTAATGGGGTTTAGATTAGCAAACCAGTCAAACATGTAGTTATGACCTCCTCTGTAGTAAATCGAATTTAAGTGAAAATTGGTTCTTTGGGAATTTCCGTGGTAGATACCCGGATTTTGGGATGAGAGACCAGGAATAAACCCCAATCTTTTTCGATTGAATGAGCCACCTTTATACCCAGCCGAAAAGTCTGGCTACGCTGGCGGTCAGGAAGGTAACGATAAAGGCTGTCCCCAGCGTAATCACCACACTGACCGTCGCCCATTTATAAGATTTGGTTTCCTTGTAAATCGTCAGGATGGTGGTTGCGCAGGGATTGTGCAGCAGGCTGAATAACATCAGGTTGACGGCTGTCAGTAACGTCCAGCCGTTGCCGTCGATCAGCAGAGTTCGGATGGCTTCGCTTGTGGAAGGACCGTCAATCATCGCGCCTGCGCCCATATAAACCATCATCATGGTCGGGACAACGATCTCGTTAGCGGGGATGGCAATGATGTAGGCCAGCAAGATGACGCCGTCCAGACCGAGCAGTAAACCAAAGGGATTGAGCCAATCGGCGATAACACGGGCCAGGTTGCTATCCGCGAAAGGGATGTTTGCCAGGATCCAGATGATTGCGCCCGCGGGGGCGGCGGTCTGGATGGCGCGCCACAGCACAAAGATGGTGCGGTCGATGATGGACGTGTACAGGATGCGCCCGAAGTTGGGCCTGCGGTAGGGCGGAAGTTCCAGCGTGAACGCGGAGGCTTCGCCCTTCAACATGGTCCGTGACAATAGCCAGGACATGAAGAAGGTGAAGACCACCCCGATCAGGACCACGCCGACAACTGTTCCCGCGGCGATGAACGAGGTCAAGGCTGGGGGAAAAGCCGCCGCCACGAAAACGGTAGCAATCATGATCAGAGTCGGGAAGCGTCCGTTACAGGGCACGAAGTTGTTGGTCAGGATGGCGACCAGTCGTTCCCTGGGGGAGTCGATCACACGCGTCGCCACAACCCCGGCGGCGTTGCAGCCGAAGCCCATCGCCATGGTCAGTGCTTGCTTGCCATGCGCGCCGGATTTCTTGAATAGCCAGTCCATGTTGAAAGCCACGCGCGGCAGGTAGCCCAGGTCTTCCAGGAAGGTGAACATGGGGAAGAAGATGGCCATGGGCGGCAGCATGACCGAGATGACCCAGGCCAGGCCGCGATAGACACCCTGCCACAGGAAGCCCGTGATCCACCAGGGTACACCGAGATTGTTGAAGAGCGCCACCGCCTGGTCTTCTATCCAGAATAAACCGTTGGCAAGCATTGCGGATGGTACATTTGCGCCGATGACCGTCAGCCAGATGATGACCGCCAGCATGAGCAACATGATCGGCAGGCCGAAAACGGGGGAGGTGACGATGCGGTCGATCTTCTGGTCGAGGTCGTATTTTTTGTCTTTGGCGGTTTTTACGGCGCGTTTGGCAATCGCTTCGGCTTCGGAGTATAGCGATTTGACGATTTCATCGCGGAAGCCTGTGGACAATGTTCCTCGAAGATTTTCTGCTTTAGATAAAATATCGTTGGGGTTTATATTTTGTTTAGTCATATATATTTTCCATTACATCGGTGGTCGAGTAGCCCAATCCGACTTACTGTCTCCCTTCCACCGCCATCTTACGGCTGAATTGCACGTCCGCCCTTTGCTGGCGTGTGACCAACTGGCCGAGTTCGCCGCTCATCAGCGCCTGCTGGACCTTGGCGTCACCGTCCAATAAGCGGATGGCTAACCAGCGGGCGTTCGGCACGCCGGGTGCTATCTCTTCGATCATGGGCACCAGTTCGCTGACAGCGCGCTGAAATTCGGGGGTACCTTCCACACGTTTGGGTTTGATGACGATCTCGCCTCCTATCACATCTGCGACCGTTGAAAGCAGGGTGTGGATGCCTTCGCTCGATCGGGCGATGATTGGGATGGTGGGCACGCCCAGGTCGCGCGCAATGCTGCGGGCATCAACTTCCAGGCCTTTGCGTTTGGCCTCGTCCATCAGGTTGATGGCGACCACAACCTTATCGGTGATTTCCATGACTTGCATGACCAGGTTCAGGTTGCGTTCGAGGGCTGTGGCGTCGGTCACGACGATGGTGCAATCGGGCTGGCCAAAAAGGATGAAATCACGCGCAACCTCTTCATCTTGCGAAGCGGACAAAAGCGAGTACGTGCCGGGTAGATCCACCAATTTGTAGTTGACGCCGTTGAACTGGTAGCCGCCCTCAGCGCGCGTGACCGTCTTGCCGGGCCAGTTGCCGGTGTGCTGTTTGAGGCCGGTCAGCGCGTTGAAGAGCGTGGACTTGCCTGTGTTAGGGTTGCCGGCCAGCGCAACCACGCGGTCGTATTTGTCCAGGTTGATACCCATCTGCTCCAATTGCGTGAAAGCCGGGCAGGTCTCGCAGTGTTCGGTGGGGAGTTGTTTTTTGTTCATTTTCATAATACCTCGCGATTTGTAAGAGAAAAGTGTGCTTTGCCCTTATCCTAGTTTTGGTAAATATCTTCCAGTCCGCTTCATATACTCGCTATACTCATCGCCGAATTTCTCGATCAGATGCGCTTCTTCATTTGGCAGTCGGATTGTGAGTAACACGATTGCCAGCATGGCCATCAGGGCGATGAACCAGCTGTCAGCCATTAACGCAAAGGATAGGAAAAACAGGGTCCCAAATGTATACAGTGGATGCCGGATCCAGCGATAAGGTCCTTTGGTGACCAATTTGTGCTTACTGCGTGTAGCGACTGTGGGCGTGATGCCCGTACCAATGCTGCTGAACATCCAATAGATTAGGAAGACACAGGCAACACCCAGGCCAACGCCCAGCCAGCGAGCCCATTCCGCTAGACCAACCTTTGACCACGCCAGCAGGGGCGGGTAGATCAGATAGCCGAGCATGCTAAGCCAAAGCACTAGTCCGCCGATGCGCAGTGTCAGAAACATTGCGCGGCCTTCATCTTCAAAGGAGACCTTTTCACCGGAATCCTTGTCCGCTTTACTGCGGAAGTAAATGGAAATGCTCAGGCCAGTTAAAAAGATGACGGCAGCGAAAATACGGAAAATGTTATCGTTCATGTTTACCTCTAATTTTCTTCTATGTCATTGCGCGACAGTAGTTTCCCGTCGAAGCAATCTCCTGCTCGACGAGGGGATTGCTTCGCAACGTGCGCTCGCAACGACATCTATGATACAGGTTTGACCCAGATTTGCGCGGCCTGGTCTTTGCGCAGTGCTATCAGGGTGCCGCGTACGCGATAACCACGCGGGTCTCCGAAGAAATTCTGCAGTTCCGGATATATTTCGGTTCCGGGCGTCATACCCAGGTCAAGGAAACGGCGGCGGGTGAAACCCTGCACCGCCTCGTCCAGGGTGACGATCTCGGCGCGTTGGTCATGCTTCAGTTCGTCCAGTGAAATTGTCCCGGCAGGCAATACTTCGCCTTCAGGTAACGGCGCAACGTGAATGTTCGCAGCCACAGCTGGCGCCAGCCGATATTCATTCTCGCCATCGCTCAACACATAGCGCTGCGGAGTGCTTTCCAGGATGCGGATGGTTTGCCCGAGTCGCAGGCCGGCGGCTGTTATCTGCTGATAAGCAATAGCTGGCTCATCTTCGAGATGAACGATTCGCGCGGGACGATCGGTCTGCCAACTAGTAACAGGCTTTGACTCGGCCTTGGGCAATATCCCCTCGCGCGTCGGGATTGGGTCGCCGTGCGGGTCGCGGGAGGGGTGCCCGAGCGCGGCATCCAGTTCATCAAGCTGGGCATCCGTGAAGCGATGCTCGCGACGATGCGCCTCCGTGTGGACTTTTTCCAACGGCATGCGCGCTTCGTCGGCGAGATAACGTTCCCACAGGCGGTGGGCGCGGACAACGTGCAACGCCCAGCGTTCGCCCGCTGCTGTCAGATGGAGTTCGGAGCCGCGCGATTCAACCAGTCCCTGGGACTCCATCGAGGCAATGAGAACAGTTGTCTTGACGCGCCGCAAGTCAAGGGTCCCTGCTAGAGACTCGGGCGAGGCATGGCGGCCACTCTGCTCCCGGTCGAGGAGATGCTTGAGAGCATCTTCTACCTGTTCGCGTTGGCGTGCGCTTCGCCAGTTTGCATATAAAGCCAGCAGGCCAAAACGAGGGATAAAAATGTAGATGAGCAGGAGTGCAACTGCTATGTACCAGAAAGTCATAAGACCTCCACAAGAATTTTGGATGTGATGGTTAGACCGATAACGATTGACGTTTGACCACTTACAGATATGGTCAGGTTGTTATCGAATGGCGAGTAGGATGAAATTTTGAGTTCTGCACCGGGAATTAACCCCAGTTCATCCAGGTATCGCAAGAAAGCCGGATCTTCGTCATTAACACGCAAAATGACAGCAGCCTGGGCGGGACGTAAACTTGATAATGGCAAAGCTTCATCGCTGGGCATGACCAATTCCGCGTCGGGAATAGGATCACCGTGCGGGTCGCGGCTGGGATTACCAAGCGCAGCCGCCATGCGCGCTTCGAAATCTTCAGAGATGACGTGTTCCAGGCGGCAGGCTTCGTCGTGGACTTCGTCCCAGGAGTAACCGAGCGACTGCACCAGCCAACTCTCCAGCAGGCGGTGGTGGCGGATGATTTCTAAAGCGGCGCGCTCGCCTTCAGCAGTGAGCTTGACCCCCTGGTGTTTGCGATAGTCCACCAGGGGCGGTTCTGTTGTTGCCAGTTTTTGCACCATGCCGGTGACCGAGGCCGGCGCTATACCCAGCCGTGACGCCAAGTCATTGGTGCTGGCTGGGCTGCCATCTTCGGTCAGTTCGAAGATGTGTTTCAAGTAGTCTTGCGTGGATTGGGTGAGAACGGTCTCCATGTTATATCTTTCATCGGAGTGCGGACTTTTAGTCCGCCGCCTAAGCAGACTGAAGCTGCACTCTTCTAAATTTATCTTATTTGATCAGCAACCCGGTGACCCACAGTAGCAACATGCCGGCCAGCACGCCGGAAAAGACGGTCATGGGCATGGATTGCTTACTAACATCTTTTTGGATCAACCTGGCGATCTCATAAACGACCTCGAAGATAGCGCCTGTACCTATTGCCAGGAACAGGACAGCCAGCGTGGGTGAGGGAGCGAAACCACCGATCCAGGCGCCCAGGATGGCAGGCGCGCCGCCGATCAGGCCCATCCAGATCAGTGAGCGGACTCCGGGCCTGTCACGCAGGACGGGGGCGATGATGCCCAGTCCTTCGGTGATGTTCTGGATGATGAAGCCCACTACTAAAAAGGCGCCCAGGGCGATCTCACCTACATTATATGCTGCGCCGATGGCGAGACCTTCCCCAAGATTATGGATGCCGATCCCCAGGGCAATCATATAGGCCAGGGAGAGGCGTCGTGCGGATTCGTCGCTCCCGGTATTGACCTGTTTACGAGAGAGCGCATCCAGGAGCAGGAAGGTTGCTACCGCGCCGATACCGATCAGGCCGGTGCCCTGAAAGGGACTCGGCGCTTCGGCGGCGTTTTCCAGCGCCTCGACCAACGTGTCCAGGCCGAGGAAGATCAATAGCCCGGCAGTGACGGCCATCAGGAAGACCATCCAGCGGCGGCCAAGCTGGCGCAGCGCCGGGAACCAGAAGATGCCCAGGAAGACTGGGATGATGCCCACGTACAGGCCGATCAATGCAAAGGACCAGAAGGTCTTGCTGTTTGGCTCGGGGGTGTTGAAGGCAACCGGGATTTCCACGTCAAAAGCGATGGCGTTGGTGGTGAAGAGTGTAATACCATAGGCTTCCGCGTAGGACCAGGGATATTCAAGGTGAATGGCGGCCCGCCCGAGACGGGGGATGGTCGGGTTCGGCGTGACTTCGAAAGGCCAGACGGCTTCGTTGATGATAGCCTGGGCGAGGGTCAATTCACCCGGGCCGGAATTGCGGACGTAGAGGTCAATGCTGCCAGGTTGGAGTTCGTAGCGCTCGATGCTCAGGTCTTCGACTGGGGCCGCGGATTGCAGGTCCAGCCCACCGCCAGTGCTGAGGAACAGGAAAATCACTCCAACCAGGGCAAGGATCGGAATCAGGAGCAGGACGAAAGTTCGGAGTGAGAAGCGGGTTTTCGTTGTGTGTTGAGTCATGTCGCGCCTCTATTCCGTCACATCGAACATGCCGGTCCAGCCCAATTCGGCAAACTCGGTGTTGTGAGCATGGAACATGTACATGCCGGGATGCTTGTAGCTGAACTCTAGAATGCCCCGCTGCGCCTGGGTCTGCATAATGGTGTCGGTGTATTCGAGGGGCGTCAGGCTGGTGCCGGTGGGGTAGTAGTGGAAGAAATTGGCGTGCAGGTGGAAGGAGTTGATCAGATCGAACTCCAGGATGTTGACCAGGTAGATGCGCACCGTCTCGCCAGTTTTGAGCGGGATGGGGTGGTTCTGGTAATGGAAGGGGATGCCGTTGACAGCGTAGAAGTCGTTGGTGTCGTCGAAATCCACATCCAGGCCGTGCATGACCATGACCATCTCGTGGTCGACGGGCGGACGGCCATCTTTGGGGTCGATGATAAATGCGCCATACAGCCCTTTGGCGATATGGCGCGCCAGCGGGAAAACGTGACAATGATACAGGTGCAACCCGAACGGCTCCGCGTCGAACTCATAGACGAACGAATCGCCCGGCGCCACCGATCCGCCCGGCCCCGTGCCCGGGACGCCGTCCATAGCCCCCGAGTGGATGCCGTGGAAGTGCATCGAGTGCGGATGCTCGCTGCCGTTGATGAAACTGATGCGGATGCGGTCCCCTTCGGTGCAGCGGACGGTTGGGCCGGGGATGCGCCCGTTATACGTCCAGGCCGGGAACTCGATACCGGGCAGGACCTCGATAGCCCGGTTGGCGGCCACGATCCTGTATTCGCGCAGGGTCTGGCCGTTCGGCAAAGTGGAGACTTCACCGTAATCGAAATCAGTCAGAATGTCGGTGGGATTGAAGCCGTTCTTTTCGTGGTCGACTTCTCCGTCAATGCCGGGTATCAGGTCATCGCCGTGCTGCATCTGCGGCTTGAAAGACTTGGCGGCGACTTTGGATACTCCGCCAACCCCTTGAGCGAGGGCGGTAGCGCCCGCCGCGCCGGCCAGCGTCAGCCCGCCGTATTTGAGAAAGTCTCGCCTGGAAATGGGTTTCATTTGGCCTCCATACCGATAAAAGTTATGTCTAAATTAAAATTTAGGTTAGACTAAATTATTGTAGCAAAAAAAGAAGATTGAGTCAAGAATTAGAACCAGGCGCTATGTTCTAGCGCCTGGTCCAGATGGTTTTGGAAATATATCATTTGAGTTCTTTGTGATGCTTATGGATAAATGAACTGACCGGCATAGATCCTGTTTGCGTTTGCGATGCCGTTGTGACTTTGCAGGTAATACGTGCTCACCCCGTAGTAGCGCGCAATCCCACTCAGAGTATCACCGCGGCAGACCACGTAGTAATTCCCGTAATATGCACTGTAGGACGGGCCGCAATAATAGCCGTAATCGTATCCATAGTCGTATCCGCCTGGAATGTACAGCACCTGACCGGGGTAGATATAGGAACCAACCCCAGGGTTAGCTGCATACATTTGGGATAAAGTGACCCCGCAGCGCCTGGCGATTTTAGCCAGCCAGTCACCTGGCTGCACCACGTAGCTGCTGGGGCAGTATCCACTGGCAGATGCGCTGCCGGTGAATCCAAGGGATGCGAACAGTAATACCACGATCAGACTCAATTGGATCGTTCGTTTAACAGACATTTTCCAAACCTCCTTATTGAGCAAAACGGATGAATTCTATATATATTGTACAACTTTGTGGGACAAATTTCTACTCCCAATTTAAGAAAAAATGGGTATACAACTCTCTATGGGAAACCCTGCTCTAGGGAGAGCCATTACTCATCCTTGACGCAACGGAATCCCACATTGTGGCGGGCATAATCAGGTGGATCTCCGCCGCGATTGGCGCTGCGAATAAGAAAAGGTAGATCCAACCAAGAGCCGCCGTGTGGAATTGTGGCTTCGCCACTAGCCGGACCAGTTGGATTTACTTGCGGATCAGCCGTATATGGTCCGTACCAGTCCGCTACCCATTCCCTGACATTGCCTGCCATGTCCAATGCCCCAACCCAACTTGCCCCGGAAGGAAAGCTACCCACCGTGCTGTGTCGGCGTAGCCATCGTCAACAGTCGGGTCGTTAGGACCGTCGTCACAATTTGCATCGCAATAGTTCAGGCGAGTTCCGTCAAAACTGTTTCCCCAGGGAAAGAGCCAGCTTTCAGGGCTCCTGGCAGCGTACTCCCATTCTGCCTCGGTTGGCAAGCGGATGCCAGCCCAATTACAATAGTCGCTGGCTTGATCCCTGGTGACCCAGGTGACAGGATATTCAGCGTAATCAGGATCGCCATAATTGGCAGGATGGTAATAATAGGAGCGTGTATCTGTGGGTGGTGTACATACACCTGCTTGCTGACATTTTTGATATTGATTATTGGTCACTTCGGTCTGGTCGATCCAGTAACTGCTGAGTGTGACATTGTGGGCAGGTGATTCGTCCCCAAAATTGGCAGCCGTGCAGGCTGCGTGCGCATCCTTCCCAAAATATTCCTTGCACAATTTACGGCCGTAAGCAGTTTCTTCATAATTGCTGCCCATCTCGAATTTGCCTGCCGGGACGTAAACCATCCGCATCCCATCGCTTGCTCGCACCCACACATCCCCAAGGGAAGGACTGGCAGTTGGGGTAGCCGTCCCAATTTCATGCTTGGTGCTGGCTGTGCATCCGTGAGTGTATAAGCCCAGAAATATCAAGATAAAGATGCATACATTGTGATATTTCATCGCTACCTCATGAGTTAAACCCCAACCCGGTCATGTCCAGCAATTTCAACCACAGGTTGCGGCGCCCTTCATTTCTATCCGCCTGGTCCATCGACCAGCGCGTCAGGTTGACCACCGCCGAACGGACAGGCTCCGGCGGGAAGGGGATGGGTTTCTCTCGCACCATTTTCAAGCGCGTGCGTTTGTTGTCTGCCCCATTCAGCAAATCCAGCATGATCAGCGCGCCGAAACGCGAAGCGCCTACGCCCAATCCAGTATATCCAATCGCATAAGCCAGTTTGCCGCCAAATGCCTGCCCCCAGAAGGCGCTGAAACGCGAGCAAGTGTCGATCGCGCCGCCCCAGGCGTGTGTGAAGCGCAATCCTTCCAGTTGCGGAAAAGTCTGGAAGAAATGGTCCGCCAGCCGCCCGAAGGACTCGTAATCTGTTTCAAGCTGCGGACCGAAGCCGTTGTTCCAATGATAGACCGCGTCGTAACCGCCGAACAGGATGCGCCCGTCTGCGCTGGTGCGGTAGTAGTGGAACTGGTTGTTCGCGTCACCCACGCCCACGCGCTTCTTCCACCCGATTGAGTCGCGCTGCGCCTTTGTCAGTGGCTCGGTCATCAAGGCGTAATCATAAACGGGCACGATGTAGTACTTCAGACGTTTCAACAACGGAGGAAAAGCATTGGTCGCTAGTGCAATTTTCTTCGCTTTAACCTGACCATACTGTGTACCTATGACGATCCCAGGCGCTTCTTCACTCAGACCGATAGCCTGCGTCCGTTCATACAGGCGGACTCCGTTCTCCAGGCAGGCCCGTCTCAATCCCCAGGCCAGACGTGCCGGGTCAAGCATAACCGGGACAGGGTCGTATAAACCGCCCAGGTATGTGGGGGAATCGACCAAAGCCCTGGCCTGCTCTCGATCGAACCATTGCAGCCTGAGACCGAATGGCGCGGCTTCCTCCGGCGCATTGCGTAATTCCTCTACTTGATGGCCTTCGGTGGCGACTATCATCTCGCCTGTGCGCTGGAAATCACAGTCGATCTTGTAACGCTCAACCGTCTCTTCGATGGCATCCAGGTTTTCGTATCCTATCTTCACCAGCGTGGACAGTTCTTCCGGCCAGCGATCCAGTCCGTTTTCGAAGGTATGCGTCAGGCAGTGATCTGTAAACCCGCCATTGCGACCGCTTGCGCCGCTTGCCACTTCACCGCCCTCCAGCAGGACAACCTCCAGGGATGGATCAGATTCTTTCGCGAGCAGGGCAGACCAAAGTCCTGTAAAGCCCGCGCCGATGACGGCCAGGTCCGCAGTAATAGACTCGGTCAGCGCAGAAGCTGGCTCGGGGCGTGCTTTATTATCCAACCAAAAAGGGGCAGGTTTTGCGTCTGTGAGAGATTTCAGAACTTCAGGGCGTGGGTGGTTTGAAAAGGGCATGATAAGCTCCGGAGATTGATTGCTTCCAACTTTATATCAAAACTTTTGTACGCGCAAGTTGGAATTTAAGGTCTCTTGAATTAAGAAATATTCCCAAAAAGGGTAACTAAATATGGTTTTTTCCGTCATGGTAATGGAAAAAAGAGGATATTGGCATGAACAAACCATACGCGCTTATTATTGTAGACGATCTGGATATTGCTTCTCTGGATTTTCGGCAAACATTGGACGGCGCTGGTTATTTGACAGAGCTTGTGCTGCATGACCAGATCACCGTTGAACAAATCTTCCAAATCCAGCCCAATATCATCTTTACGCATTTCAGTTTGCCTGAAATTTCGGGCCTGGAACTTCTAGTGGAAATTCGTGGAGATGAGCGTCTAAGCAGTATCCCAGTGGTGGGGTTGGTAACTTATAAAGAGGTTGCAACCAGCCTGTGTTCTCATGTTGATTCTGTTTTGTTGCGACCGGTCAGTCGGGAGCGACTTGCCAACCTACTATCTTTGCTTGGTTCTGTCGATAGCGTCACGGAAAAAAATCCCTGGGATGCGCTTACCGGATTGTTCAGCCCGGCGTTTTTCATGGCGCGCTTGAAGCATGTGCTCAAACATTCCCGGCAAGTTCCTGGAAATCAATTTATGGTCTTCTCGATCAATCTGAGCCAGTTGATGGATTACGAGAAAAAGTTTGGAAAAGAATACAGGCAGCAATTCTTGCAAGGAGTGGCAAAAGTACTCAAGAAGGTTTTGCGGCTCTCCGATATTGTCGCCCGTTTTGATGCGGATCAATTCCTGATCCTGATTGAAGATGCTGTTGACCGTTTTGCGCCAGCCTCCATTGCGGACCGTATGCAATCGGAGTTCGAAGAGTATCTGGTTAGCATTGGCTTGAAAAACCGTATCAAGATCAATATCGGCGGAATTTATTGCACCTCGGATTATAAGACCGTCGATGAAGTGATGCACGATGTTCAATATGCGCTTTATCTGGCAGAACGAGATACGAAAAACGGCTTCAAAGTTTACGATCGAAAAACGCTTCCACTTCAGACAGAAGGGGGCAAAATTCTGATTGGAGTGTAATTGGGGGGTGAGAGAGAAGCAGCCCGTGGTGAAGGCGCGGGCTGCTTTCGTTTAAACATACAAATCGTTGAAATAATTGACCAGGAACTCATTGCAAAGTGCATCGGGGAGCGCGTCGAGCACTTCGTTGATGAAGGCCATCTCTTCGGGCAGGTCGGTGCCTGTCAGACCGGCGCTGGCGGCTAATTGACCGAAGGCAGCTTCCGGATCCGGGCTTTGAAGCGCTGCCCCAACCATGGCCCGGATACCGTCGCTGTCGATCGGATCCATCCCCTTGACCAGTTCCACGCATTCCCGCAAATCCTTGAGCAGGGCGTCCACCTGGTGCGTCGTCCCATAGTTGACCGAGATATGCAGGTTACGCGGCGTGAGCGGCGTAGAAAACTGCCCCTGGATATACCAGCCGCGCCTGGCCATGGCATCCGCCAATTGGTAGACGTTGATAACGTCCGATTTGAACGAGAACATGCACATGGCGGGCTGGCCGAGCACTTCCAGTTCGGGTATGGCGTTGATACCTTCGATCAGTTTCTGGGTGGCCTCCTGCACGGTCTTGACGATGTGCATGAAACCTTCTTCTCCCAGGTAAGTCAGGATGGCCCAGGCCCCCGCCATTGGGCCGCCACTCTTGGTAGATGTGACGGTCGGGTTGATGAGTGTATAAGCGGTGGTGTCGGTGCAGGCGAAAATCTGGTACTTGCGGATAGCCTTGTCACGGTACAGCACGCACGAGGCGCCCTTGGCGGCGTAGCCATACTTGTGCAGATCGGCGGAGATGGAAGTCACGCCGGGCACGCTGAAATCGAAATCGGGTATTTCATAACCCAGCTTGCGCATGAACGAAAGATGAATGCCACCCACGCAGCCGTCCACGTGAAAGAGTAGATCCTTCTCCTGAGCCAACGCGCCAATCTCGGCAATGGGGTCGATCACGCCCTGCGAATAGCTTGGCGCTGAGGCCACCAGCAGGATCGTGTTCTTGGTGATCGCCGCCCGCATGGCATTGGTTTCTACCCTGAAGGTAGCGGGGTTGATGTCTACTACAACAGGCATAACGCCCAGGTAATGTGCCGCCTTGTGGAAAGCAGCGTGCGCCGTCTTTGGTAGCACCATTTCAGGCCGGATGATATCGGGGTGCAACGCGCGTGCCCTGTCACGGGCCGTTTTCACGGCCAGCATGATGCTTTCCGTCCCGCCTGTCGTTAGATGTCCCACCACGTTTCCGTCGCCGCGCAACAGAGTCGCCAGCATGCGCACCACGTCCGTCTCCAGCTTGAGCATTGACGGGAACACGGTCGGGTCGAGCCCGTTCTCTGTCAGGAACGACAGGTAGGCTTCTTTGATGACCTGGTTGGGGTCTTCACCGGGATTATAGACATAGCACCAGACCTTGCCCGCTCTCCAATCCATATCACGGGATTTGAAAGCCTGTAACGTGCCCAGGACTTGTTCCTTTGGTAGACCTTTTTCTGGGATTTGCATGATTCTCCTCGCTTCTTTCTGGACTAAATGATTGCTGCCGTTTACGAGAGTGCGCCGCACTATTTGCTCTTGAACAAATCCAAATAATGGATGACTGTCTCGATCCCGTTGTAGAAATTCGGCAAATGGAACTTCTCGTTCGGGGCGTGGGTGCGGTCATCGGGCAGGCCGAAGCCGATCATCACTATCGGGATGTCGCCCTGGCCGGGTTGGCTCAGCTCGTCAATCATGGCGCGCACAATCGGCAACGATCCCCCGCCACGCAGGAAGACAGGCGATGCGCCGAAGCCACGCTCGTAGGCGGTTGCTGCTGCCTGCACCGCCGGGGATTTGTAGTCAATTTTGACCGGTTCAGCCTTACCAATGATGCGGAGTTCCATTTGCACTATGGGTGGACAAGATTTGCGCAGGTGCGTTTCGAGCAAATCGGCGATTTCATCGGGAGTCTGGTCTGGGACGAGACGCATGCTCACCTTGCCTGTCGCTTTGGATGGGATGACGGTCTTCATGCCTTTGCCTGTGAACCCGCCTGCGATGCCATGAATATCCAGCGTGGGTCGTACACTGACGCGTTCCGCCAGCGGATATCCTATTTCGCCGCCCAGCGCGGGCGCGCCGGTGAGATACAGGCCGATCTCGTCATTGATAGGAGCCTGGGCGATCAGAGCACGTTCTTCGTCGGTCAATGCCTGTACTTTGTCGTAAAAGCCGGGGACGAGAACTTTGCGCGTCTCGCCGTCTTGCAGGCTGGCTAGCAAACGCGCCAGCACGTTGAACGGGTTGTCTACCGAGCCGCCGAAGGTGCCGGAGTGCAGGTCATGGGCTGGACCGCGCACTTCGATTTCAACGTACAGATTGCCGCGCACGCCCCACATCACCACCGGGACCTTGGGGTCGAGCATATCTTGGTCGGCGATCAGGATGGCGTCCGCGGCCAGTTTGTTCGCGTTTTCTTGTAGGTAGGGAAACAGGTTTGGGCTGATGATTTCTTCTTCGCCTTCCAGCAGCACCTTGACGTTAACGGGTAACTCCCCGCTGGTTTTGAGATACGACTCTAACGCGACCAGGACAGCGAAAGCCTGTCCCTTGTCGTCGGACGCTCCGCGCGCGTAAAGGTTGTCACCCTCGATGACGGGTTCGAACGGGGGCCGGGTCCATGCGTCGAAAGGGTCAACAGGTTGAACGTCGAAATGACCGTAGATGAGCAAGGTTGGGGCGGAGAGTCCAGTCCGTTCGGCATAGACAATGGGGTGGCCGGGCGTGTCGTCGATATCCACGCGCGGGAATCCCATTTCGGACAATTTATCCGCTGCAAATTGGGCTGCCCGCCGGACATCGTCTTTGTGTTCGGGGAGCGTGGAAACGCTGGGGATGCGCAGCCAGTCTTGCAGTTGGGACAGGTGCGACTGGCGGTTGGCACGGGCGTAGGTGAGGGCTTTTTCTAGCATGAGATTTTTAATGTCATTGCGAGGAGCGATAGCGACGAAGCAATCCCCTATTAACCTGAGATTGCTTCGTCAGCTTAGGTCTCCTTGCAATGACATCATATCAGGCAGCCTTCGGCGTCAGCGCATAGAACGCGGTGGCAAAGAACAGCACCAGCGCGATAGAAAGCCAAATGGTTGGGTTTGTGATGCCGACGGTGAAGGCATAAACGACCAGGGTGATAAAAGCAACGCCGTTGTCGATTACTGCATAACGGACCATATCGCGGTTTTTGACCGGGTTTTGGTAGGCGAACCAATATAGAAAGATCAAGCCAATCTGTGTCGCGCCAAAGATGCGCATGTAGAAGGGCGGATCGGGGATGGTCTCCCCCAGCATTTTGAGGAATGAATCAGTTCCAAGCCATGTCGGCAGGCCGAACAATAACGCCACGATCACGATCTTGAAGAGCAGGACACGTTTGAGCCAGGTAATTTTGGTTTCCTCGTTCATTTCATTCTCCTTTGGCATCATTCGGACTTGAAATCACGTCCCAGCGGGTATTTCCACATGCAGAAAGCGGTGATCAGCGTAGCGATGATGGGGGTCACACCGATCAGGAAGCGGATGCCCCAGATAGCTGCCTTGGTTTGGACAGCGCTGCCGGCGGCAAAGCCGGTGACACCCGTGACAACGGCGAACAGGATACCCTGTGCCGAAAAGGCAAGTTTAACGATACCGCCGTTCATACCAAAGAACAAGCCTTCGCGGCGGTAGCCATGTTCTTTTTTGGCATCGTCGTCAATCACCTCTGAGATGACCGGGAAAGGCATGATCAGGGAACCAGCCAGGCCGGGAATGATCAACAGGGTTCCCAGCAGGCCGGAATTGAAGTCTTTAGCAAAGGTCATTGCCAACAGGCCGGGGATAAAGGTAAGCGAGGCGATGATCCAGGTTTTGCGGTAGCCAATCTTTTTGACGATCGGGCTCCAGATGAGCAGGGCCGGGATGGCCATTACCAGCGGGATGCCCAGCAGGACGGCTTCTGAATCGCCAGCGCTCAGGGTTGCGCCAAAGACATTGACCTCGCCCTGGATGCCGAGCGCGTATTTCCTCCAGAAGGGCAGCATCGCGCCCAGCAACAGCCAAACATACTCTTTCGAGATGTTTGCACCCAGGAACCAGCGGAAGGGGATGCTGGTGAGCACGATTTTTAGGGATCGTCCCAGGCTGAGCGATTCTTCTTTGGCTTCGTCAATTGGTTTTTCTTTCACGCCGATCATGGCGATCAGGTAACCAAGGGCGATCAAGCCGCCCATGATAGCGCCCATGACGATGTAGCCGACCTCTTCGGCGATAATGGGAGCGACGATATAGGATATCAGGAGCGCCACCGTTGCCAGGATCTCGCGTGTAGCCGAGAGATCTACTCGGTCGCGATTGGTCGGCGCGACTTCCGGAAAGAGCGCGTTGTATGCAATGATAGTCAGGCTGTAGAGCGTATCGAAGATGAACAGCAGTGCAAGGAAATAAGCAGCCAGCACGAAAGGACTCTTGTCAGGAGGCGTCCACAAGAAGAAGAAGGACAGACCTAGCGGGATAGCACCGAAAGCCACATAGGGCACACGCCGCCCGAAACGCGAGCGCGTGCGGTCGGAAACCTGTCCCATCAACGGGTCGTTGACAGCGTTCCACAGGCCGTAAATGGTCCAGATGATGCCCGCGGTTGCACCACTCAATCCTAAAATGTCCACATAATAGAACTGGATACGGTTGCCGAACACCTGGTAGGCGATGGTGTTGGCGAAATTCCCCATCGAATAACTGATGTGCTTGAGCGTTCTCTTCATTGGCGTTCTCCTTTGGCGTTACAAAAAATTCATTCCTTCACCACGATATGTCTTCACAACGTCCACAATCTTTTTTCCCCGCAATAAATACAACTCGTTGAACCGTTCGCATAACTCGCCTGCCTTGGCGTGCTGGAAAAAGACCGGGTCACCCAACGCAATTTCGGGTGTGCCATCCGCCAGTTGCAGTGGGGTTTGCACTTCACCCGCGCCCTCCAATGGCAGGTAACTCATCCCGACCGGCATCACCGGCAATGGCGCCTTGCTGGCCTCGATCGGACCTGATGCGATATATCCGCCGCCCTGACAGGTGACCATACCTGGCTTGGGCACGCGCACCACCTGCAACGCAAAAAATGCGGATGGCTGATATTGGACTTCATTGAAATGATGGAACAGACCCGGAGCATAAAACCCTGATCCTACCGTAACCTCGGTGACGGATTCATCGGCCAACGTGGAAACCAGACTGCCTGATCCGCCGCCGTTGACCAGTCTCAATTTCACCCCCGCTTCTTTCAAGGACCTGACAACTGCACCCCGTCTCGAGGTCAATTCCTTCACGGACATATTCTTCAGCGTGCGCATAACGAAGTTGTTGAGCGCCTGTCCAGGTACATCGTCGTTGACCCCTGCAATATGACCCTCGTAGCCCATTAAACAATCGATCTGCACACCTTCGAGCGCTTGGGCCTGCTTGGCTAGCTCAAGCGCTTGCTCCGGGGTGCGGACGGGACTGCGGCGCAGGCCGAGATGGACCTTGTCCGTGCCGAGCGGGCGATAGGATAGATCCACTTCCAGACAGGCTGAAAAGGCCACGCCAGCTCCTTCGCCCGCTGCGGAGAGAATCGTCAGGTGTTGGAGGGAGTCGACCATAACGGAAGCAGATTTCCCGTCCCGTGCGAGGCGGATGATAAGTTCGATGTCGGAGGGTTGGATAGTTGGATAGGCGACGATGAAATTATCGTGCCCTTTGTCCGCTAGAAATTTTGTCTCTTCGACGGTGTAGGTTAGAAATCCCCGATAGATGTCGCTGTATTCCAAAATCCGCCGCATGAGCGGCTCGCAACGAATGGACTTACTGCCCAGCCGGATGGTCTTGCCCGTGCCGCACGCCTTACCAGCGGCATAGGCTACGTTAGCGTCGAAGGCGTCCAAATCCACGAAGGCCAGCGGCAGGCGCTTGCCCCGGAAAATATCTCGTAGCGTTTGGTATCGTTCGTTGGTGAATGTCATCTTGGGAATGACGCCGCTGCTCGTGGATTGGGAATCTGATTGGACTGTCGACTATAATTATGGATATTATACAGTCAACTGCGCAAAAAGCGCACAAATTCGGAGGAAATATGACTCAGCCGCATATTTTGATCCCACTGCCGGACAACGATTTTGATCCTTCTGAATCATCCTTCCCGTGGAAGGTTTGTACCGACCGGGGCTGGAAAGTGACTTTTGCCACCGAGAACGGGGATGTGGCTGCCTGTGACCCGCGTCTGCTGAAAGGATCGATCTTGGGCCCGCTTGGGGCTGGACCTCGTGGCCTGGCCAATTACAAAAAAATGGCTGCCAGTCCTGAGTTTCAGCATCCGATCAAATATGCTGACATCAACGTGGATGATTTTGAGGCTGTTTCGATGACGGGCGGTCATGCGCCTGGGATGAAGCAGTATTTGGAAAGCGAAATACTCCAACAGAAGATGGTCGAGTTTTTCAAGCAAGGAAAAGTGGTCGGCTCGATCTGTCATGGTATGCTGGTGTTAGCGCGGGCGGTAGATCCTGAAACTGGGAAAAGTGTTTTGTGGGATTACAAGGTTACCGCGCTGACCAAAGACCTGGAGTTTTCAGGCTATGCCTTAACCTTCTGGCTGTTGGGTCGGCGTTACCGTACTTACGAGTGTTACGTAGCCGATGAAGTGCGTGGCGTCCTCAAGGATCCTAAAAGTTTCAAGAATGGGCTTTCGATGGTCTGGCCCTTTATCGTGCAGGATAGGAACCTGGTCACATCCCGCTGGCCGCTGGATGCGCCCTTGTACACAAGAAGATTTGCGGAAATGGTGGCGGATGCAAAAAGTAAGAGGTAAAAAGGAAAAATTATGGGGAAAATCATTTCTTTTGCTTCTACTGCTTCTTGCAAAATAATTGAATTTTCTTGTCTCGAATTGCCCCTTGGATTCAACTAGCAAGTGCAACAGATTGGTGTTCAAAGAATACCTCATAAGGCGTTCTGAAAGCAAGACATTTTCTTGGACGT
>JAFGKO010000026.1 GCA_016928525.1 Anaerolineales bacterium | reverse complement strand
TTAAAGGGTTTTCTTCGCGCCCTTTGCGGTCTTCGCGGTAAATTTGCAGCCTGAAGGACCAACTGCACCCGACAGGGAGACTACCCAATTTTGTCTAAATGCGAATTAAATAAATTGCAAGAGGTAAACAGCTACAGGTATAAGTGCTACTAAAATAAGCAGAAAATGTATGCCTTTTTGCATTCCTCTTTTGGTACGCAGAAAATTACCTTTACGCCAAGTGAGTTTTTCATTTATTTTCTTTAATTCAGGTGCGTATATTTCTAGTATTGCGCGTGCACGATCTTGATGTACTTTCATGAAATCAGCCGTTCTCTCTATGTAGAGTATGGCAAATATGTTAACTAATATAATAATAGTTGGCAAACCAATTCCGGTGATTATGCTTATCTGTGCTGCATTTTGGTAGCCAAAAGTGAAGGCAAGAGCACTCACAGTAAGGACATAATTTGTCATTGCCAATCGATTATCTTCATGTTTTGTCATTGTGTCATATTGGTGTTCATAATACATTCGAACAAAATCAGCATCATTCTGTTCTGTCTTAGTACTTTTGATTTTTTGAGCCATGTCTCCTCCTGTGGTTCTCCTTTGAATGCTTTATCCAAAGTGCAATGAAGGTGTTCATAAAACACACTGTCTCAACTAGATCGGTATATAATTTTTTATTCTTTCGTATCATCATCTTCAATTAGTTTTGTTAAATATTCAACGTCCTCAATAATATTAGGTTCAAGAGCACCTAGAAATATATAAGATGATGGTTCCATGTGGCTCGCGTATTCATTGAGCAACGCTGTCAAATCTCTGAACACTTTTTCAACTTCTAAATAATTAAGAGGGGGAACACTAGAAATGACAGACGGATTAGTCACATGTAATTTATCAAGATGGGCAATTGTACGATCACGTTGTTGTCTGAGATTATTTACCAATGGCTCAAGCAAACGCAATTCTTCCCGATGGCGATTTACCAAATCTATTAATCGTTCTCGCTGGATCTCGGGAAAAGCAGAAGGATTCTGCTCAACAAAATTCAATAAATATGGAACAGAAATCGAAGCAGCTTGAGAAACTAAAAGTTTCGATAGTGTCAAAATTGTAGTTTCTAGACAGGAAATTTCAACGGTATTAAAAAAGTAAACCATTGAAGAAATACGTTTACTTGCTCGCCGTTCATGGACATGTTTAGCAACAAGGTAGGTTTGCCAACCCTTTGCCAGTTGAACGGTTAGCTGGTTTATTATGTCTCTGGCTCGTTCGTTTGAAGGGTTCATTTCACAACTCTCCTCGCAAAGCACCCTGTAAGGGCTTAAACGCCCTATCTAACACGGATATCATCCCTGTAGGGGGCGGCAGCAACGCATTCAGTTCTATTACAGCTGTTTTTGAGAGATTTTCAGGCTTCTTTTTGCAAGGCATTGGGGTGTCTCCCTTTTTCCTAATAATAAGTATACAGCAATCCTCGCTTTGGGCAATATGGAATTCGTTGCTGTAAACGAAAACCGCCCGTCGCTTCAAAACAACGAGCGGTCTGAGGTCCAGGCGCCCCCGGCGGGATTCGAACCCACAACCTACTGATTCGAAGTCAGGCACTCTGTCCATTGAGCTACGGGGGCACAGCGGCGATTATACTCGAAAACCCAATTCAAAAAATCGGGATCAACCGCCAAGCACGCCATGAACGCCAAGCATCTAATAGAGGTCGCCAAGATGTTTGCCTTAGCGACCTAATAAATTCTTGGCGCTCTTTGTACCTTGGCGGTTAAAATTTCTGCTCTCACTTGCTCTCCTCGTTGATTGCCCTTACAATCAGGGGCGACACTCGTCTGGAAAGGATTTCAGCATGGTAGATATCAATTCGTTTGGTGAGCGGGTACTTGAAAACCTGGAGAAAGTTGTGATCGGCAAGCGACAGTCGCTTGAACTGATTGTCATTGGCCTGCTGTGCCAGGGGCACGTATTGATCGAAGATGTGCCCGGGGTGGGAAAAACCGTGATGGCCCGCAGCCTGGCTCGTTCCCTGGATTGTTCCTTTAATCGCCTGCAATTTACGCCGGATATGCTCCCCAGTGACGTCACCGGCGTTTCCATTTATAACCAGCAAAAACGCGAGTTCGAGTTCCGCCCGGGCCCGGTCATCGGGCAGATCGTCCTGGCGGATGAGATCAACCGCGCCACGCCCAAGACGCAGGCCTCCCTGCTCGAAGCCATGGAAGAACGCACTGTGACCGTGGATGGCGTGACGCATGTGCTGCCCAAGCCTTTTATGGTCC
Organism: Anaerolineales bacterium; assembly: GCA_016928525.1. The sequence continues at coordinate 2,101 of JAFGKO010000026.1, read as the reverse complement.
TGGCGACGCAGAACCCGATCGAATATGAGGGCACCTTTCCTTTGCCCGAAGCGCAACTGGACCGCTTCCTGCTACGGGTGCGCATGGGTTATCCCAGCATCCCGGACGAGATCCGCATCCTCGAGGGGCAGCAGTTGGAGCATCCGATTGAAGCGCTCAAGGCCATCGTCAAGACCAAGGACGTCCTGGCTGCGATCGAAAACGTCAAAACGGTGTATGTCTCGACGGCCATCAAGCGCTATATCGTCGACCTGACCAACCGCACCCGCCAGAGCGATGACGTCTACCTGGGAGCCAGCCCGCGCGGCAGCCTGGCGCTATTCCGCACCGGGCAGGCGCGCGCTGCTCTCCTGGGGCGTGATTATGTCTTGCCGGATGATATTCAGGCCATGGCTGTGCCCGTGCTCGGGCATCGCATCATTGTGGGGCCTGCCGCCCGCCTGCGTGAAGTGAGCGCAGACCGTATCGTGCGCGAGATCGTCGAAAACCTGCCTGTCCCCGGCGGTGATTACAAAGTTCCAGCAGTCAAGGAAAAGTAGGCATGCGAACTGGCCGGGTTCTGGCCGTCATTCTATTGGCAGGCGGTCTGATCGGTGTGCTGGTTGGGGCGCGTGAGATATTTACACGTCTTCTCTACATCAGTATTTTATTGATTTGTATTTCCTGGCTTTGGGCGCAGGTTTCCCTGCGCGGCCTGAGTGTCAACCGGCGCGCCCGCTCGCTACGCGCCAGCGTGGGGGACGTGTTCGAAGAGTATTTCGAACTGGTCAACGAGAGCCGCCTGGGCAAGTTGTGGGTCGAGGTTTCCAACGATACCAACATGCAAGGCGCTTCCGGGTCACGCTTGCTGACCGTGGTGGGGAAGGGCCAAAAACGGACATATATCGCGCGCACCTGGCTCGTCCGGCGTGGCGGTTTTCGGCTCGGCCCAACCCGCCTGGTCTCTGGTGACCCCTTTGGTTTGTTCCGGAGGGAAAAAGTGATCCCGGCGGAAAACTCGCTGGTCGTGCTCCCCATGATCTATGAGATCAGCGCCTTTATTTCACCGCCTGGCTTGTTGCCCGGCGGGCAGGTGATCCGCCGCAAGGCCATGGACATTACCCCGCATGCTTCCGGGGTGCGTGAATACGTTCCCGGCGATCCGATGAAACGCATCCATTGGCCGACGACCGCCCGGCGCGGCCAGTTGATCGTCAAGGAGTTCGAGCAGGATCCCCAGGCCGAAGTCTGGTTATTTTTGGATGCGCAGGCTGGGGTGCATGCCGAAAAAGCTTACGAAACTCCCGAAATGCGCACTGACGGCTGGCTCTTCAGCCAACGCACCGAGTTCAAGCTGGCCCCCTCTACCCTGGAATATGCCATCAGCATTACGGCTTCCCTGGCGCATTATTTCCTCCGCCAGCGCCGGGCTGTCGGGCTGGTCACTGCCGGGCGAAACTATGCCATTATCCCCGCGGAGCGCAGCCAGCGCCAGGAAAATAAGATTTTGGAAACCTTAGCCTTCATCGAAGCTGAGACTGATTTATCCATCGCCGGGTTGGTAGCGGCGCAGGCCGGCCATCTCCCGCAAGGCAGCAGCGCTATCCTGGTGACGCCCACTGTCTCACTCGGACTGCTGGCTACGATCGACGACCTACAACGGCGCGACCTGCGAACGGTGGTGGTGTTGCTCATGGCGGATTCGTTTGGCGGTCCGCCCGGGAGCAAGAAGCTTTATACTGCCCTGCTCCAGCGCAACGTGTCGGTCTGTAGCATCTATTGTGACGCCGACATCGCATTGGAGCTTTCCGGCTTTTCTTCGAACATGACTTCCCAGGATTCTACATGGCAAAGACCCCCATTATCACACTTGATTTGAATTTTCAGGGACGGAAACAGGCGATTGCCGCCTATCTCATCCCTCATTCTACCGGCCTGGTTATGGTCGAGTGCGGACCCGGCTCGACTCTACCTGCTCTTCAAGCCGCTCTGGAAGAAGGCGGCTATTCTCCCCGCGACGTGACCCACCTGCTGCTGACGCATATCCACCTGGACCACGCCGGCGCTGCAGGCTGGCTGGCGCTCCAGGGCGCGGAAGTCTACGTCCACCCAGTGGGCGCGC
>JAFGKO010000376.1 GCA_016928525.1 Anaerolineales bacterium | reverse complement strand
TGTTGCGCCGACTGCGGGCAATCGGCTCTAACTCATCGGCTACTTCAAATACATGAAAGAACTCATTACGTTCGAAATCCTTCAGTGACAGAATGTCACGACCTGCAAAACTTCGCATTTTTACCTCCAGGTAATTTTATAAGTGTTTTTTCAGTAACAATGATCTGCGCACCTAGCAAGATCATTGGAAACTGCTCATCCATTCCCAACCCGCCGGATAACATGAAAGTTGAAATACCCGGGAATGAAACTACTGACCGAGTAATCCACTACGCTGCCATTGGCAATGTAGAGTTGAGATGTGAATTTCAGCAAGACATCTTCGCGCTGGATCTCGAGGGCGCGGGCTACTTCAGCCGTCGCGCCCGTAGCGCTGATCGCTGCTCGCGATATCGTCAAAGGGATACCGCGAGCAATCAAAAAGTCCAGGACCGAACCGTTGAAATCCCCCGGCAAATCTTCCGGTTTGAGAACCTCTTCGGGCAGGGTATCCACCAAGTAAGCTACCGGACGGCCATCGGCGCGGATCACACGGCGAATGCTGATCAGGCTGGAAGCCAGCGGCAACTTGAGCCCATCTGCCAGTTCGTGGTCAGCATATACCCTGTCGACGTGCATATCGCTGACAGTGACTGCCAGGTTCAAGCGTTGAGCCATGGTGTCCAGGCTCTCTAACACTTCCAGACCACTATCCAACACCGGCACCTGGCCAACGACAAAGGTACCAGCGCCCTGGCGGCGGCGGATCAATCCCTGTGTTTCGAAGGTGCGCATGGCTTCACGCAAGGTTGCACGTGATACACCCAGTTTCCTGGCCAGTTGTGGCTCGGACGGCAAGCGGTCCCCCGCCGGGGTGCCTGCGATTAGAACAGAAAGCTTCGATTGCAAACGTTGAAAAGGAAAGTTCGACATACCTACTCCACCACCGGAATCACTTCGAAACGGTTCACATCCACCAGCCCCATATCGGAGATGCGCAACTCAGGGATGACCACCAGCGCTAGCAAGCTCAACTGCATGTTCGGATTATTCAGATTGCAACCGCAAGTGCGAAACCCGTCCAAGACAGTAGCGGTATTTTGCGCGACAACTTCCGCTCGCTCTGTGGACATCAGGCCTGCAATTTGTAACTCGACCTGCCCGATCACCTGCCCGTCTTTGACGACGACCTGCCCTCCACCGCAGCGCGCCAGGCTATTGGCTGCTTCCGCCATATCGGCCTCGTCGGTGCCGACTACGATCATGTGGTGGCTGTCATGCGCAACCGTCGACGCAACGGCACATTTTTCCTTAAAACCAAAGCCGCTCACCAGACCGAGACGGATGCCACCCATGCCCTGGTGGCGTTGGACAAGCGCAATCTTGGCAATATCCCGGTCCATATCTACCCGAATTTCTCCGGCATTGGTGATGACCGGAATTTTCAAATGGCGAGTCGGCGCTTGGTTTTCGATCACGCCAATCACGTTCGCGATCACTTTCATTCCATCACCCTCAGGGAGAGGAATGAGGGGGGATGAATATTTCAAAACAAAATCGTCAGCCTGCAACGGCCGCTGCAAATGCACCGACTGCCTGGCCCACGCGGGGTATTTTACAACTGGGAGATTTACCTTCCATTGACCATCTTCGGCGATCACCTGTCCTTTGGCAATTACCAGGTCTGCCTGGAATTCGCGCAAATCCTTCACCAGCACCACATCCGCCCAGCGACCCGGAGCGATCATCCCCATTTCACGCGCCAGGCCGAAGTGTTCGGCGGTATTGATGGTGCACATCTGGATGGCCGTGATGGGCGGCAGACCAACTTCAATCGCATGCCGCAGCACACGATCCATGTGTCCATCTTGGGTAAGCGTGCCGACATGGATATCATCGGTACACAGGATAAAGCGACGCGAATCCAGTTTGTGTTTGAGGATGGCGTCAACCTGGCCTTCGACATCCAGCCAACCGGACCCATAACGCAGCATAGCCTTCATGCCCTGGCGCACGCGCGCAATTGCATCTTCAACCCGCGTCCCTTCATGGTCATCTTCAATTCCACCCGCGACATAACCATGGAATGGCAGCCCCAGGTCGGGCGTCGGATAATGCCCGCCAATGACCTTGCCCGCGTGGCGCGTAGCATGCATTTCAGCGTGCATCTTCTCGTCAGAAGCGATCACGCCCGGGAAGTTCATCATCTCGCCCAGGCCGATGATACCGGGCCAGGTCATGGCCTCGGCCACGTCGGCAGGGCCGATCGAGGCGCCCGGAGTCTCCAACCCCGGGGCAGACGGCACGCAGGATGGCATCTGCACCCACACGTGGATCGGCTGGCGGGCGGCTTCGTCCACCATCAACTTGACGCCTTTCAAGCCGAAGACATTGGCAATCTCGTGCGGATCCACGAACAGGCCGGTGGAACCGCGCGGCGCAACCGCGCGCACAAACTCGGTTACGGTGACCATACCCGATTCGACGTGCATGTGTCCATCCAGCAGGCCGGGGACAAGATAACGCCCGTCCGCCTCGATGACCTGTGTTTCTTTTCCAATGCAATGCAAAGCATCTTCGCCTACATAGGCGATATGACCGTCTACAATAGCGATATCCGTATCAGGGATGATTTCCCCGGACTGCACACTGACCCACTGACCCTTGCGAATGACCATATCTGCGGGCTCGCGCCCCATGGCTACATTGACCAGAGTTTTAGAAAGCATTCAATCTCCTCATCGGTTTATACATGATACTGCCCTTTGACAAGGGGAACCCTTATTTGTAAAGGTTCAAGCGAAACCCTCCGGCTGGAAACGAATTCAAGTACTTTGGCGTAGTTCTGTTCAACAGGCTCGACTGCATCAATGAACAAGCCTGTACCTGATTGCCAAGGAGTAAACCACTGGCGTTGGTGCTGAATCTGCTCCCAGGTAGCTACATCAGTACGCTGAAGGGTATCAAAGCGTTCGTTTACACGCTTTTCCCAAGTCGCTTCATTGGATACGAAACAATATACCGGGCGAAATATTGCGTCGTGTTTTTGGGCAATTTCCTGAGCGTGTAATCGATCAGTGCCCATAAAGACCGAATCGGCGATGACGCTCACACCTAACTCCAGTTGCACTTCGGCGATATTGAGCAGGAGGAGGATTTTCTCATCCCAGAAATGGTAATCAGCCTCGGGCGGAACCTGTCCGGCCACGTCATCGATGCGTAAGAGCGGCCAGCGCAGTTCGCGGGCGAGACGATCAGTAAGGGTACTTTTGCCGGTTCCAGGCAATCCTGAGAAAATAACAAGGATAGGTTGGCTCGTCTGATTCAACTTCGCTCGATTATTTAGGTATGATGGCCGAGAACGCAACAATATCGATAAAACTTAAGACATCTTTCCCGGTATTGCGGAAGCGGTGACTCTCCTGCGCAGGAATAAAGATGGCCGAGCCTACTTTTAGTTCGGCCGTACCTTCATCTGTTTCAATTTCGCCGCTGCCGCCCAGTACCAGGGCCTCGTGCTCATTCTCGTGCCGGTGGAAGGGCGACTCCTTTCCGGGTTCGAGTTCAAAGACCCGCATAGCGAAGTTCGTTGCACCCTGCGAAGCATTGATCACCCAGCGCACTGTCAGGCCATCGGAACCGCCGGGTTCTACGGGTACTTCTCGATAATCCTTGACATACATGCTGGTCTCCTTTCGAGGTGTAGGAACGAGAAATAACTAATCACCTTTTGGGCGGTTGCTAACATCATCTCGCGCACGAGATAACAACTCTCGCCAAAGTTCAACTGTTGGCAATCCCATGCGAGTTGCTTCTAATTCAATCGTCTGAAAATCGATTGACAAATCACTAAACCCGCTTAATGAGAAAAACAACATGCTGTAAATATCAGCTGGGTGCTTTGCCGATTGACCTTCCGTCCACGCTTTGAGCTTGCCAATAATAATATCCGTGGGTTGAGCGCACCATGCATCAAAACTATTCCCTTCTGCATCTGTAAACGTTCTTCGGACGCGTCTCTCAAATGCGGTTTGATAATCCGGTTCACGGATTAGGGGAACCAAATCTGCCTTTACACCTTCCTGCGTGTCAATCAGGTTGAACATGATGCCCATCTTTACAGAGTTTCGCATCATCTCGGGATCCGCATAATAGCGAGGAAGTGGAAAACTATCAGCTAATTTCTCAAAATCATCTTCCTTGAGGTCAACAAGGATATCCACATCAAATGTTGCGCGGCTAATACCAAAAACCAAACCTGCAAATGCACCTACGATCATATAGGGAGCATCGATTTCATCCAATGCCTTCACAACCCGAATGTAGAAATCAATTGCACTCATGTTTTGCTCATTCGGACAGGTGTAAGATAAGCCAGTACCTTCATGTTGATTTCTGATAAAGACAATTCAGGATACCGTTTTCGAAATGTACCTCGCAGAGCGGCCATTGCAAAGGCTTGCGCTTGCAAGCCAGGAGCAATTCTTTTTTCAGGTGGCAATTTTGCCAGTATTTGCATTTGCACCCAATCCACTGGGGCAAGACCGCGAACAATTTCTTTTGTATCCAAAATCACCTCTCGACCTGATATTTCAGCACCCATGCAAGGCGCGGATCGCGCGAATATCTTCGGCGTGCCCATCCAGGTGGCGCAGATGCATCTCGACAATGTCGCGCACGCTATACTGACTTTCTACCTCGTCACCCAGCCATGTAATCCGTCCATAGTGTTTCCAGACAGCATCTGGCAAATTCTTTAATATATCTATCAAGTACTGCGTATCGGCGCGATACTGATCTAACATCACCTGCAAGCAACGTTTGTCATAAGCCCACAACTCAGCCCATTCAATTTGCGAATGCTCCGGATACCAGGTAAAAGGGAAGTTAGCGCCGTTCAGCCCAATGATCATGCGCAGGTTGATCTGCCAGAGTTGCTCACCTTCCACCAGATGGCAGATGTACTGACGGATCAACCAGCCGCTTTCCAGACGCAGGTCCAGGTCGGATTCACCCAGCCCGGCGATAACCGCTTCCAGACGTTCGGGAAGCCGCTTGTAGTCCTCAAGAAGAGATTGGCGTGATTCTTCCATTTCGCCTTTTATTCACAATCACGATGCAAAATAAGCATAAAAAGTAAGATAGACCATAAAAAGCGTGGTGATCAACAGTGGAATCAGCAGGCCCCAGGCAAGGCCGGTTTTCTGCTTCCCGACCGCGTAGGCTGCCCCGAACTGGAACAAAGCCATCAAGTAAAGCGGCAATCCAGATGCAACGCTCAGGTAAAACGTGAACGGGACCGTCAAGATGCCAGCGATGATCAACCAGATAATCCATTTCTTCCGGATACCGAGCGCCGAGAGCGACAAAGAGATCACACCTGCTGGGAAACCAAGCACTAGCTGGACCAGGATATCGCTCAACATTGTTTTTATCCAGACAGCAACCGTTTCGCCGCTTTGTTATGCTTTTCGACCAGTTTTCGTTCATCGAGCGTAACCACGCACCCTTCGCGGACCACGAACCTGCCGCCGACTACGGTGTAGTCCACGCGGACGGGCTGGCAGAAGACCACGGCTGAGACCGGATCGTGCACCGCGCCGCCCGAATATTCCAGACGGTTGACGTTCACGGCGAAGAAGTCGCCGCACTTGCCAGCTTCGAGCGAGCCGATGTCCTTGCGACCTAATACGGCCGCCCCGCCGCGCGTGCCAAGACACAAGGCTTCGCGGGCGGTCATCAGTTTGCGATTGGGATCATTGGATAACGAATACCCGGTGATGCCTTCCCTGACGCGCGAGAGCAGGAACGCCTGGCGTACTTCGCCCAGCAGGTGCGAGCTGTCGTTGGAGGCGGAGCCGTCCACACCGATGCCGACGTTCACGCCGGCTTTACGGTATTCCTTGACCGGCGCAATGCCGGAGGCCAGGCGCATGTTCGATGAAGGACAATGCGCTACGCCGCATTTATGCTTTGCAAAGACGCCGATCTCTGCCTCGTTGACCCAGATGGCATGCGCGAACCAGACATCCTCGCCAACCCAGTCGACGGCTTGCATGTAGCCAACCGGGCGGTGGCCGAACATGTCCAGGCAGAACTGCTCTTCGTCTTCGGTTTCGGCCAGGTGCGTATGTAAGTGCACGCCGTACTCGCGTGCCAGCTTGGCAGATTCGCGCATCAAGTCGGAGGTGACCGAGAAGGGCGAGCAAGGCGCTAAGACGACTTGCGTGAACGCGCCGGGTTTGGGATCATGATAGGTTTCGATCAGTCGTTGGGAGTCTTTGAGAATGGCTTCTTCGGTGTCCACCACGCTGTCGGGTGGCAGGCCGCCATCTTTTTCGCTCAGAGACATCGAGCCGCGCGAGGCTTGGAGACGCAGCCCGGTCTCTTTGGCGGCGGCAATTTCATCGTCCAGTTTCGAACCGTTGGGGAAAAGGTATAGGTGGTCGGAAGCGGTCGTGCAGCCGGATAAGGCCAGTTCGGTCAGAGCGGTCTGGGTCGAAATGAAGATGTCGCCCGGCGTTAAACGGGCCCAGATAGGATAGAGTGTCTTGAGCCAGTTGAACAGGTTGGCGTCCTGCGCGGGCGGGACGGCGCGCGTGAGGGTCTGGTAGAAGTGATGGTGCGTGTTGACCAGCCCGGGCAGCAGCACGTGACCGCTCAGATCGAGGGCTTCGTCGGCCTGGGCCGGAAGCTCACTAGTGGGGCCGACCTGCTCGATGAAGCCATCCCGCACAAAAAGACCACCGTCGGGGAATTCCCGCTGGTGGTCGTCCATTGTAACGATGTAAGCGTGCTTGATCAGAAGGGTGGGCATGGGTAGTTGGGTAGTTTAGATAGTTTAGGTAGTTGAATAGTTACTCAGTTGAATCACCAGACAAAGGTCCCTCGAACCACTAAACTACGGAACTACATAACTATTGAACTACTAAACTGATCGGAAATTTGTCTGACAACTTGTTGATTATAGTTTAGCAAAAATTGGGGAGGATGTCAATTGAATTTTTACAGAACAAACATGCTATAATTACTTGTGAACGGGGTTTTCCTCCGCGTTCAAAAAAGAGAGCGCTATGGCACTAAACTTTTCGGAAGCTACCAATCAATTTATAGATAAGCTTGTAGAAATTAGTTGGGGTAAGAGTAAGCCTCACAACAATGAGATATTGCTCACACGGTCGATATCAGAAGCAGAAATTGTTACACAAATAAACGATGAAGATGATAATCCAGATTTGTATGAAGGGCCAATACCAATCAACCTATCAAAAACATCCTCCATTCGAGGGTTTGACGTTCAAGATTTTAAATCTCATCATAAAATTATTATTGCAGTAGACACAGGCCTGACTCACCTTGGTGAGTTTGTTGGTGGAGGAATTGCATTTGCAATTAGAGGGGCAGCACATTGTATTATTGACAATGATGTCACAATTTTAAGATATAACACTGGACCAATTTTTGTGGACAGCAATAATATGCTTCCCATTTTCCACTATCTTGGTGAACGCTTAGGTAATGAAACACTATACGTAAAAAAGATTGATGAAAACAAATTTGCATTAAGAGATACTGTCTTACAAGACACCAATCAAGTTCAAGATAGATGTCGAAACTTTGTTGAAAGAATGATTCAAGAAGAAGCAGTAGGCATTATGAAAACTAACTATCATGGCTTACTTCTGATCGATGGCGCACTATCAGGGGGAACATTCGACACTCCTTCAAAATATATGAAAGACATGCTGGAAACTACAAGCCAAAATAAAATTGATGTTGCAGCAATTAGCAAAAAAACTAAGATCAGAGTTGCCGGAAAACCACTTTCATCACTATTTGATGAAGAGCCTGCATTTGTTGGGTTTATGCCATTAAAGGAGATAATTCGGTCTGAGAGGATTTCTCTAGTTGAGCAAGGCTTAGCAAGGGATGTTGACGATATCACTTTAGGGAATGAACTTTATGCTGCTCGGTTCGGTTTAGGCCCGCCAGCATTAACATTTAGAGTAGATGTGAAAAATTCTAAGCGGTCGACACAAGAAGATGTTATCAACTCAGTCTTTTCGGATTGCCAAATTCATGGCTGCTATCCAAAACCTTTAATAGAAGTTCATCAGCAAAGTTCGTTTTTATATCAAGATGTGCAGCTGCTGTTGGCCGATTTAGTGGTTCGCACTGGCGCTCGACCAAAAGAACGTCAATCCATGGATTGGCTATTTGCCCCTATTGGAAGTTTCGGTAAGTAATTGTGGAGGAACAATGACAGAGAATCAATCTCAATCTGCTGACGTACCAAGTGGTTTTAAAGCGACACCGGTTAGCTTTGACAACGATTCGGTAGAACAAGTCATCATACCGATGTCTAGGTTTTCAGAAGATAACGCTTTAGAATTTGCACAGCTTATAGAATTATCAGACGGTGAAGGCACAATTCTTTTTTATCCACTACAAAAGTCAAGCGGTATAGGCGTAAACTTAGAAATTGGTGATGTTTTATTTTTAAGGGAGCGGAGCTACTTTGAAGCAAAAGATGATACAGATTCGTTACAGAATAATCAGAAGCCTGAGCAGGAAAATGGTGTCATAGTACAGATTATTTCTAAGGGAACTGCAAGCTATCCCCAAGCAGATGTAAAAGCTTTATTTAGACTAACAACTAAAGCAAGGGCATCAATACTTAATCGCTCTCACAACGAACCGACAGATATGATGGATGATTTTCAAGTTGCGAATTTCAAAGTTAGAGCATCAATCCAAAATAATAATTGGTCCCCAACAGAAGGAAAAGTTGTCAGTCGAAATGTTGATATTTTTTTCCTAACACCAAGTATTCTAGCAAAAAATATTCTAACAAAGATCCCAAATCTAAATCTGAACGTCGGTGATTATAAAAATGAGTCAGTAATTATTTTTGGCGGTGGATTTGATAAAGTTAACTTAATAACTGGTATGAAGGGCGCTGGTAAAAGTCATATCGCGAAGGGGATAATTAGTGAATGCCTAAACGTAGGTATGAGCGCCGTAGTATTTGATATTAACAATGAGTATCATAGTCTGCCAAATAGCATAACTTTATTTCCAACTAAAAATCTAAAATTTAGGCTAGATAGAATACCTGCGAGAGCCTTTATTGATACCATTGATAAGCTTGCACCTTTTGCAGAGAAAACAGGCCAAAAAGCAAAAGCTGAATTGCCAGATCTTATAGAGGCACGTTCGAAGGAAAAAGACGCAGTTGTAGATATACAGTTTCTTAAAAACCAAGTGGACAATATAATTGGTACTCAAACCAAAAGCGATGATTCCCCAAGAAATAACATGAGATATTCATATTTGTCATCACTTAATACGGTTGAAAATTATAAATTGTTTATCTTTAGTTTCCGCTAAGAGGTATGGGTAAAAAGGAAGGTAATGGTATGCAAGACGTGGTAATCTTGTTTTGCGAACAAATT
>JAFGKO010000375.1 GCA_016928525.1 Anaerolineales bacterium | reverse complement strand
GTGGGAAATCAAAAAGGGCTGTCCGACTTTTTGGACAGCCCCTTTGCTATCACAGCTATTCCCCAAGGTTACGGATCCAATTTTGTAACACTAATAAGACACTTCCTCGTATAGATATGGAAGCAGGCTCTCGTGAATGTATTGTTGTTCGACAAACGGGAATAATTTTGGTTGCGCAGTAATGAAGAGACGGCCCCAACTGCTATTTCCGTCAGCTTCGATGCAGGTTTGGAAAGTTACATGCCTTTCGCCTCGATACACTTTGCGAAATAACGCTTCCGCAGTGATTGTGATATCGGTTTCCAGATCCCGGAATTCGCTGTTTGGGCTGTAGGGTTGTAAAGCCTGGTATTGGTATATTTGATCGACGATAAAATATTCGATTGCCCCATCCCCGTAGATTAAGCGCACTTCCTGTCCCGGGGCCAGGTTTGTGAAACTTGCGCCGCTTAGATAATTATGAGCCAGCAAACCGACGTTTCCTACCTCAGCTGCCATATTGAATTGGGTGATCTCGTCTGCATTTTGAGATACAAATCCCGGATGACCGACGGGCTGTTGAACGATGGGTAGAGCGAGTACACCGTCTACATAAACCCCGCGTAAGACTCCTGTCTGGCCGTTCTGAACGCTCTCCACGAAATTCCTATAGTCTGGCAGTGCGTTTTTAGTGTTGTCCCCTTCAGCGGGATTGCTCGACGCCAGTACTGGCGTGGGCGTAACGAGCAATACGAGCACGATGATACAGATTTGGATACTATTGAAGATCAATCTTCTGCGGAAGATTTGATTGTCGGGTGCCATTGAACACTCCTTTTCGAGAAGGACACCCGTTCCAGTCGCGCAAGAGTTTTTTCTGCCTAATACAAGAGGGGAGATAAGCGAACTTCGTTTTCGGCAGTCTGGCAATCATGGTCGTGCGAGGACGACTTTAGATCCATAACTTTGCGTCTCCGTCTTTCAACGGATTTGCCCTTATCGAACGATCAGTTTTTAAGAATTCAAGAAACAAAACGAGCCTGGCATGCTCCAGACCCGCGAAAGAAATTTGAGAAAGCGTTACGTTTCTATGGTCTTCAGCGGTCTGGCGGCCATGGCCATGCTTTGCACGGCTTTAGACCCATGACTTTGCGTCGCCGTCTTTCGACGGATTTGCCTTTATTCGGACTTTTGTTATTAGGATTATACGCTCAACACCTATCCCTGGCCTTTACATTAATGTAATGTTCACCTCACAAAAAAGTCAGGTATCTACGCTGGACACGACATTCTAACAGTGGGAGACCTATACATCGACCATTGACCTATGCGAGGGGATTTCACCTCCGTGGTGTTAGACTTGGTAAATGCCTCGTATCAGGAGGAAACATGACCACTCTCCATAAAGAAGCTCGCCTTTCAATCTGGACAAAACTGGTTTTCGGTTCAGGCGATTGGAGTAGCTCCAGTTTTGGCACGCTGCGCCAGATCTTCTACGCCATTTTCATCACCGACGTAGTTGGGCTGGAGCCGCGCCTGGCGTCAGTTGCGGCGCTGGTCGGCATCTTCTGGGACGCCATCAACGATCCGCTGGTCGGGGTACTCAGTGACCGCATCAAGACGAAATGGGGGCGCAGGCGACCCTTCCTGTTGTGGTTCTCAGTCCCGTTCGGGCTGGGCTTCATCATCCTGTGGTGGGCGCCGCCCTTCGAGAGTCAGATCGCGCTGGCAGCCTTCGTCACGCTTGCTTTTATGTTGAGCGACACCTTCCAGACGCTTGTGATCGTGCCGCTTTATGCGTTGACGCCGGAGATCACGCTGGACTATGACGAGCGGACTTCGCTGACCGGCTACCGCATGTTCTTCAACCTGGTCGCATCTCTCGTGACGGCCGTAGCTGCTCCCGTTATCGTGGACTCGGTCCTGGCCTCGGGCGCTACCCAGCAACAGGGCTACCTGATTGTAGGCTCGTTGTTCGGCGGATTAGCAATCATCCCCTTGCTGCTGATTTTCTTCTTCATCCGCGAACGGGACCGCACTCGGGCAGAGATCGCGCACGAAGAAAGCATCTCCTTCGTTGAAAGCGTCCGTACGGCCTGGAGAAACATCCCCTTCCGCTTTGCGACCGGGTTGTACATGCTGAATTGGATCACCTTCGACCTGGTGGCGCTGGCGTTGCCCTTCTTTGTTGCCTACTGGGTTTCCGGCGGAAATCTACTCGATAAAGCGCTTGGCCTGCCGGTTGAATCGGCGGTCTTTGCACTGCTGTTGATCACGTCTGTGGTGATGGTGCCGTTCTGGGTTTGGATGTCCAATCGTTTCAACAAGCACATGGCTTACGTGATCGGAATGTCCTTCTGGGCGGTAGTGCAGTTGCTGATCTTCACCATCCAGCCAGGACAGATGACCTACATCCTGGTGTTGTCCGTGCTGGCGGGCATCTCGGTTTCGACCGCACATGTGTTGCCGGATGCGCTCTTCCCCGATGTGATCGAATGGGACGAGTTACGCACGCGCCGTCGCCAGGAGGGCATCTATTACGGCATCAAGAACTTCATCCGCAAGATGACCGGCGCGCTGGCGATTTTCATCGCTTTGCAGGCACTGGGCTGGTTCGGCTACCAGGCGCCCCCCGCAGGCGCGACTTTCTTCCAACAGACTCCAGCCACACTGACAGCCATCCGCGTGCTGATTGGTCCTTTCGGCGCGCTGCTGCTCTTTAGCGCCGTGGCGATGGCCTGGTTCTACCCGTTGACAAGGGAGCGTCATGCGAGGATTCGGAGGTTGTTAGCGAAGAGGAAGGAGAAAGCTGCCAACTAGTGTCACTGCGAGGAGCATAGCGACGCGGCAGTCTTAAGTAACCAGTGAACATGAGATTGCCACGGCCTGATTCGCAGATTTCGCAATGACGGATGATAGCTTTACTTTACTGTAAACAGAATTTCTTCTTCACTTTCGTTCCCCGCTCGATCGCGTGCCACCACGCGTAATGTATGTTCCCCACGTGCCGCGTTCCAGGTAAAGCTATAGGGGGCCTGCTCTGTTGAGCCGACCAGCGCTTTCCCGATATAAAACTCCACAACTGATAAAGACAGATTATCTCCCGCCTGCGCCTGGAAAGGTATCTGGCGGTTGCCTGTGTATTCCAGTACATCTCCATCCTGCGGATAGGTGATGCTCACCTCCGGGATGGTGTTGTCCACCGTCACCTGGATGACGGCCGTGTCCACCAGCTGGTCGGTGCGGACGGCCTGCAACTGCACTGCATATAAGCCGTTCAGATCGCTAGTATCCCATGTTGCCAGTGTGTCGTCGATTACCAGCGACCGCGAGTCATTACCCACCTGTACCCAATTCTGGGGGTTGAGTCCCTGCCCGACCAGCACACGATAGTAGTCCAGATCTGCCCCTGATGCCATGCCGGTGATCTCGATCTCGCCGCGCACGTCCGCAAACATGACTGGGGTCGTGATGTACACGTCCGGATTGGTGAACGCGGGTTGGATGGCATCGTAGGAAT
>JAFGKO010000374.1 GCA_016928525.1 Anaerolineales bacterium | reverse complement strand
GACTCCCGCCGTTTCGCTGGTCTTGGACATCGTCGAAGACACGCCGGTACCAACTCCACGACCGACCGATGAAGGCGCAGCTCCCACTGCTCAAGCAGGTCAGCCGCCTGTCGGTAATGGCGAGCGCTGGATAGAAGTGAACCTTTCCGAACAGCGCGTGTATGCCTGGGAGGGGGATGTGTTGATGAACTCATTCCTCGTTTCAACAGGCACGTGGGCGACCCCCACTGTGACCGGGACATTCAGCATCTGGAACAAAACCCGCATCCAGGCCATGTCCGGACCGGGTTATTATTTGCCGAATGTTCCCTATGTGATGTATTTTTACAAAGATTATGGCTTCCATGGCACGTACTGGCATAATAATTTTGGTACGCCGATGAGCCATGGCTGCGTCAACCTGACCATCCCGGATTCTGAATGGCTGTATAACTGGGCTTCGTATGGTACAGTGGTAAAAGTCCATTATTAGCAAGAGTATCATGGAAATGCCTATCGGCGAGTTCTCGCGCCGTGACTTCTTGAAATTGGCCGGTTACGGCATGTTGGGGCTCTTGCTGCCTGATCTTCCCAGCTCCCGTAGCGCACAAACCTATTACTCTGACTTGCAGGGTCGCATCACAGAGGGTTCATTATGGATGTATGACGCCCCTTCCCTGAAATCCAACCGTGTTGAAATGTACTGGCGCGATCTGGTTATTCCGCTCACGGGCGCAGCCATCAGCGAAGATGAAGAAGCATATAATCGCGTATGGTATGAGGTGGATGGCAAGGGCTACGTATACTCCGGGAGCGTTCAACCTGTAAACACGGTTCTCAATCGGCCAGTGCTTGAGGTGCCGCCGAGCGGCTTGCTGGGAGAGATCACAGTCCCATTCACTGATGCACACGAAGAGCCAGATACTTCCGTTAAGGTCGCCCATCGCTTGTACTACGAGACTGTGCACTGGATCACGCGGAAAGCCGTCGGTGCGGATGGGAAAACCTGGTATCGATTGCTGGATGACAAATTGAACCTGCATTATTACATCCCGGCAGAACACATGCGCATCATCCCGGAGGACGAGCTTGCCCCCATTTCCCCTGACCTGCCCGAGTCCGAAAAGCTGATCGAGGTCAATCTCACCCAACAACTTGTCCTGGCCTATGAGGGGGCGCGACTGGTATTTGCGGCGCGGGCTGCTACCGGCAAGCAATATCTCAGCGGTCGCTGGACAACTCCTATTGGGCAGTTCCTCACCTCTTATAAACGTCCCACTCGTCACATGGCGGCAGGCGATATCGCCTCCAATGGCTTCGATTTGCCCGGCGTACCCTGGGTGCTGTACATAACCAAAAGTGGGATTTCGTTCCATGGAACCTACTGGCATAATGACTACGGCCGCCCGCGCAGTCATGGCTGCATCAACCTGACGCCGCAGGCCGCCAAGTGGCTCTACCGCTGGACATTGCCTTCCGTAGAATCCGGCAAGCAATTTGCTTACGAGAATTTTGGTACCACTGTGCATATATTTGAATAACCCCTCACCACAAAGACTCTGAGACACAAAGCCACAAATCTTTTTATTTGTGACTTCGAGACTTTGTGGTAAATTCCAGACAATGATGCAGCCGCTCTCTTCCTTTACCCGCCGCGATTTTCTAAAACTCAGCGCATCCGGCGCGCTGGGACTATTTTTGGCCGAAACCGGTCTTGATCGTGCGCTGGCTGTAGCAACTTCTCCTGCCAGTCACGGACGCGTACTGATGAACGGCCTGTTCATGTACGAAACCCCTTCGTTCAATAGCAGGCAGTGGAAGGCCTTTGGCAAGGATCAGGTTGTCCCTATCAGTGAAGTAGTCGAAGGCGACGAAGGCAATCCCTTCAACAAAATCTGGTATCGCATTGGCGACGAGGGATTTACCTACTCCGGCTGGGTGCAACCTGTCGAAACGAACTACAACAAACCGGAGTTCGACATCCGTGTAGAAGGCCAGGTGGGTGAGATCACCGTACCATTCAGCCAGGCGCGCCCGGAATCGAATGTCCTCTTCAACGGGATCCGCCTATATTACCAGACCACGCATTGGGTCAAGAAAACGGTTGTCAACCGGGCGCAGAAGAGCCTCTGGTACGAGATCTATGATTTCCATTTGCGGAAATCCTTTTACGTTCCTACATATGACATGCGCATCATCCCGGACGATGAGCTTGCTCCCCTTTCCCCTGACGTTCCCGAGGCCCAGAAACACATCCATATTGACCTGGCCACGCAGACCGTGACCGCCTTCGAAGACGAGACGCCCGTGCTGATCTCGCGTTGTTCCAGCGGCGCGGGCAACACCAAAACCCCGCTGGGTGATTTTCAAACCTATCATAAGAGCCCTTCGGTGCACATGACCAACGAAGGCGACAACGATGCAGGCATTTATGACCTGCCCGGTGTGCCCTGGTGCTCGTTCTTCACCGGTACGGGCATTGCTTTTCACGGCACCTACTGGCATAATGATTATGGGCGTCCGCGTAGCCATGGTTGCGTGAATCTGCCGTCGGTCGACGCAAAATTCATCTATCGCTGGACCAGTCCCGTTGTCCCGCCCGGAGTCGATTACCTGCATCTGCCGGGCCAGGGAACAGCTGTTCAGGTCACCAAATCCACTTAGGAGTGAATCATGAATACCATTTTCCAACACGACCGTTATCTGCTCAAACGCCAGGTTTTTGCGCTGGCTGGCAAATTTCGCTACTATGACCCGCTGGGCAACCTGGTCATGTTTAGCGAGCAGAAGATGTTCAAACTGCGCGAAGACATCCGCGTGTTCGCCGACGAGAGCAAGACCCAGGAAGTGTTGCAAATCAAGGCGCGCCAGATCATCGACTTTTCGGCCGCTTATGACGTGATCGACAGCGCTTACAACCAGAAGGTTGGGGCGTTGCGCCGTAAGGGGATGAGGTCCATTTTGCGCGATGAATGGGAGGTGTTGGATGCCAACGATCAGGTCATCGGCAAATTGTTCGAAGACAGTATAGGACTGGCCATGCTACGACGCCTGCTGCTCGGTTCACTTTTGCCACAGAACTATGATTTGACCGTCAATGATCAGCGCGTGGTTGACCTGAAGCAGCGTTTTAACCTGTTCCGCTACGAACTGGATGTGGATTTCACCTTTGACACCGCTAAAGTATTGGATCGTCGGGTGGGACTGGCGGCTGGCATTTTGCTGGCAGCGATTGAAGGAAGACAAAGTTAGTGCCCAAACAACCCCTCTTCGCTGGTCTGGTCATCGACGAGACTGGCAAACCCGCAGAAACTGCTTACGTTGGTGACGAGCCGTGCTACGTCATCGATGATGCCGGATTCCGCCGGCACATCTCCTCCGAACAGGTTGACCGCCAGGTGTTGCAGCACTTGCAGGATTTGATGAAGGGCAGCGAGGACCTGATCTCGGAGCAAACCGCCAAGATGCTTGGGCAGGATGACCTCTTTACCGTGGCAGCCATCCAGCAGCAACTCAAAAATATGGACAAGCAATTCGACCTGTTGTTGCAGCAGGGCATTCCCGAGGATGCGCGCGCCTATCTTGGTATGATGGGCTTCAAGGTGGTGGTGAATTATCAGGGCGAGGTGCTGCGCGTGGAGCAACCCGGCGCGATTGATGATGAGGGCGGGGAATAATTCACATTTGTCATTGCGAGGAGCCTGCGTAGCAGGCGACGTGGCAATCTCACGGTTACATGCAAACAGGAGATTGCCACGGGCGCTCTGCGCCCTCGCAACCCCGCCTTCAAGCGGCGGGGCAATGACATGTGGTTAACTGCGCCGCGCCAGCGCACGGATGGCATCTTCATCTTCCCGCCGGGCTACCACTGCCAGTTGATCGCCAACTTGCAATTGCGTTTCGCCGTGTGGGATGATCAAGCGTCCACCGCGTTGGATGCTGGCTACCAGGCTGTCTTGCGGCCAGACGATTTCCGATAGATTCCGACCAGCGACCAAACTACCTGCTTCCACTACACATTCCACCACTTCTACCCCAGCCGTGACCCCTAGCCGCGCCTGCGTCACCTGCTGCTGGACGGTCACACGGCGCGTCAGCGCGCGCTCATAGGCGCGGACGATGTCGGCGCGGCTGATCCAGCCGACCAGTTTGCTCGGGCTGTTGCGGTCTACCACGGGCAGGCGGCCAATGTCACGGTGACTCATGCGCTCGAGGGCGTGGTGCAGGGTTTCGTCAGGGTAGGCAACGATCAGGCGCTGGGAGCAGAACTGGGTCACGGGAAGATCGAGGTTCTTTTCATCCGTATCGACCGCCGCTTCTACATCCTGCACTGTGATCACACCACAAAGTCCGCCATCCTCCTTGCTGACCGGCAATCCATGCATGCGCACTTTGTCCAACAGGGAGGGGACCATGCGCAGGGGCATGTTGCCGGGAATCGGCTCGGGAGCCGGGCGCATGACCTCAGAGACCGTGATGTTTTCCATCACGTCCACATCCCGCCCGCGGCGGAGATGAATGCCACGCCGGGTCAGTTTGAGCGTGTAAATCGATTCCTTGTGGATGTGCTCCGCCACGATCATACTGAAGATGACGGCTGCCATCAAGGGCACCATTAAACGGTAATCGTTGGTCATCTCGAATACGATCAGGATAGCCGTGAAGGGCGCGCGTGCAGCCCCGGCAAAAACGGCTGCCATGCCGACTGTGGCGAAGGCGCCTGGCCCGGCCGTTATGCCGGGAAAGACCCGATCGACCAATAAGCCAAACGCGCCGCCTAGCGCTGCTCCTGCAAATAGCGAAGGCGCAAACACACCGCCGGAGTTGCCCGAGCCGAGTGTGAACGAGGTCGCCAGGGGCTTCAGGAAAATCAAGGCCAACAACAATAGGAAGGGCGCTTTCCCTAACAATGCAGCGCCGATTACAGCAAAACCTGAGCCAAAGACATGCGGGATGTTGGCGGTAATCGGTAAGCCGGAAGCCGCTTCCGTGGTGGACAGTCCACCCCAACCCAGCACCATCGGATAAACGAAGCCCAATATGCCCAACAGCAATCCACCGACGGCTGGCTTGAGCGCATCCGGGAATTTCCAGTTGTCGAACAGATCTTCGAACCAGTACAACAAGCGAATGAACCCAACCGCCGCGAAAGCGGCCAGCACACCCAGCAAGGCGTATAGGAACACCTCCCAGGGCGTTTGCATGGCGTAACGCGGGATGGCAAAGGCCGGATAATCTCCCAGAAAGACGCGCGCCAATGTAGAGGCCGTGACCGCTGAGATGATCACGTTGCCCAGGTCGCCCAGGTGCAACTCGCCCAGGATGACTTCCATCGCGAAGATCACGCCCGCAATTGGGGCATTGAACGTGGCCGCGATGCCGGCTGCCGCGCCACAGGCCACCAGGTTGCGGATGCGGTTGGACGATAACTTCAACCACTGCCCCAGCGTGGAGCCCAGTGCTGCGCCGACCTGCACGATGGGCCCTTCGCGTCCGGCCGAGCCGCCGCTGCCGATACAGATCGCCGAAGCGGCGATCTTCGCCACCACCACTCGTGGGCGGATGCGCCCACCGCGCAGGGCGATGGCCTGCATCACTTCCGGCACGCCATGTCCCTTGGCTTCGCTGGCGAAGAAGGCGATGAT
Source organism: Anaerolineales bacterium (assembly GCA_016928525.1). Next base: position 4,611 of record JAFGKO010000374.1, on the reverse strand, counting down.
AGGACCTGCGATCAAGCCGCCTGCCGCCGGGATGAAGATCAGCAGCCAACGTCCCATGCCGCCAAAGAGTGCTTCGCTCCCTGCAAAGAACACGCCCTGCACGAATTCGATCAGACGGATGAACAGGATCGCGCCCAGTCCTGTGCCTGCGCCAATCGCAATTGCAGTGGCGATCAGGATCGTGGTTTCCGAAAAGCGGATGCGGTCCGAAATATCACGGACGCGTAGACGAATACTTTCCATAATGTATTTCTTCCTTCTTTCTCTCTTGGGTCAACCAATTATTCTATCACGCGTGCTTTTCGGCACACACGCGTATAATAGAACAATCTTATTTCCCAGAAGATACTCTATGACAAAAAAGCAATCCCCTTTACGCCGCCTGCATCCCAACATTTGGGTGGTGACAGCCACCTCCTTCCTGACCGACATCTCCTCCGAGATGATCGTCTATCTCATCCCGCTGTTTCTTGCTAACATCCTGGGCGTGCGTACGGCAGTCATCGGCTTGATCGATGGCGTCGCCGAGACCACTGCCAGCCTGCTCAAGATCTACTCCGGCGCTCTCTCGGATAGACTCGGCAAACGCAAGGGATTGGCTGTGCTCGGGTACGGTCTTTCCACCGTTGCCAAGCCGTTTCTCTACTTTGCCAATACTTGGGGATGGGTGTTGGGCGTGCGCTTTGCTGACCGGACCGGGAAAGGCATCCGCACCGCGCCACGGGATGCGCTGGTAGCTGCCAGCACAGACGAAAGATCCCGTGGCCTGGCCTTCGGTCTGCACCGGGCCGGAGACACGGCCGGCGCTTTCCTGGGCATTGGTATCGCTGCGCTCATCATCTGGTTGACCCAGGCCAATGAATCCCTGCTGTCGGTCCCCACTTTCCGCACGGCGGTGCTGGTCAGCATCCTCCCGGCGGTTTTGGCGGTGATCGTCCTGGCATTGGGAGCGAAAGAGGTAACAGTAGCAGGCAAGAGGTCAGGGGTGATGCGATTAAGTCTCAAAGGCGCGGATAAACGTTTTAAGGCCTTCCTGTTTGTCATTGTTTTGTTCACGCTGGGCAACTCATCCGATTCGTTTATCATCTTGCGCGCCCAGGAGCGCGGGTTGTCCGTGTTACAGACCATGTTCATGCTGATGACCTTCACCGCCATCTACACGCTTTTGTCCGGCCCGCTGGGGGCGCTCTCGGACAAGATCGGGCGGCGCAGGCTGATCATCGCTGGCTGGCTGGCCTACGGGTTGGTTTATCTGGGATTTGCTTTCTCAGCTACAGGCTGGCAGGTCTGGGCGCTGTTTGGGCTGTACGGGGTTTACTATGCTGCGACGGAAGGCACGGCCAAAGCGCTGGTAGCCGACCTGGTGCCCGATGCCCAGCGCGGCGCGGCCTATGGACTGTTCAACGCCGCGATCGGACTGACGGCCCTGCCTGCTTCCGTGATCGCGGGCTTGCTCTGGCAAGGGGCCGGCGCATGGACCGGCTTCGGCGCTTCGGCTCCATTCTTCTTTGGGGCAACGATGGCCTTATTGGCGTGTATTTTGTTCTGGAAGTGGGTGCGCTGAATCTGTAGGGTAGTTGTCAGGTTGGAAGCGGAAATTTAACGATATAAAGACATTTGTATTTGGGATAACTATGAAGCTCTCACCAACCCTATCGCAGCGCATCCGCCAATTTATTTTAAAGCAGGGGGCGGCAAAGTCGACTTTGTATATCACGGCTATTTCCACGCTGTTTTCGGTGGTTATCGCAAAAATGGTTGCGATTTTATTGCCAGGCAGTTCTGGGGATTTCAATGTTGTCATCGCAATTACGGTCCCTCTCCTGGTAGCACCTCCCCTTAGTTACATTTTCATAAGTCTGTACTTCGAACTCGAAAAACTCCGCGAAGAAGTTCATGCGCTGGCAATCACGGATGAGCTTACGCGCGTCTTCAACCGCAGACATTTTATGAGGGTAGTCGAGCATGAGCTCGAGCGCGCGAAAAGATATCGACATGCCCTTTCCCTGATCATTTTCGATGCCGATAACTTCAAGAAAGTCAACGATACCTACGGCCACTTGTGCGGGGACGCTGTCTTGCAAGAATTATGCCTGACCTGCAGCACTCTCCTGCGACAGTGCGATACACTGGCGCGTTTTGGCGGGGAAGAATTCATCTTATTGTTGCCCGAGACGGATGAAGCCAGCGCTTTGCAAGTCGCCAACAGACTCTGCCAGCTTGTTGCCGGCCATGTGGTTGAGTACAAGGGCGCGCAGATTCAGGTCACCATCAGTGTCGGGGTCACAACCTGCAATCCAACTGCAGACACGCTCGATGATCTCTTGAGCCGGGCAGACCGGGCGCTCTATCAGGCCAAATGGCGGGGGAAAAATCGGCTGGAAGTGCTGTAGCTGAAACCTATGATTTGAACTTCAGGACTTTGTCGGAAGATTACTCGTAATTACCTAGCGAGCGTATAACGGAAACTAATCTTACCAATCAAGATCTTCTCCAAGTGGTTCATGAACCCATAATAAAGATAATACAGCCTGATAAGAAGGCATACTAATTGACCATTCTCTGATTACATCAGCTTCGTCAAAGGCGGTGCTATCTTCACGAAACCACTCAGTTGCTCTTACTTCACGCCATTGATTTTTTATAGATATACCTTGGAATAATTTTTTGGCATCAGTATGTGTACCAACAAGATTCTTAACATCCGGAAATACCCCAAGCTCCATAAATTCTTTTGATGGTTGGAAATATCTGATAATATTTTGGGATGAATAAACTACTGCAACTGGTTTAGGAGTAAACCGGACGAATCTAAGAGCTGTTGCAGTTAGAGAAGTTTCAAGTGTACTGGCCCAGTCAGCAATGATATCGAAAGATGGCTCATTTTCGGTGAAAGGCTTCTCTACAAATCTAGCTGGTATTAGAAATGCGGCTGCGAATTGATTGGCTTCCTGCTCAATATCAATATCTGTATTGTCAGGCTTGTATTGAATATCTTGATTTGTGCAACTCACTAGCAAACCCATCCCCCGATGCAATTCCAAATGACCAAGTTCGTGAGCTGTGCTAAAACGACGCCGATGATGATTTATCGTAGGCGAAGATGATATTGTTATTATCGGCTTTCCATGACCAATCATAAGCCGAGCCTCTGCTCCTTGAATTGGCCATTCACGATAAATAGCACCGCGCGCATAAATAATTTTCTTCAATTGCAGAAGATCATCTGGCGAAGAAATGCTGAGCTTATCAATAACTGAATTTGCTGTTCTTTCAGGGAAGTTCATCATTACTCACGGTTAATTTTTAGCCCAGGTCCAACTTCACGCCTTTAGAATTAGCCTTATATTCAAGTTCTTGAAGTACCGATGCCAAGTCTCTTTCTGTAAGGTTTTCTAGATTACGAAATGCTAAAACTGGTTCTCCTCCACTTTGAGTTAATATCTCCGATGCCTTTCGAATGGCCTGCAATAATCGATTTCTTTCCCAATCTTCTCGGAGAGGAATCTTATTTATTTCCGTTGCTTCTTTATCAATTTCATCAGATGTAGTAAACCTCCAATTATTGGCAATCAAATCCCTTATAAACTCTAAACCTTTGACCTTCAAATCATCAATGTTATATCCAGAATCAATGAGGTAGTTCTCGATTTCTTCATCAGTACTTGGTTCTGGTATTTCATCAAATAGGCGATCGAATTCCCTTACAATATCCTCATCGGCTTTGTGGGGTTTATTCTTGTCCATTTTTTATCCATTCTTTAGTTGACAATATTTTTGCTGCTCTCCGGCGAAGAGTTCTGAGTTGTTGATAAATTTCTTCTACAGGTCTATCAAAGCATTTGGATAGAGCTTGTGGTGTAGGGATACATCTTCCATCAATAATCGTAAAAACAATTTTTTCAAGGTCGTCCCTTCCATTACATGCTTCTAGTAACACATCAATTTTCAATTTCACTAATTCTGCGGCAGCAACGATGTCTTCCGGCGGTGATCCAATAAGACCACTTGGAAGAAAATCGTTTGTTTTGTATTCGGCTTTGTCCAGAGCTAGTTCATCATCTTCGTTCATTTCGAAGCTTTCAAGCTCAACATCATAAACTTCTTCCGGGGGATGGGATTTTGAGTAGTACAAGCGATCAACATCCCCTCTAACCACCCATCTTAACCATGAGAGCAAATCCCCTCTTTCCGGATCCCATCTTTTTTCTCCACTGAAGGTCTTGGTTAGAGCTTCTTGCACAATAGATTCAGAAGTATGGCCTTTGGGAAGAGAACCAGTGCGCCACGCATATTTACTGATTGTAAATTCAGCACAAGCTATCAGCTTGGGATAAATCTCATCCCATGGCGCATTTCGTAATTTTTCAATTATTTCGGGTTTCAGAATTGACCTCCTTCCTGGCAGTTATCATTGCCATACTTGGGGCACTCTATTGTGCAGTTATCAAACGATACGCAAAAAGTTGCCACACTATATTTATACCGAAAAAAAATGTTTTTTTGCCAAATTGGCAAAATATTCGAAAAACTCGGTATTAAGAAAGTAGAACACTATGCAAGAGACATTATTGGCAATAACATGCAAGCACCGTCCCGAAGGTTTTATTC
>JAFGKO010000373.1 GCA_016928525.1 Anaerolineales bacterium | reverse complement strand
GGCAGAGATAACCGCTGAAAGCATCTAAGTGGGAAACTCGCCTCAAGATTAGATCCCTGTATTCCGGTTAACGGAGTAAGACCGCAGGTAGACTACCTGCTATATAGGCAGCATGTGTAAGCGCAGTAATGTGTTAAGCTAAGCTGTACTAATGGTCGAGGGCTCAATCCCGTGGTGCGGAGAACTTGATACTCTTCCGCAAAAGCATCAGTTATTATTCAGGACTAGCTTTGTGAAATAGTCCCTTGGTGATTGGAGCGGTGTGGGTACACCCGGTAACATCCCGAACCCGGAAGTTAAGCACATCAGCGCCGATGGTACTTGGCGGGCGACTGCCTGGGAGAGTAGGTCATTGCCAAGGGGCTTTTCAGTATCTCCCTTCTATGGGAGTACGAAAAACGGACCGCATTGCGGTCTGTTTTTATTTAACCTGATTTGGAAAATTCTGCTGTGTCGCTAACATTTTAGAGCTCATTCTTTAAAATGGATTTCAATCTCTTCATCTGGGTGGACAACAATTGAATCAAGAAGAAAATGAAGCGTTCGATTTACTTGAATCGGATCATCCTCCTTAAGCCAGTTAGGGATGCGAACAGCGCGTTCCTTTGCATTGCCAAAGGCTTGAAGCCATTGTTCACGACGTTGTTGTCCGTATTTTGCAGCCCGGTTTTTGTCTTGGATTTTTTTGATTTGTTTTTTTACTTCATTGCTTCGCTCTATAAGACTGTCAAGTGGCATGGCCCCAACCTGGTAAGCGTCTTCAAGACGACTTAGTTGCGCTTGGAGATCTGTCAGCGGTATTCCCGATTCAGTTTTTTCTGTCACGGGACGGTCTTCAGGAACATGATTTTGAATAGCGCTGACTAACTCAGCTCCTATTAATTCAACAGCCTCAAGGTGCGGCACATTGACGTGCCCCACTGCGGCTTTTGTGCTGCTACACCGCCAGATTCGGCGATCATAACCACGAGGACCATTTCCCTGGAGCCATAATGATTCTCCGCAGACTGAACATTTTAGCAGGCCTGTAAACTGGTTGTTTTTACGGCCTCTGTAATTACGAGCTCTTCGGGATAGTTCGTCTTGAATGGCCTGATATGTTGCATCATCCCAGAGTGGTTTATGCTTTCCTCGAACTGTAGTGATCTGATCTTCGGGAATCTTGCGGTTACGGATTCGGCGACCTTCGCGAAGATCGTGTTCCACCTGGCTGACACCCCAACGGACATATCCGGCATAAAAAGGGTTGGTAATAATCGCTTTTACTGATTGGGGATACCATTGCTTGCCCCGGGGCGTCGGGATGTGTTGGCTTTCAAGAAATTCAGCGACCTGCCGTAGAGAATGCCCAGCGAGAAACTCGTCTTTCATCTGAATGACAACATGAGCAAGTTCATTTTGAACCGGAATAGATTTGCGTCCTTCGGGTTTAGTGTATCCAAAGGGAGGAGATGTGGCTGGGAGGCCACTCTCAACACGAGCTGGCATGCCCATTTCATACCGCCGGCGGATAGTGGAGTTTTCGGTCTGACTTGTGAGTTGGGACATCATGACTACAATGCGCATGGTGTCGCTACTATGCCATTTGTATTTTATTGGTTCAGTTGGTTCAACGGGTTGGGAAAGAGAATAGAGTTGGACCCGATAACCACCGAGCGTTCTGAAGATTGGTTCAAGCAAATCCCTGAAGCGGTTGAGATCGTAGACCAGGAGCACATCGAATTCACGCGCCTGCGCTGCATCGAGCATTTCTTTGAGAGCTGGCATGTCTCGCTCAGCAATGGAAATATCCACATATTTGGTGCGACTATTCCCACTAACAATGAACGGTCCCGCGGTCTCGTTCCACCGTCGAGTCTGCCCTTCTTGCTGGCAGCGCTTGATTTGCTCGGGAATAGAGACCTTGTCACCGGCGGCCTGAACTTTGGTGGATACAGCCGCCCAAATAGCATAGCGGAGAATCAATTTGATCTCCTGATTATGGTGCGAGTAGTATGGGTGTTGATGATTGGGGTCAAGAAAAATTCCTGATGTTAGAGTTATCGGTGGGCAAGAATATCCATCTCATTAGAAGCCTAGCATGAGCCTTTCAGAAATGGGGATTATTGCTTCACTGGCCACCCTGCTAGTCAACTTTCCACCAGGATTCTTAGAACCACATATACTACCGATGCCAGCCCATAAGAAGTGATGAACACCATTCCGAAGTGTGGATCGGGGGAATAATTCTTTGTAATGATCACAGCCGGCAACCAAGAAAACACCACCCAGATTAGCCACCCTTGGGGTAGAGAAAAATATCCGTTTATGCCACGTGTTACAAAATCGACTTGCTTAGTGCCATCTCCGAAAATCCAATGAGCCAACATGCGCAAGGATTTGGTGTGTTTAAATGCTTGTATATAAGCATTGATTTCAACCAGGTCTTTGTCAGTCAAGCCTGTTGCAAGTTCTTTTTCGATTGTGTAATGTACAAATGTTCTTGTCATGCAGTTTTTATACTGCGATTCCCCCAAGGGTTATAGTTTACTGTCGGTAAAGATGTTCCAAGCCCTTACTATTGTGCTAATGATGAGCCGGCCGCAAGTAGAAATTTGCAGTTTAAATTAAAATCCACCTTGTAGATTTGAAGATTATTATAAAAATCCCCCACCAGAGATACAAGATTAAATTTCCGCCTGGGTATTACTTCCCTTTGTTCGTTGAAGGCTTCAGCTTCTCGGTTGAAGCCTTTTTTTCTTCCTTGTCGGAGCGTAAATCTTTTTTCATACGAATGTAGGCAAGTATTTCACGTTGCTCTTCAGGCGTCATGTCGGCAGTATCTAGAAGGATCTGTTCACGTAACTCATCCAGATCAGCCTTTTGGGGTAATAAGCCAGCTTTTCGGTAAATGATTTCAAGGGGGACATCCGTTGCCGTGCTAATCGCCCGACACATATCGTAGCTCACCGATTTTGTTTTCATCGAGAAAAGCAAACTTACTGCTGAACTAGTAACAAATCCTGTGCGGGCAATATCAGCAGGAGTTAAGTTCTTATCATTCATCTCCGATTGAAGCCAGTTTAGGAAACTTGATAATTTATCAACCATGCTCAATATTATCGCCTATTGTTAGTTGAGTATGCTAAATACTTTGATTTGTGTACTTGACAAATTGTACAAAGAGCTTTAGTATTTGAGCAAACTCAATAAAAAATTGAGTAAATAAAACAAGAAAGGAGAGCATTGTGAGAAAAAATCGAAAATATAACTTTTCAAAGGTCAATGTGAGGCCAGAGGTCAAGCAGGAGATCGAAGTCCTGGCCGCATTGCATCAACGCCCCATTTACGACCTGGTGGGCGAAATGCTGGAAGACTGGAAGATCGCTCATAATTTAGTCGGGGTGTCCTGTGAGTCTATCCGTGCTTCCAAATCACGTGACATCGTTCCACTCGCTGGTGTGGAGGAGCCGGTATGAGCATTCAGGCAAAGGTAACTGGCACTCCAAATCCGCGCGCAGTTCAGCTTTTGTTGGATGCCGTGGATGAGTTTCTTTGGCAGCAGGAACTCAAACGGCGTGCGGTGGAGATTGATCGCATTGTGAATTACGAAGCCGACGGAGTGCAAATGGAGAGTGTTGGCATCGCCGATGTGATTCAGCCCGAGACTCCCAATGAAACGGACGCTCTTGAGACTCGCCTTCAAATGGTTTGTAGGGCTGGGTAATAGGAGTAATAGAGGTTAATTCATTGCCTCGAGACCGTGTTTATAAAAGTGGCGCCCAAAATTTTTGCCACACAGGAATGGGTTCGTCCTATTGTTTGGACAATCCTAACCGAGTTTCGATATAGCCCAACCTTTGTCAGTGGCTCGGGCTTTGAACACAATCGTAGATTATCACAATGGCATGGAAATCAGGGATTATCTGTTGACGACCCTGTTTGCCTTGAGAAGCTGCTGGTGGATGAACATGCCAAGGACTAAGGGCTTTAATGGCCTGCAGGTACGTCAGCGAGAGCATCTGGAAAATGCTCTCGCTTATCTTGAGCGTATTGCACAGGATCTGAAACTGGTGCAGCTCCGGATACAGCAAGCGAAAAGAAGAACAGGTTTGCATAGCTTGCTCGATCCAGCAGATGAGATTGTTGTTCAGGTAATGGATCGTATTGAAAAGTATAGACAAGAGATTGCCAAAGCCATCGGCCTAATTGGCAATGAAAAATGAGGTGCATTCAAGCGCAGGTTTCAATACCCTGCTCTCTACTTGGAAGTGCGACCTCTTTTCTACTTCTCCTCCTCAGAGAAATTCCGGCAAAATCTCTGAGGCAATTCTAGCCGGATAAATTATCACTTAAGGAGTAGACAATGCAAAAAATACATCCCAAACAGAAAGCCAATCCCTTCCTGGCATTCCTGAAGGAACAAGCGAATGCCAAGGGAATACCCTTCGATTCCCTCTGCGACAAGATCGGCTACTCGCCTAAGGTTATCGAGGCGTTGGAAGAAAACGCCTGGTTCGAGCCCTCAGACGAGACGCTGATCCTGCTGGCAAATACCCTGGGTGAATCCCTGGAAGAACTTCACAAGAAGCTCCAGAAGTTTTGGAGCGAAACCGAAACCCGCACTTCGGATCGCGATCTGATGGAAGTCGTCAACCTGTACGAACTGATGTCTTCCGGAGGGCAATACGATCTGATCCAAGCCTTGCGCCGGCGGGCGGAACGCTTCCTGTGCTCCCAGGAATTCTATGATGAGCAGGGCGAAGCCTTTGATGAGCAAGCCGGACTGGTTGCGATCGAGCACCTCTATGCAAACCTGTCAAATTCAGACAAGGCCAATCTGGTGCGCCGGATTCAGCGGGCCGACGCCCATTACCATTTCCTGGTAGCCAGAGATGAAGAGCGTCGTTTGGGTTTCACAATTGTGAAACTGGACGAGGTACTGTGAGCAACGGGAGAGAACGATGAATGCCCGCTCCTTGCTCATCTTGCTCTTGCCGGCGCTCGCGCTGGCCTGCTCGCTCACCGCCTCCCCAGTAACCGGCGATCAGGCGGGAGCAATGCAACCGGGAAGAACGCCTGTGCAATTCAACCTGGAAGGGGCGGCGCAAACCGCCCCCAGCCAGGCTTCGCCTTCCCCCACGGCAACTCCTGTGACTTGCATGGTCACAGCCGATGCGCTCCACTTGCGGGCCTGCGCCGGCACGCACTGCACGGTGCTGGACTGGCTGGAGCAGGGCGAAGAACTCACTATCCTGGATACGAAAGATGACTGGATCCAGGTCCAAACCCAGACCGCTGACACCGGCTGGGTCAAAGGAAAGTACTGCGGAGGACAACCATGAAATCTTTGCTCAAGTTCGTGGCGCTGGTCGCCTTCTTTGTCATCGGCGGCGGTCTGCTGGTGTATGCCGCTTCCCGTTCGCTGGATTTCGTCCAGACCACCCTGCCGGCCGAAGACCAGGTGCTGGGCTACTTTGCGCTGCTGGCCACATCCGGCGGGATGATCGGCTGGCTCTTGGTCTTCCTGTACCGGGCAGACGGCATCATCCAGCGGGGTACAGCCCTGCTGATGGTCCTGATCGACTTCGCCGGCGAAGCGGCCCTGTTCACGATGGACACGCTCTATCGTTCTGGTGAGAACGGTCTGGTCGCCCAAATGACCCAAAGCGAGATCCGCACGGTCATCCTGGCCATGTCGGCGCTGATCGCCTTGAACATCTTCGCCACCATTGTTTTCGAACTGGGCAAGATGGATGTGCTGCGCGAAATTGCCGAAGGCGCGGCGCGCGACATCGTCATGTTCCGTGCGCTGGCGCAGATCGAAAAGGATTCGGAGCGCGTGGCGGATGAAATGGTTCCGGAGATCGTCGGCCAGTGGCGCGGCAATTTCCGGTCCGCCTTTGGCTCTGCCGATCAGTTGGGTCTGGGCCAATACCAGACCCAGGATCACCTGCTGCCGGACCAGCGCCCTCGACGTTCCTTCTCGCTGTTTCCCTGGAAGCACAATCGCAAGAAAAAACCCGCCGAACCAGAAGAAGGAGTCGAAGTGCTGGCGGTGGATGCACGTGCCAATGGGAACGGCACGAAGCCGCCGGAGGAAAACCCTACTTGAGCCAGCCTGCCAGACTTGGCGCCGGAACTTTGCTGGAGAGGGCACAGCGCATCGTTGCGCCCGGGGCAATCCAGTTGAAGAAACGTGGAGCCACTCGCCTGCCCCATACTGCCGAGGCGATGGCTCTCCTGGTTGGCGCGCTGGGCGCCGTGGACCGCTGGGCTGGCGTGCGCACGCTCAATCTCGAAGTCGATGGGAAACCGGTGGCGCTGGCGCTGATCGAAAGCGCCCGCTTCGGACAGGATGAAGGTGGCAACACCACTCTGTCGGTGCCCATCGATGTCGAGCAAGTGGAATAAGGAACTACTAATGACGACTGTGATCGCAATCGCTAATCAAAAAGGCGGGGTGGGCAAGACCACCACCGCCGTGACCCTGGCGCACGGACTGGCGCGCCGGGGCAAACGGGTATTGCTGCTGGATTTCGACCCGCAAGGCCAGGCGGCTCGTTCGCTGCACCTGAACCCCTCCCCGGGCGTATATGCCCTGCTCACAATGGATATCGGTACCGCTGAAACTGCCTACATCCAGGGTAAGGTCATCCAGGCCGGACGGGAGAACTTCTGGCTGCTGCCGGGCAACAAACAGACAGCCGATGCCCAGGCCATGATCAACAGCCAGGGCAAACCCATCAACTGGGTGCGGGAAACGCTGGAACGCTTCTGCACCCCACAGTATCACTACCTGGTGCTGGACACCGCGCCCAGCCTGGGCGGCATCCAGGAACGGGTGCTGTGGGCCAGCGACCTGGTGATCGTCCCAACGCCGGCGGAAGCGCTGGGTTCGGATGGCGTGCGCCAGGTGCTGGAGACCATGAAGCGTCTATCGGCTGAGAGAGCCTGGAGTGGCGGTTTGTTTGGTGTGCTGCCCACCTTCTACATGCAGCAGGTCCGAGAACACCACCTGACGTTGGATTCCCTGCGCTCCAGCCTGGGCGACCTGGTGCTGCCCCCGATCCACCGCGCAGCCGTGCTGGCGGAATGCCCGGCCTTCGGACAGACCATCTTCGAACACGACCCCAACTGCCGAGCGGCGCAGGAATACGGCCGCCTGACGGATATCGTGCTCAAGGCGTAGGAGGAAAACATGCCGCGCATGGATATGCTAATGGAACCAACCCAGGAGCAGGCCGCGAACGAGTTCGCCGAGTCGATCCCGGTCGCGCCTGCGGCTGGACAATGGAAGCGAAAGGGCCGGCGACCGGCCAAGCGCAACCGCGAATGGGAGAAAGCCCACCGCCCCTATCGCTACGTCAACGTGCCGACTGAACTGCGCGAACAGGTGACTGCCCTGGCCGAGCACCTGGTAGTAAGCGCTGATGAAGTAGCACGGGCTTTCATCGAGTACGGCATCGAGAGCTTCGATGAAGAGATCCTGCAAGTGGATGTGCGTCCAAATCCACAGGGTCGTAAGATGACGCTCTTTCCCCAGGAGCAGGCCCAGGGTTGGCAGGCTGCGGATGACGCTCCACAGCAGATTCCAACCCGTCGAAAAAAGAAAAACGACGGGGTCAAGAAAGCCTATCCCGCCGTCTCATACCGGCTGCCCGAAAGCCTGCACGAAGACATCTACGGCCTGGGGATGGATCTGGATGTGCCGCTGGGTGAAGTGGTCACGCTCTTGTTGGGGTACGGTCTGGAAGCCTACAAGGCTGGCCGACTGCGTTTGAATCCCCAGCCGCTGACCGTAAAAATGACTTTGCAGGGGAGTCACTCATAATGGCAATTTCGAAGTTTCTCGGAAAATCCAGCGTATTTTTCGGCGTTGGATTTCTATGTATGCGGCTCCGCATACCTGCCGCATATCTCCCGCATACAGGCCGCATAGGTTGCCGCATACATGGCCGCATACCTTCTCTTTTCAGGAAGCACGGAGAGACGCCCAAAATAGAGCATTTGACCTGCGCTATGGCTCCAAAAAAGGCTCGCTCTCAGGGCTTCCTGTGGCTTTTTGCGTGGAACACAAAAAGGAGCTTTGTATGAGCGTTGAAACCACAAATCGCGTCTGGAAACACAGCCAGAAGGGTGGGGCGGCTTTGCTGTTGTTGCTGGCGATGGCGGACTGGGCAGACGACTGGGGCTACTGCTACCCAAGTGTCGACAAGATGGCCATCAAGTGCCGGCAGACCGAACGCAACATCCTGAACCTGACCCGCAACCTGGAAGCGGCCGGGGAACTGCGCCGCATCGCACGCGGGAAGGGGGGCCGGGGCAAGTACAGTGGCTCAGTTTATCAGGTCATCACGGGCATGACCGCCGACCAGATCGCGGCCAGTGAGCGGCTTTCTCCGACCGGTATTGGCGCGCTGGAGAAACTGCAGAGCGGCGAAATGCTGCCGCTTGTGCCACGAAAAAGTAAGGAAAAAACTGATGAAAAGATTTCAGGTGAAAACTTTTCAGGTGAAAAAACGAGTCCCGATTTTTCACCAGTTTACCCTTGCGCATTAAATGAACTTAAATACGTCAGGGACTCTAAGACTCCTCCGGCTCCTGCAAAGCCCCTGGGTGCGCCTGTACAGGACGATCTTCCGGAAACCTTGTACCGTCTGGTGCGGCCCACACACCTGACCATCCCGAACTCGGACCAGCGCCCGGTGGCGCTCAAGGTGCTGACCCTGTACCTGCAGCGTCATGGCTCGGCGGAAGCTGCGGCGGAAGCCTTGAGACCCTACGCGCTCGAAGCCGACCAGCGCGGCATCAGTCCAACAAACCTGTGCTGGTTGTCCGAGTGGGCGGCGGTGGGGCAGATCCCGCCCGTGCGCAAGAAAGGCCGAAGCCGGACGCCGGCAGGGGAAAAGCAAAGTGAGAAAGGGGCGGACACCATCGACTATGAGTCACTCAAGAAACGCATGGAGGCTGAACTAACCCCGCTGATGAACCCCGGCCAGGAGCGTGCCGCGTGAAGCCGGCCAAGATCTCCACGGTGGCGCAGGGTCTGGCAACGGCTGAACCCGAGTTGGCCGTAGCTGCTCCTCCTCCGTCTTCCCAGGGGGATTGCGCCCCGGATTGCCCAGAGTGCGGCGGGGTGGGGTACTTGCGCTATGACGTGCCCTTTGGCCATCCCAAGTTCGGCAAGCTGGAACGCTGCCCGCGTGCCCTGGCGATGGCCATCGCCAGTTCCGTGCGCAGCGGCGACCTCGACCCGCGCCTTGGCATTACCCCGGATGAACTGCGCGACCTGTCCTGGCGCATGGTGCGGGGCGGCGTCAACCAGGCCGACCAGGCCAGCAGCGTGGCGCAGAAGGCTTACATGCAGGGGCACGGCATGATCTTCCTGTACGGCGGATATGGGCAGGGCAAGAGCCTGATCCTGAAGATCGCCGTGGCCACGGCGCTGAACGAAGGCAAACGCGCGGCCTACGCCAACATGGCCGGCGTGCTGGACGATATTCGTATGGCTTACGACGAGCGCGAGAACAAGATGACCGAGTTGGTGCGGCGCATCGAGTGGTGGACATCGTTGGATGTGCTGGCCATCGACGAATTGGACAAGGTCGGCAACACCGACTGGGCCAAGGAGCGTCTGTTCCAGTTGCTGGACGCCCGTTACCAGCGGGCCGTGCGCCAGCAGTCCCTGACGTTGATCGCCGCCAACTACCAGCGTCTGGACGAGCTCTCCGGCTACCTGCGCAGCCGCATCGAAGACAACCGCTTTGTAGCGGATGGTTTCGTGGTCTACCTCAAGGGACCGGATGGACGCAAGAGCATGCCCAAGAACTGGAAATACTAAAGCGAGGTGAAACGGATTATGCAAAATAAAAATAACAGGTGGATACCCGTATGCTGAAAAACTTCCTGGGCGATAACGCCAACCTTTACCAGGAACGCTTCGACGCTGTCTACCAGGCCCTGCATCCCCTCGAAGAGCACTGGGAAGAAGCGTTGAACGCTGCCATCGAACATGCGCAGTATGGCAGGTTCAAGCAGGCTGGGGAAGCCTTGGTAGAGCACCTGCTAGCCTGGGGTGAAGGGATCAAGCAAGAGGGCAAGGAGAAGGCGGATAAGTACTGGGATCAATATCACCAGGCCGACGATGAAAAACGGCGACTCGAGAAAGAGTTGCTGGAGATCAAAAAGACCTGCGAGCAATTGCAGAAAGATAAAGAGCAATTGGAGTGGAAAGTTGAAGCCCTGTACGACAAGCTCAGATCACAGGGCACCATTATGGCCGAACAACATTACAAGCTGAAAAGCATCTTCGGTGAAGGTGAGAATTCGGCGCAACCATAAGTGCGTTAATTAATTAAAAGGTGAGCTACTTAAGGAAATAACTTATGAGCAAAGTATTGGAAACGACCAAAGAACTGGAAGCCGCGTTGGATGCGACCATGCCGGACCGGCGCTGGATGACCTTGCTAGAACTCTTTCTGCCCACCGGTGTGGCGGACGTCAGCCAGCTGCAGAGCGGTACGGATTTGAGCCGCAACAAGATTCGCCGGGCGCTGGAGATCATGGAGACCACCTACCTGGTGGACATGCCGGTGCTCAAACGTCTGGATCATAGCATTCTTCAACCGGGGCGGGTCAAGCGACCACCCACGATCTATCTGCTGGCGCCGGGTGGGGCGGCGCTTCTACGGGCAAACGGGTACGAAGCTCGACCTTGCGAACTGAAAGAGGACATCCCCATCTCGCACGCCCTGTGTATGCTCTCGGTGCACCTGGCTGCCAGGTTGAGCCGGGTGGAGGAGATCACGGACAAGAATCTAGATTACGGCGATGGGCAGGTTCTGCGCCCGGATCACCTCATCACCCTGCCGGACAAGCGCAAAGTGATCATGGAGATCGAGCAGGCGGCCAACCCGCAATTGATCACGCGCATCATGGAGAGCCTGTCCAATCGCCAGGCCTTTTTCAAGAGCAAGGAGAGCGAGAACTTTCTGCCCGAAGTGCGTATGATCGTGAACGCCAAACCGGGAAGCAGCATGCGGCGCACCTTGAATATTTGGGAGAACGCCGTGCGGGAGCAGTTCAAGAGGGATGGGGTAGAGATGGGCTTCCGCTTGATGACCATCCCGCTGCTGACCTTCCTGGATGCCCCGGAATGGGAGGTGGAGCTTTCCGAGCGTTGGAAGGAAATCCGTTTTGGGCTGGGACGCAAGACCGAGCCCGATGAAGACGAAGCCTTGGATGGGCTCAAGAATACCCACCGCACGCTGAAGGATGAGATCGTGTTGCTTGAAGCCCTGAATGAGGATTTCGATAATCGCTTTGCGGGTGTGATGTTCGAAAAGGGGGATCGTGAGTTATTCACGCTGGCATTGACGGTGTTTACCGCTACGTATGATCCGGATAAGTATTATAGACATTCGGAAATCCCATATCGTTCGCTATACCTGTTCAACGAATATCTCAACCTGCATCCGGACCTGCGCACCAAGCTCAAGGTTGCGCTGCATGCCAATCGCGGCCGGGTGGTTCTGACCCAAAACAACATCTTGCATCGCATTGATATCGTGATCCGCGCTTTCCTGCGTTATTACGGCTGGCAAGTGAGTGAACATGTGAAGGTGCGTGCAACCATGAACCCACAACGATTTGGAACAGTCTATGGCATCAGCGTTAGATTGCCAACCTATTTGTTTTATACCGATGAAGAACAGCGTGAAAAGGAAGTTGCCCTGGAATGGTTGCTCTGGGCGATCTTTGAGTATGGCGATGAGTTGAAACTGGGTAAGCCTGATTTTTGGTAGAAAAGGAGCATATCATGAACAAAGTACTTATGGATTTTCAAAAACATTTGGAAGGGTTGGATTTCGCCAGGCTGACCGTTCGCGGTTATCTGGCGGATTTGCGGCACTTCTCGCGCTGGTTCGAGCAGACCAATGGGGAGGAGCTGGCCGTAGAGTTGATCACGCCTACGGATGTGAAGGATTACAAGCAATTCCTGCTGACCGTGGAGCGGCGCAAGGCCAGCACAGTCAACCGGCGATTGGCGGCGCTCTCAGCACTGGTACGCTGGGCGCGGCAGACTGGGCAAATCCAGGACGATCCGACCGAGAACATCAAGGCGGTGGCCATCGCCCCACGTGGGCCCAAATGGCTGGACAAGCGCCAGCAACACAAGCTTATTCGGGCTATCGAGAAGGATTTACAACTAGCGAAAAGCAGCTTTCCCAAACGCTGGGTAACTCGCAGGCGGGATGCTTCCCTGGTGTTGTTCCTGCTTCACACCGGGTTGCGGTTGGGGGAAACGATCCGACTGTGTATAGATGATATTCAGTTGTCTGAGCGTAAGGGGAGTGTATTGGTACGCCAGGGCAAGGGCAACAAGGAGCGGGTAGTACCGTTGAACACCGAAGCGCGCAAAGCTCTTCAAGAATGGTTGGCCGTGCGTCCGGAGGGGGAATATCTGTGGGTGACCGTAGAAGGAAAACCTGATGGCTTGAGCGGGCGCACGGTGCAGCGGATTCTGCATCGCTATGGCAAAGGTGTGGAAATTGCCGAGTTGACCCCACATGTTCTCAGGCATAGCTTTGCGAAGAATTTAGTGAACAACGATGTAGGCTTGGAGAAGGTGGCTGCTTTGCTGGGGCATTCCAGTTTGAATACGACACGGGTGTATATCACGCCAAGCGAAAGGGATTTGGAGTTAGCTGTAGAAGGATTGATATGTTGGTAAAGTAAATTGGGTGCAAATATTCAATGATAGATCCCCCGTGTGTTGGAACTGTATAGTTTCTAGTTATCCGGGGGTACTGCGATTATCAAAAGGAGTATGAGCTTCAAACATACTTGAATCCTCAACCTTGGTAATTGAATCTAAATGATTCACTATTAGTGCAATCGATAGTAACAAAGAAAAATTAAAACTCTTTATCACCCTCAATTTCTATGATCAATTCGCTAGGCTTTATTTTCAGATAATTTGCCAATACACCTAAGGCATCTAACTTTATAGAAGATGTTTTGTTATACCAATATCTCCGAACCATCCCCATTGTTAAACCAGTATTTCTTTGAATTTCAGAGATAGTGACATTCTTTCCTTCAGCGATTTCTTTTAAACGCAATTTCACGACCATAGGTTTCTCCTATCAACCAATAATAACTCCATTTGTGCTATGTTGTCAATAATATATTATTTATAGTAT
>JAFGKO010000372.1 GCA_016928525.1 Anaerolineales bacterium | reverse complement strand
CGGTTATGGCTATCACAATTTCAGCTCCTTTCGTTTGCATGTTTTGGTTGCTTTTGACCCGGTTTCCCGTTAAAAACGGGAGAGCCAGAATTGTCTTCAAAAACCAGGCTTCTGGTTCGGATATTTACGCAGCACTCTGTAGATCGGGGAAATTTTCGTCAATTATACACGTATCGAATTCCCAACTACATGGTAGAAAAAAACACACATGTAATTGCAAGGATAACCGAATTGAATTCCATGTGTTCCAAATGACAGACGATGATAACCTGAAACTTTGTCCCTACTAACACGTATATAGTTTGTACAGGATACAAAACGAAAGGAGAATAATTATGTCTTCACAACGGAACGCTGGCTCGCTGGTTGGAGGCAGCCTGCTAATCATCTTTGGGGCGCTGGCGCTACTCGGACAACTCTTCCGCAATTTCAATTTTTGGAACACCTTCTGGCCATTCTTTATCATTGGATTTGGCCTGCTGTTTTTTGTTGGCATGTTCGCAGGCGGCAAATCCGTTTCCGGGTTGGCCATTCCGGGCAGCATCATCACAACCATCGGTTTGATGCTCTTCTACCAGAACCTGACCAACCACTGGGAAAGCTGGTCCTATGGTTGGACAGTCATCCTGATGGCCGTTGGCCTGGGCATCTTTCTTACGGGCGTCTGGGGGCAAAATGCTACCCAACGCGCCGCTGGTCTGCGCGTGCTACGCATCGGGCTGGTTATGTTCATCATCTTTGGCGCTTTCTTCGAACTGATCTTTACATCTGGGATGCCTTTCGGCCTGCGCTCGATCATCTTCCCGGCAGCGCTGATTTTGCTCGGCCTGTATCTCGTTGTAACGCGCTCTGGCTTATTGTCAGGCGGCTCCAAAGAAGCAGGCTTCGAATCTACAGAAAACACCTTGGAGGAATAAAATGAAAGAAGATCGCTCTATCTTCTGGCCGCTCGCCATGATCGCAGTGGGCGTGCTCTGGCTATTGACCGGGATGGGTATTGTCCCGCGTGCAAACTTGTGGGCCCTGACACACACTTTACCGTACCTGCTGATCGCTCTTGGCGTTGGGTTGATCCTGCGCGCGTACTGGCGCTTTGCCGGGATGCTGGTCTCGTTACTGGTGGTGGCCGGCGCGGTGCTGGCCGTGATCTATGCGCCACAACTCGGTTGGGATAAAGCGCCAGGCTGGGGACGGGATCTATGGGACATCGATCCCGGATTAAACGGTGCGGTAGCAGGCTCGGGCGTGGTTGAGACCGAAACCCGTCAGGTGGCTGAGTTTCAGTCGATTTCCGTGGATTATCCGGCTGACATCACCATCCGGCAAGGGGATTCGGAATCTGTGACCATAGAAGCTGAAGACAACCTCTTACCACAATTGGCCGCAACTGTGCGGAACGGTACGTTGTATTTTGAAAATACCGAAAGGAACTGGCAAGATCGTGTCGATCCCACCAAAACTGTGCTGGTGACCATCACTGTGGTCGAATTGAACAAAGTCCAATTTCCGACAGCCGGTAAGATGCTGATAGAAGGCTTGCAGACTGATTCTCTGACCGTTTCCGTCAGCGGCGCGGGTGATGTCACCTTGACAGAGTTGGAAGCCGGGGATCTTGAGTTCAATCTTAGCGGCGCAGGTAATATCAACGCAGATGGCGCCTGCGAGAGATTGCAACTTAGCATCAGCGGGCTGGGCAACTTCAACGGTGGCGACTTGGAAAGCCGGGATGCCGAAGTGCACATCAGCGGAGCTGGCTCTGCAACAGTCTGGGCAGAACAGGCGCTGGATGCCAGCATCAGCGGCGCCGGGTCAGTCGATTATTACGGCGAACCCCAAGTCAGCGAACGCATCAGCGGTGTAGGCAGCGTGAGAAAAATTGGGGATAAGTAAGTCTTATCTATGATGCCAAAGAGACCGGGTTTTGCCTGGTCTCTTTTTGTTATTCCCCATTAAACAAAAAAATCCCCTTGCGGGGCCTATCTGTGGCGGCGCTCCCTATGCGGCCAGCAACATGGATTCACGCTCCAGTAGAGCTTCCGTTTCTGCCGAGTACGGCAGGTATACTTCACGGGAGATATGATCCTTTGGCTCCATCAAGGTCACCAGGAAACCTCGGCCCTCATCGTTCTGCCCGTGCGCTAACACGGTGGCAAATTCCGAAATCGTCCAACCTTTGTTCAACGCATCGATCACGTTACTCATCGCAGATCACATCCTTTACTATGACAGAACTTACGCAGTTTGCGAAGATATGCATCCCATTTCATTGCGTAACTCCTACTGTATTAACTAGACGCTATCGTATTCAAAAAGATACAGACTTCTATCAGTCATTTCGTAACTTACCGATAATCGATTATCATTGTAATGGGCTACCGTAAACAAAAAATTAATCCTACAGAAATGATTTGTTAAAGATTCCATCGATCCAGAACAGGAACCATGCCTGCCATCCAAGTCACCGATCTGCAAAAAGTCTTCCGAACCAAGCGTAAAGCCGCCGGGTTGAGCGGTTCCATGCGCGCGCTCGTTCGGCCGGAGTATGCCACCATCGAAGCGGTACGCGGGCTCTCGTTCCAGATGGAAGCGGGCGAACTGCTCGGTTTCATTGGCCCGAACGGGGCTGGCAAGTCCACCACTATCAAAATGCTGACCGGCATCCTGCTGCCCAGCGATGGCCAGGCCCAGGTGCTCGGCTACACGCCCTGGAAGCAACGCCGTGAACTGGCCTATCACATCGGAACTGTCTTCGGCCAGCGTCCGCAATTGTGGTATCACCTGCCCGCCATCGACACCTTCACGCTCTTCGGAAAAATTTACGAACTGGACGACGGCGAGACGAAGAAACGTATCGACCAACTCTCTGAAGCGTTCGAGATCAGGGATCTGCTGGAAACTCCCGTGCGCAAACTCTCGCTGGGACAGCGCATGCGCTGCGAAGTAGCCGCCTCGCTCTTACACCGCCCGAAGCTGCTCCTGCTCGATGAGCCGTCCATCGGCCTGGACGTGGTCGCCAAACAACGCATCCGCGACTCGATCCGTCGCATGGCGCAGGAAGAGAACGTGGGCGTGCTGCTGACATCCCACGATGCGGGCGACCTGGAAGCCCTGTGCAAGCGCGTCATCATCATCAACCACGGGCAGATCGTCTACGAAGATAAGGTCTCCAACCTGAAGCGGCGCTTCCTGACCTCCAAGCTGGTGGAAGTGCGCTACGCAGACGAGGTGCCCGCGAATTTCTCTCTGGATGGCGCGGAGGTGCTCAAAGTCGGGCACTACGGCGTCAAGCTGCGTTTCGATACCCGCAGAACAGCGGTCGACCAGGTCATGGCCGCCATCTCCTCCCGCGGCCAGGTGGTCGACATCACTATTTCTGATCCGCCATTGGAAGAAGTGATCGCGCAAATATATGAGACACATGCATAAAGGCGTTGAAATGGACAAGCAATTCTGGAACAAGATTATCGAGGATGAATATGCCCTTCCTGAAGGTCACAATGTCACTAATTTGACTCAGGAATTGTTGTCATATCTTGGGAGTACTGATCCGGAGCTACGCGACGAAATTGCTTATATGGTGCTCATCAATTGGATCAACAATGATCTCCTGTCAACAGGGCAACTGCATGAGATGATCGAGCCTTTGAAGGCTAACCTGCAAATCGGAATTGGCAAAACAAATGATGATTCTGTCTTCCTACGATCGTTTTCCGCGCTGATCCTGGGCGAAATCGTGGACAAAGACAACAACCAGCCTTTTCTAGAGAAAGTGGAAGTATTGGACATTTTCGAAAAAAGTCTGACATATCTGGCTCAGGAACGCGATCTGCGCGGTTATGTCCCGGAAAAAGGCTGGGCGCACACCCTGGCCCACACTGCCGACTTACTACTCCTCCTGGCCCGTTCCAAACACTTCGGACCCGAACATCTCGAGCGTATCTTACAAGCTATTTCGGATAAGCTGGCAGGTGTCGACGATTTGATTTTTGTTGCGGATGAGGACGAGCGGTTGGTCTCGGCGGTGATCGAGATTCTGAGCCGTAATCTCCTCAGCCTGGAAACGCTCAGTCAATGGCTGGATGTGATAGCAAACAAGGACGGGAATGGACATAGACAAAAGTTCTTCAAAGAAAACACTGCTCGCACGCGCCATAACCTGAAAACGTTCGTGCGCAGCCTGCACTACCGGCTGGTCATCAGCGATACACCCATTCCCCTGGCAGATGAATTGATCCCCAGGTTGCGCGAGACATCCAAAGCCTTTACATCATGGGTTTAGGCATGAAGAAGTATTTGGCCATCTTCAAAACCACGCTGGTCAACTCGCTGGCATATCCCGGCGAACTGGTTGGGCGCAGCTTGATGATCCTGCCTTTCATGTGGATCTTCTACCAACTATGGAATGTTACTTTTGCCGCTTCGGGTTCAGACACGATCAGCGGCCTAACCTTGCACGATACGATGTGGTACTTGATGATGGCAGAAACCATCGAACTCAGCCGCCCGCGCGTGGCGCGCACGATTGCGGAGAACGTCAAAGATGGCTCCATCGCCTACCTGCTCAACAAGCCCTACGATTTCTTGATCTATCAATTCAGTGTATCCATGGGCGAGACTGTCTTCCGTGCCCTGATGACAGCGATCTTCGGCGGCGCGATGGTCTGGTGGCTGGCCGGTCCGCCGCCCGATCTGCGCAGCTGGCCGCTGACAACCATCGCTGTATTTGGCGCATGGACTTTGAATTTCCTGGTCAACGGCCTGATCGGACTGGTAGCCTTTGTTTCTGAAGAAGTCGCTCCCTTCGAGTGGATCTACCAGAAATTCGCTTTCATCTTCGGCGGCCTGCTCATCCCGCTCGATTTTTACCCGCAGTGGCTGCAAAACATCGCCTTTGCGCTTCCGTTTCCTGCCATGACATATGGTCCTTCACGCTTATTTGTCACCCCTGATCTCAGCCTGTTTGCGAGCGTGCTCGGCCAGCAGGCCATCTGGATCCTGGTCCTGGGTGTTTTGCTGGCACTTGCCTACCGGCGTGGGCTGGCGTATTTGACAGTGAATGGAGGCTAAAATGCGTGAATTCAAATTCCTCCTCGCCGTCTGGAAAGCCAACCTGCAATCCGTGATGGAATATCGCGTCGCCTTCCTGCTGCAAGTCTTCGGCATGATGGTCAACAATGCCATCTATTTCTTGATCTGGGTTATTTACTTCGACCGTTTCAAGGAAGTGCGCGGCTGGGGGCTCAACGACATGTTCGTCACCTACGGCATCATCGCCAGCGGATTTGGACTGGTCTCGCTATTGTTCGGCAATGTCTTCAACCTGGGCGATATAATTGCCAGGGGCAGGCTGGATTATTACCTGTCCATGCCCAGGCCGGTGCTGTTGCACACGGTCGCCAGCCGCAGCATTGCCAGCGGATTGGGCGACTTCACCTACGGATTCGTGAGCTACGCGCTTTCCGGTCAATTTACCTGGGATGGGTTGGGACGCTTCCTGGTTGGAATGTTGTGCGCCGCAGCCATCTTTGCGGCTTTTATGATTCTGGTCCAAAGCCTGGCGTTCTGGATCGGCAACACAGCGTATCTTAGCAGTATTGCGTTGAACGCTATCATCACCTTTGCGATTTACCCGATCACGCTCTTCGATAACACCGCCAAATTGATCTTGTTCACGCTCATCCCGGCCGCATTAATGGGTGCACTCCCGGCTCAATTCGTGCATACCTTCGCCTGGGGCACGTTAACGGAAATATTCCTGGGGTCGCTAGTCTTCCTGGGTTTGGCGGTAGCAACCTTCCGGCTGGGGTTGAGACGCTACGAGAGCGGCTCGGGCATCCAGGTGGAAGTGTAGCTCGAGATTTCCTTCTCCAATTATGGTAACATGGCAATTATGGAAGACGACTTCTACAGGGAAATTCTAAACAGCTTGCAGGACGGCGTATATTATTTGGACCGTGACCGTATCATTACATACTGGAACCGGGGCGCAGAAAATATCACAGGATATACCGCCGATCAGGTCATTGGAAAATCATGCCGCAACAATCTCCTCAACCATGTAAACGAGCAGGGACTGGTGCTATGCAAAGACCACTGTCCCATGGCGGCCACCATGCAGGATGGAGAGCCTCGCCAGGCGTATGTCTATTTGCACCATGCGGAAGGCCACCGTGTCCCTGTGCAGATACGCTCAGTTCCCATCCGCGATAAAAGTGGGAACATTGTCGGCGCTGTAGAAACATTCAACAAAGGTGTCTCGCCCGAGAAAACCGAGCGCCGCATCCGGAAACTACAACAGACTGCCCTGCTGGATCCACTGACGGCAATCGGCAACCGGCGTCACTTGGAAAGTCGTCTCAGGATCAGTCTATTGGATTTCCACGAAAACCAGATCCCTTTCGGATTGTTGTTTTGCGATATCGATCATTTCAAAAATCTCAACGACGCCTTCGGGCACAGTCAGGGTGATAATGTGCTGCGTATGATTGCACAAACTCTGCGAGCCAATGTCCGTGAAACTGACACCATGGGACGCTGGGGCGGGGAAGAATTCCTGATCATTTTGCATGATGCTGATGCCAATTCGCTCCTGAGAATCGGGAAAAAACTACTCAGCCTGGTCAGGAATTCCCACCTGACTCTCCCCGACAAACAGATTTTATCTGCCACCGTTTCCATCGGTGGTACGCTGGTACAAGACACAGACACCATCGATTCCCTGGTAGATCGCGCGGATCGCTTGATGTATCAAAGCAAGGCTGATGGACGCGATCGCATCACAATAGGATAACCCATGAACAGGAATTCACTTATCGACTTTACCCAACGACTGATCCGCCAGCCCAGTCCATCTTGCCAGGAAGGTCCGGTGGCGCAAATTGTGCTGGACGAAATGAAACGCCTCGGCTTCGACCACGCCTGGGTAGATGAAAATGGGTCTGCCATTGGATTGATAGATGGCGCACGCCCCGGCCCGACACTGCTCTTCGACGCACACACCGACACGGTCGGGATCGCCCCCGGTTCTGTCTGGACCCGTGAGCCGTTCGGTGGTGAAATAGCTGATTCGTACCTTTACGGGCGCGGCGCTGCCGACATGAAAGGCGCGCTGGCTGCCATG
>JAFGKO010000371.1 GCA_016928525.1 Anaerolineales bacterium | reverse complement strand
GGAATTTGTTCGCAAAACAAGATTACCACGTCTTGCATACCATTACCTTCCTTTTTACCCATACCTCTTAGCGGAAACTAAAGTTAATACATATTGTTTAAACATAGGCGGAGGTACCATGAACAATGGTAACGAGGTGATCCTTTTCCCTAATCGACTCGGCCTAATTGTTAGCCTAGTCATTAGCATATGTTTCGTTGCGAGTGGTATCTGGTTGGTTTCAATATCACTTGGTTGGCTTCCTATCATTGGTTGGATTTCTATCTTTTTCTTTGGTCTCTGTGTTGTCATTTTCACTATTTTGCTAATGCCAAAGAGCGCATATCTCCAACTCAATCGTGAAGGTTTTACAATTTGTTCCCTTTTTCGTGTACATTCGTATCGCTGGTCAGATATAAAAAAGTTTGGGGTTACACATATTGGCACAAAGGATATGGTTGCATTTAACTTCTCTGAACACTATCAAGGTTTAGAAAAGCTGCGTAGTGTTTCAACAACACTTAGCGGCTACGAGGGCGTATTGCCGGATACTTACGGTATGTCACCTGATGTACTTGCTGCAACACTTAACGATTTCAGGAGCCAGTACATGAGTGGCTATCAGTTAGACAAAGCTAGAATTTCTAGTGAAGCTATCTCGAATCGGCATCCAAGAATTGATATCCCGCCAATCGGGACGCCGTCAGATATTCAGTCTAGTACGATTTCGCTGAAAATTATTCCGAAGACCAAGGACACGTATGTTGATGATTGCTTCCAAGTTGACTTTCAAGAGTTTGAGGAGAGGGGCGATTGGCGAGATATACCAGAAGCTAAAGCGATACCAGGAAAAATAAACGAAGGCAAGCTCGATGAAGCTTTGAGTTTAACCCAGATTCTCCAATCCAAATATCCCGATTTCTACTATACATATACTTCGTTTGCTCGGATATATACCAAGCAAGGACGCTTTGAAGATGCGCGAATTTCTTTACTTGAAGGTCTTCAACTTGCGAAGAGCAAGCATAATATATGCTCAGTAATGGGGGATATAGAATGGGAATTGGGTAACTTACTTGAGGCAGTCAAATGGTGGATCAAAAGCATTTATGTACAGGTAGGTTACCAGAATCAGCCCGATAATTTCGGGCCCTTCTTATACCTGTCCTATGTTGCAGAACAGCTTGACCTTCATAAAACTTCCTCACATTTAAGGCTGTATGTAGATAGAATAAGACCTGGTCAAATACGAATGAATGCTGAGGGAGCGAACAAGATATATGCAACCACAAAACGTCAGGGGTCATCATCAATGAAACGCGCCATCGAGTTGCTAGATAAAGAGTGCCTATCCTGATCATTGCGTAACACACTTTTGCTCTTATGCCTTAACAGAGCACTCTAGAGTTGAATATTAACCTAGACTGTATTTTCAAATACATTTCAACCAAAGTACGCGTGTAAGAATCCAATTCCAAGTTCAACGTCTCTTTGGATTTGCCCATTATCTTTCACCCATCTATACCATCTGCGCCGACCTGATAGGACTATATCTTGTTATCTATCACATATCCGGGAATTTGTATATTGTGATGGCAATCCATGCTTTGTGCGATTTTGTTGCCCTGATGTACCTGGTTAAGAAAGGTAGAGGGGAGAAAACAGGCCTTCAAACCGTAGGGTGATAGAATTTTTTTATTGCGCCGTATTGCCCCCATCCACCAGCAACAGATGTCCGGTCACAAAGGACGAATCGTCGGACGCCAGGAACAGGGCGGCTTTTGCAATTTCCATTGGGTCGGCAAAACGTTTCATGGGGATATACGCAGCGGACTCAACCATAGCCTGCTCCCGTGTGACCGGGTCTGACTCCTCGAAATAGCCTTTCTCCAACCAGCGCTCCACGAACGTGTCCCCCGGGCAAACCGCGTTGACACGGATGCCCTCATACGCGTGGTCGAGCGCCATGGACTTGGTCATCTGTGCCACCGCGCCCTTGCTGACCGCATAAGGTAGCGCATCCTGTGCGCCGACCACCGCCCAGTCCGAGCCATTGTTGACGATCACACCTGCCCCTTGCTTGCGCATGATTGGAATCACCAGCCGCGACATGCGCCAGACGGCGGTCACATTGATCGCAAGGGTATTGTGCCAGTCTTCTTCGGTCACGCTTTCGGCGGTGCCGCTGGTGACAATGCCGGCGTTGTTGAAAAGGATATCGATACGGCCCCAGTCGGCCAGTGTCTGCTCGACGACGCGAGAGCAGGCCTCGGGGTCGGTATGGTCCGCCTGGATGAACTGGCAGACGCCTCCCAAAGTCCGGATCTCGGAAACGACCGCCTCGCCACGATCCCGCCTGCGTCCCGTAATAACGACTTTTGCCCCTTCCTGCGCAAAGAGGATAGCGGTCGCTTTGCCGATCCCGGATGTAGCGCCGGTGATGATGGCAACGCGATTATCTAATTTACCCATTTAGCCTCCAGTAGCACAGCATGCTGTGCCCCTACAACGGTTTTTTATAAAACCGGTATCTTTTATAGATCTTCGCGCCCATGTGATGCGCCAGCGGCCAGGTATCGGGGTTCTCATCGCCGGTGAGCGAGAGATCAGCCCACTTGTAGCCTTTGGCAATGGCCCGTCTGACCATCTCGTCGAAGAGCAAGACGGCCACACCGATGTCCCAGTATTCGGGTGGGACAACGACGCTTTTGATCGCCAGGCACTCCGGCTTGAGGTAGCGATGACGAAGGTAACGCAGGTAGTCCCACGGGTAACGCAAGCCATTGAGCTTGATGATCAGTTCGTTGAAATTGGGCACGCCGGGGAAGAAACCGGCTGGCCGGCCGTCCACTTCGGCAAACAGGATCAGGTTGGTATCCACCACATCCAACAAGGGCAGGATCATAGACTCGATGTCGGTGCGCGTGTAAGGGACGTAATCAGGCATGTGCTCGAGGCCGCGGTTTTGCAGGTAGACAATGCGCTCGATTTCCGCATCCTTGTCAGTCAGGTTCGCACTGCGCACCGTGAAATGCGGGCTACGCATACGGACTTTATCGGCCAACTGCGCCAGTCGCTTGATCTTTGGGGCGTTGGGATCCAGGATTACAGTATAAGCCAGGCCATCTTCGCCGTTTTTCTGGAATCCGTAGCGTTCGAAGAAATACTGGTAGTAAGGTGGGTGATGTCCACACAGAATGGCGGGCGGACGGTCGCGGCCTTCGATCAGGAGGCCACGCGAATCTTCCCGGTCCAGGTTGAAGGGGCCATAAAGCGATTTCATGTCGCGGGCGCGCGCCCAGCCTCCGGCGAAATCGAACATGGTCTCGAAGACGGCATAATCATCCATGCACTCGACGAAGCCGAACATGCACTCCTTATAGCCGATTGTGCGGGTGCGGTTGAAATCTTCGGCCAGGCTGAGGGTGCCGACCGGCCGTCCGTTTTGCCAGGCGATGAACAACTCGGCAATACCATCTTTGAAGAAGATGCCCTGCCCCGGGTCGATAGCTTTGACGCGTTCCGGAAGCAGCGG
This sequence comes from Anaerolineales bacterium, assembly GCA_016928525.1. The sequence continues at coordinate 18,826 of JAFGKO010000371.1, read as the reverse complement.
TGGGACCCAAAGCGGGTCGCCTTTGTAGATGCGCCAGGGAAGGGTCAGGAAGAGACGTTTTTCACGTCTGCTTTCGACTTGCCGGATCTCTACGGGCATCAGTCTGCCTCTGCATGGCGGCGGGATTCGAGTCCCTGGGCGATCTCGGTATATTTCTCGCGCCCGAGCGGGTAGACCAGCGCAAAAAGGATGCCCGCCAGCATCATCGCAGCGGGGATAGGCCCGGCCACAATGCGGATGCCATTGATAGCACTCTGGGGTAGAGTCTCGCTGTTGGCGACGTAACCCGTGGCGTCCAAAACGAGCAGGGCGGTGGGCACAGCAACCGAGGTGGCAATCTTTTGTGCCAGGGTAATCAGGCTGTAGAACATACCCTCGTGTCGCTCGCCAGTTTGCCATTCACCGAATTCGATGGCATCCGGGAGGATGGCCCAGGTGAGCACGTGCGCGGCAGCCACTCCAATCCCGGCCAACGCACACAGGATGAGCAGGATTTCCAGTGGAACAGCCGGGTTCAATGCCGCCATGGCAAGCAGCACAACTGCGAGGAACGCAATTCCGATGATATAGGCCAGCCGCTTGTTGAAGCGGCGCGAGATCCATTGCCAGATAGGCAGGGTCAGCATGGCAACCACGAAAATGGTCGCCATGATCAGGTCGCTCTGCGATTCGCGTTGTACAACATACTTAATGTAGAAGAGCAGGATGGTCTCGATAATACTGACAGCCACCCAGGTAAACAGGAAAATCCCCAGTCCGAACATGAATGGACGGTTCGTCCAGGCAGCTTTGACCGACTTACGGATGCTTGGCTGCTCGTGCAGCATGAACTCCTCGCGCTCGCGCGTGCCGAAGAAGACGCCGAACAGCGGCAGGGCCGCGATCAGTCCAAACATGCCGCCCATCAACAGGACGCGGTCGGCGTTCTCCGGGCGGAAACCGTCTACAATCATCAGCGGAACGGTAAAGGCAATCAGGCTACCGAGGATGGAAAAGAACATGCGCGTGGTGGTCAGGTCGGTGCGCTCGTCATAGTCGCTGGTCAATTCGGGAGTGAGGGCGAAATAGGGCATGGTCACGAACGTGAAGGCAGTATCGAACACAGCGTAGAGCACACCATAGTAAATTGCCAGCGTGAGCGGTTCAGTGAAGGGCGGCTTCCACCACATGAGCGCAAAGATCAACCCGAACGGGAGCGCGCCAAAAAGAAGAAATGGCCGCCTGCGGCCCCAGCGCGTACGGGTGCGGTCAGAGAGGTAGCCGACCAATGGGTCGTTGACGTAATCCCACGTCCTTCCAATGAAGATGGATGCGGCGGCTACAGCCGGAGCAATACCGACCACGTCGGTGAGATAAATAGCGAAGTAAGCGGCAATAATGGTGGATGTCAGGCTGAAGCCAATGTCACCTGATCCATAGATCCAACGCGTGCGGCGGGAGAGCTTTTGCATGGAATACTCCGTACGATGTCACTGCGAGGAGGCTGAAAGCCGACGTGGCAGTCTCAGGTAACCTAGAAACAAAAGAAAACATGAGCGATGAGATTGCTACGTCGCTACTTCGTAGCTCCTCGCAACCCCGCCGCACTCCGGCGGGGCAATGACACATGACTACAAAGTTAGCAGGATGATCGCGCCCAGCGCCAGCAAAATCCCAATGGTCTGGATGCGTGAGATGTTCTCCTTAAGAAACACCCAGGCCAGCAGCACGGTTGCGCCAGGATAGAGGGAACCCAGCACGGCGGCCACATCCAGACGCCCGGTGCGGGCGGAGAGGGCATAGGCGGCGTTGCCAATCGTATCTAGGATGCTGCTGAGTACTATCGGGACGAGGCTCTCTCGTTTGGGAATCCATGCCTGCCGCGTGACCAGGGCATAGCCCAGCATGCTGGTGATAGAGACAATGCGTATTGCAACCAGCGGCCAGAGCAGGGATGTCTGGCTGGCACGCTCAAGGCAGATGAAGAATGTTCCAAAAGCAATCCCCGCAATGATAGGCTGGCGCAATTCGTCGAAACGGATGGCGAGTCCCTCGCCGCCGGAGACCAGCCAGACAGCCGCCAGCGCCAGGAAAAAGCCAAACAGGACCCATGCGCCGGGGTTTCCATCCATGAAAATGCCCACGATGACCGGAAGTGCTGCAGCCAGCAAAGCGGAGACCGGAGCCGCGACGCTCATGCGTCCATCGGCCAGGGCGCGGTAGAGCAGCAGCAAACCGAAGGCACCCGTGAGTCCGGCCGCGCCGCCCCATAGCCAATCCTGCCAGGGTGGGATTGGTTCACCAACAAGAGGGATGAGCAGCAGCAACAGTCCCAGGCTGAGGATGTGCGCCACTGCGACCACACCGTAGGGATTGCTGCGCTTGACGGCCAGGCCGCCGTTGAAATCGCCAGCGCCCCAGGTGAGCGCAGAGAGCAAACCGAAGAGAATGGGAGCGGTCAGCATGGATTAGATGGTCAGGAGAGCAATGGCGGTCAATGCCAGCAAGATGCCGATAGCTTGCATACGTGAGACGCGCTCGTTGAGGATTAAGGCAGCCAGGATCACGGTCGAGCCGGGGAAAAGCGAACTGATCACAGCCGCTACGTCCAGACGCCCGGCCTGGCTGGCGAGCACGTAGAAGGCGGTTCCGCCCACGTCAAGAAAACCGTTGAGAACGAGAACAGGCCAGACGTCCCGTGGGAGGCGCCAGGAGTCCCGCCTGAAACTCATGAAAATAGCGACGATAACTGTCCCGCCAGTGCGGGAGGCCAGCATCGGCCAAAGGGTCGCTTCACGGGCGGCGATATCCATCAGGATGAAAAAAGAACCGAAGCCGATACCTGCCAGCAACGGCAGGCGCAGGTCGGTCAAACGGGCCAGGATACGACTATCTTTCCCATCCTCCTGCGAGATCAGCCAGATGGCGAACAGGGCAAGGATGAAGCCAAGAAAGGTGATCGCTCCTGGAAAGCCTTCAGTAAGACTGCCGACCAACACTGGCAGGGCGGCGGCTAACAGCGCAGAGACCGGCATGGCGATGCTCATTTTGCCATGGATCACAGACCGAAAGAGGGTCAGCAGACCGGTCGTGCCAATTGCCCCGGCGGCAGCGGCCAAAACCAGCACAGACCAATCTGGCAACGGCTGACGAATGACGAAGGCCGCAGCTACAATGAAAACGAGACCGAAAAATTCACCGTAGAGTGCAGCGCGGTATGCGCCTGTGCGACGGGAGGCTAGCCCGCCTGTGAAGTCGGCTGCGCCCCAGGCGAGTGCAGCGCCAAGACTGAAGATGATGGAGAGCAATGAATTATCCTAATGTCTGGTTTTGGAGGCCTTTTTCCCGTCTAATGAGTATGTGTCATAATCGGCGGTTTTCATGCTGGTGCCAAAAACCCTCAACAGATGCTTATTCATGATTTCCAGCACTTCATCAAGTTTCTCGCGGCTTTCCACTTCGCCGCGATAAACCTTCTCCTTCAAGCCGCTGTCACGCTGGACGAAGTGCGCCCACTCGATGATGCCGTCCTTGCGCTTTTTTGCCAGCAGTTTGTAGATACCCACCTGCGGGATATGCGCAGAGGCCCAGCCGCCGACGATCTCCTCGCCTTTATCCACGCTCATGACGGCCATTTGTTTGAGAGGGTTTGGTTTCATATTTTCCTCGTTGAGAGCACGCCTGAAGATTATGGAGACGGAGTGCAGACTTCAGTCTGCAACTATTAGCGGACTGAAGTCCGCACTCCGGTAGCTCTTACCTAAAACTGATCGTTCTCAGTCAAATCAGGAGTTGAAAACTCAGCCCAACATTTTGCCAGCCATTCTTCGCCTTCTTCTTGCAGGTAAGAACGATAACTGGAAAAATCCCAATCTTCTGGGTTTTGCACATAGCCGTGCTTGACTGGATTATAGTGGATGTAATTGAAGCGCGTCCAGAAATCGTGTTCCCCTCGGATACAGGTATCCCAATAGCTGTACCAGATAGTACGCCCTCTTGTTTCATCAAGCAAGTTCAATTGATAGGAAGTGCTTCCATTGAGACGCTGCATGAATTTGCCAATATCGTTGCCAATTTTAGGTAGAAATAAGAGATGATTGTGATTTGGTAATGCTACCCAGGCAGCCAACTTCAATTTGAATTCAGATGTCAATTTCTGAAGCTTATTCAGCCAGACAGTGAAATGCTCGTCACTTGCCAGAATATGAGCATTCCCTACTGTCGAGGCTGTAATAAAGTACCACGCTTTGTCTATAAAGAGGTGCGGCGGGCGGTGAGGGGAGGTTGACCATTTCATGGGCTGCTTCCAATGGGATGACCGCGGACTCAAGTCCGCGCTCCGTTCTCTATTTTAGATCTTCCCCGCCGCTCTGGCTCTTTCCAGCAACTTCTGCGCATTCTTGACCAGTGGCATGTCGATCATTTGACCGTCCAGCGCGAAAGCGCCTTTGCCTTCTTTTTGATGGGCATCGAAGGCTTCCACCAACCTTTTAGCATGCGCGATGGACTCGTCCTCCGGGGTAAAGGCCTCCTGCACGGGCGCGACCTGGTTTGGATGAATGATTTGCTTCCCGGAAAAACCGAGTTGTGCGCCGAACTCGGCCTCGCGGCGGATCTTATCCAGGTCCTTGAAATCAATCGTGACAATATCAATCGCCTGCAATCCATACGCCGCGCAAGCCGTGACGACAGCCTGCCGCGCATATAACAACTCTATCGCATCCTCTGTACGTTTTGCGCCGATACTGGCGGCAAAGTCCTCCCCGCCGAAGATGATGCCGTCTAGCCGGGGGTGGGAGGCGATCTCCTTCAGGCTCAAAATCCCTTTGGCGGTTTCTACCCCCACCAACATGCGGATCGAGTTGACCGGCCAGCCGTTATCAAATTCCGCGGTTTCGATGAACTCGCTGCCCCACCGAATCTGCTCCAACGACTCGACTTTGGGAATCACAATCCCATCCGGGCGATAAGGCAGCACGGCCCGGATATCATCCTGTTCCAGCCCCGAACCGACCGCATTGATGCGCGCCAGTTTTTCGGAAGATCCAAAGCCCAGTTCCTGCAGGGCTTTGGCGATGGTCGCGCGCGCTTCGGCCTTGCGGTTGAGTGCCACGCCGTCTTCCATGTCCATGCAGATGCAGTCCACGCCCAAGGTCAGGGCTTTGGTGATCTTCTTCCAGTCGTCACCGGGCATGTAGAGTAGTGCGCGTCGAGAGTGCATAAGGATTCCTCTTCCGTCATTCTGAGGGGACGAAGTTCCCGAAGAATCTCCGCGCGGAGCGTGGGACGTGTGCCCCGAAAGGGATAGACTCTTCGCCCCTTCTGGGCTCAGAGTGACATTAGTGGGTATTATACGTTGATTGAGTCCGCCTGGGATATAATCGCCCCATCTTTCACACTCAGGGACATCGATGAACTCTTCAAACCCCGCAGTAGATTATTCGAAAAAATGGCTTGTTTTGTCTGCCGTTGGGATGGGCGTTTTCCTGTCCACGATTGACGGCAGCATCGTCAACATCTCGCTGCCCACGCTGGTCAGCTCCTTCCAAACCGACTTTGCCCTCGTCCAATGGGTGGTGCTGGCCTACCTGTTGACTGTCACCACGCTGATGCTGGGCGTCGGTCGCCTGGCGGATATCTACGGCAAGAAGCCCATTTACACGGCTGGTTTTGTCGTCTTCACGGCCGGTTCGGTGCTGTGCGGACTTTCGCCCACGATCTACACCTTGATCGGATTCCGCGTCCTACAGGCGGTTGGGGCAGCGATGATTATGGCCTTGGGAATGGCAATTACCACGGAAGCATTCCCTCCGTCGGAGCGGGGACGCGCGCTGGGCATTTCCGGCACGATTGTCTCAGTCGGGATCGCAACCGGCCCCACGCTGGGCGGCCTGATCGTCCAAAACCTGTCCTGGCATTGGATTTTCTTCGTCAACCTGCCGGTCGGGATCATCGGCACGTGGATGGTGATCCGCTATGTGCCAGCCTTCAAACCGCCGGGCGGACAGCGCTTCGACTACTGGGGCGCGCTGACGCTGTGCGTCTCGCTGCTCGCGCTGCTGGTGGCGCTCACGCTCGGCCAGCGAGTCGGTTTCGGCGACCGAAGCGTTCTATTGCTGGTTGGAACGTGGATCGTCTTCCTGGCGACCTTCATCTTTATCGAGCTGCGCACAGAACAGCCGATGATCGACCTGCGCCTGTTCCGTAGCAGCCTGTTCTCGGTCTCGTTAGCGACCGGCTTCATGATCTTCATCTGCCTGGCCGGGACGACACTGCTGATGCCGTTTTACGCCCAGAATGTGCTGGGTTACGACCCGCAACAGACCGGGCTGCTGATGGCCACGGTGCCAGTGGCGCTGGGGATCATCGCGCCGGTCTCCGGTTCGCTTTCGGACCGTTTCGGTTCGCGCCCGATCACGGTGGCGGGACTGGCTATGCTGACAATCGGATTCCTGGGAGTCAGTTCGCTGGACGCTGAGACGAGCGCACTTGGCTACGTCATCCGCTTCCTGCCGGTGGGACTGGGGATAGGCATATTCCAGTCCCCGAACAACAGCGCCATCATGGGCGCTGCGCCTCGGAACCGGCTTGGGATTGCTTCCGGTATGTTGGCCGTGACCCGCACCCTCGGCCAGACGACCGGCATCGCCGTGCTGGGCGCGCTCTGGGCGGGACAGGTATTCAAGCACGCCGGTGGAGTCCTGGCAGGCGGTGCCACGGTTGCCCCGATCGCCGCGCAGGTGTTTGCCTTGCGGGATACCTTTGTGATTGTGAGCATCTTGATCTTCGCCGCGCTGCTGCTCAGCATCTGGGGGTTGACGGAGGAGAGGAAGTTGAAGAAGTAAATAGCCTATGTTACTCTGAGGAAGCGAAGCGACCGAAGAGTCTCCCGCCCTGCGGGCAGAGATTCTTCGCCCTTGCGGGCTCAGAATGACAAATGTTTTTTAATACTAACTACACAACCTCTTATTCTTCAACTGATATTCATCAGGGGTAATCAGAAAATCAAAGCGGCTGCATTTCCCCGTCACCCAGCCAGCCTCCCCCAACGTGCCACCATCTTCCGGCCAGAAGGTCTCCCCCGCCTGGACGCGGTAGAAGACCTCGGCGTACAGCATCCCATCGCCTTTAGGATACACGCCCAGGCTTTCCACCTGAAAAGCCTCGATCTCGCCAGCCTCCACACGTTTCCCCATCTCCGCTTCGAAGATCTGTGCGACGACCGGTTCCAGCATGAGACCGGGCTGGACCTCGTCCGCGTCGAGGGCGCCAAACAGGTCGGTCGGGGTGGGGGTGAAGGCGGGTTTGGACGTTGGCGTGGGATCAGGTTCGAGCGCAGGCGGAGACGCTACCGGGGCGCATTGTGTCTGGCAGGCGGTGAGAAAAAGGAAGATGATGATGAAGTAGTGAAATTTGTTTTTCATAAGTTTGTCATCTCTTCACTCATCTCCCACAACCCCTTCGCGGTAGACTCATCGTACGAAACGGGGTCTGACGCGACCTCCCGCTCGCGGACGAAGTATTTGCCGCTGACGCCTTCCACGTCCGGGGAAGAAGCCAGGTAGATCGCCGTGCGGGCGCCTTCTTCCGGCGTCAGCGAGTTGAGATGCACCAGCGGCAGGAACAACCTGACCAGCCAGCCGTTGTTGGCGGCCATGTTGGTGCGCACGAAGCCGGGGTGCATGGCATTGACCGTCACGCCCGTGCCTTCATCTTCCAGGCGCCGGGCGAGTTCGTAGGTGAAATACAGGTTGGCCAGTTTGGAACGCCCGTAGGCTTTGCCGGGGTTGTAGCCGCGTTTCAATTCCAGGTTATCTAAGTCGAGACGCTTGCCATAGTGGGAGTTGGAAGCCACGTTGACCACGCGCGCCGGGGCGCTGGCTTTCAGGGTATCGAGCAGCAGGTTCGTGAGCAGGAAGTAGGCCAGGTGGTTGACGGCCAGGTTCATCTCGATGCCGTCGGCGCTGACCTGGCGGAAGAAGAAAATGGCCGCCGCGTTGTTGACCAGCACGTCCAGGCGCTCGTAGCGGGACTTGAATTCAGCCGCCAGCGCCCGCACCTGTGCCTGGACAGAGAGATCAGCCAGCAGGTAATCTATATTGGAGTTGCCGGTTTTGTTTTTGATCCAGGCAATGGTGCTCTGGCAGAGTTCTTCGTCCCGCCCAGCCAGGATAACGGTCGCGCCTTTTTGGGCCAGGGCCAGCGCGGTGGCCCGGCCGATGCCCGAGGTCGCGCCGGTGATGAGGCAGGTTTTATTTTTCATTTGTCATTGAATCCTTTTGCCGGAAAGACGCCCCCTCCGCCTTCGGCACCTCCCCCAAATACGACGATGAAAACTATGGATGCGCATATAGCAGTCAAATCGTCGTATTTGGGGGAGGCCGGGTGGGGGCGGGGTTCATGGTTTCATCTCATACGCATCTTTCAACGGATAGACTACATCCTGCCAAATACGTCCAAAACGGGCCGCATCCACGGCCGGCTTGTGGAGCATCTCCAGGCATAGCTCCATTTGTCCCGGTGTGGCGCTGGGTTTGCTGTACAGTCCCAGGGCGTATTTCGAGAAATCGCGCACCATGAAGTCGAAAATTTGATCGAGGGTGTCTTCGTCCACTTCGTAGAGACGGGCGTTTTCGAGGATCAGTTGTCCATAAACCACCAGCGTGAAGAGTTCGCCCAGTGCCAGCAGGAAATCTGTGTCCTTTTGCTGGGACTCGTCGGGGGTGGCGGTCGCCAGGAAGGCCTTAAGTGTATCGATCTGCTCGCGGAAGACCCGGATGTTGGGCAAATCATACAGGCCATAGGCCAGGTTGTAATCGTGGAACTGGATTTTGCTCAAGCCGCGCGTCGGCCCCTGGTGGAAGAGGAAGTCGTCGTTGGCGGCTTCGCTGCGGGTCAGCACGGGCGGGAACTCGCCGGGGAAGAAGAAGTAATTGGCCATGAACTTGACGATCAGCGCAATGTTGACATGTACCGTCCCCTCCAGCTTGGGCAGGGCGCGGATGTCGCGCGCCGCCATCTCGAAATACATGTCCTTCTCGAAGCCCTTGGCGGCGATCACGTCCCACAGCAGGTCGATGACCTGCTCGCCCTGGGTGGTGACCTTCATCTTGACGGTCGGGTTGTAGAGCAGGTAGCGGCGGTCGTCCGGCGAGGCGACGCGCATGTAGTCGGCGGCGCGCAGGGTGAACAGTTTCATCGCCACCAGGCGCGCGTAGGCATCCATGAACATGCCGCGCACATGCGGGAAGTCGGTGACGGCCATGCCGTACAGGCGTCGGTTGGCAGCGTGACGGATGGCCTCGTAGAAGGCGTGCGTGCAGATGCCGATGGAGGCCCAGCCCAGGTTGTACTTGCCGATGTTGACCGTGTTGAGCGCCGCGTCCCAGGCGGCCTGGCCGCGGTGCAGGATGTCCGCTTCAGTGATGGGATAGTCAGTCAGCGCGAAGTTGGCCACGTAGGACTGGCTGTCGGTCACGTTCTTGATCAGGTTGTAGGCCCGGTGACGGTAATCGGCCGCGAAGAAGACGTACTCGCCGCTCTCGGCAAATTTGCCGAAGGTGGAAACCATCGGCGCGACGTTGCCGTTGCCGATGTAGTATTTTTCGCCGTTGGCGCGGTAGCCGCCGTCGGGGTGGGGAGTGAGCGTCATCTCCGTCGCGTAGATATCGGCTCCATGTTCGCGTTCGGACAGTCCAAAGGCGAAGACCTCCCCATCCCGCAAGAAATCCGCAGCTTTCTTTTTCAGAGCTTCATTCGCGGACATCCAGATCGGCCCCAACCCCAGGATCGAGACCTGCCAGGTGTACCAATAAGCCAGCCCGTAGAATCCCAGGATCTCGTTGAACTCGCAGTTGCGCCAGGTGTCCCAGCGCGCGCCGCTTTCTCCGTAAGGCGTGGGTGTCAGCAGCCGGGCAAACAGCTTTTCCTTTTTCTGGAATTCGATGAAATCGGCGTACCAGGTACGTTTGCGGTCGTCTTCCTTGACCTTGCCCTTGCCTTTGTCCTCGAAGAAGGCGATGGTCTTGCGCATCATCTGGCGCGATTCTTCGTCGGGATAGAAGCGGTTGGGATAGTTGGGGTTGAACAGGATCATGGGTGTCTCCATTCGGGTGAATGAACCACGAAGCACGCAAAGGGCGCGAAGATTTTTAAAGGTTTTTCTTTGCGATCTTAGCGGTCTTTGCGGTTATTTTTTTAGCTTCTCCAACATACGCTCCGCCTCTTCATACGCCACCTTGTAATAATACGGCGGGCCATCGCAAGTTGCCAACTCAAGCGCTCTCCTGGCATATTTTCGAGCCTTCTCCTTTGCATCCCTGTTCTCTACTCCCTGCTCTCTACTCTCTGCGAGCGCAAGCTGCGCGAGGAACAAATGCACATCCGCCCCTTGCAGCACATACCCACAGCGCTCGGTGATCAGCAGCGCTTCCTCGGCCAGGGTTTTGGCTTCATCGGGTTTCTCCTGAGCATAGCGCAGTTTGGCAATATCGAGCAGGATGTCGGCTTCATGGTCAACCATGTTAATTTGCCGACACATGATGATGGCTTTGGACAGGTTTTCTTCTGCCAGAGTCAATTCGTTGTTCATACGATATGCCGCACCAAGCAGCCAGTGAGCGCGAACATAATCGCGGGGAACGGGATAATTTTTTGCTTGCTCATTTGCCAGTTCAAGGGCACGTTGGGCACATTCGATTGACGATTTCAGATTTACGATTGAAGATTGGGAATTGGCACGTGCCATGAGCTGGAAACGCAGGGCGTGGTATGACCAGATAATACCTTCCGATTGAACAGCATGCTGTTTCTCAAACAGTATCAATCCTGTATCCAATTCCTGTTCTGCCTCCTGCCACGCGCCGCGATAGGACAGGACGCGCCCCAAATCTTGATGACCAACGGCGATATCAAATTCATCTACTTCCATTTCAATTTTATAGCGCAGGTTGCGCTCCGCGGCGCTCAGTGCGCCGATGTAGATTTGCGCCATGCCCGCCACATTTCCCAGCCCGATGGCGAGATTTTTCTTGTTGCCTGCTTTTTCTTGTAAGACATTTTGCATTTCAAACAGTGGAACGGCGCGGCGTGGCTGTCCGCTCTTGGAGTAGGCGTTAGCGAGTTCGCTGAAAGCAAATGCTTGGTAATCATCCCTTTTCAAGCGCGGCGGCTTATCTTCGCCATCGAGAAATAAAGCGCGTAAAAGTTCAATTTGAAGTTGATATGCGCCAAATTGATAAAAGATTGGGTCGATAATTCGGTCATAAAATAACTTTAATGCCTCATCCAAATTCCCCGCCCCGACCATGTGATGATACAGTTCGATCACAGGGGCGAGGTCTTCCAGTTTTTCAACTTTTTCAGGTTTTGGAACCGCCTCGAAATGGCCCACTAGGCGTTCATGTGCACTCGTGCGGTCGGGAGTGGTCAGGCGCTCGTATGCGTAGCGGCGCACGATGGGATGGAGGTCGTATTTGTTGGTGCTTTTATCCCAGTGCAGCAGGCCGCGGTGTTCTAAAGTTTTTAGACCGGCATCAATATCTCTTTCGGAAATTGCTTTCAGTGCATTGTAGCTCATCGCTGAGCGGAAACAGGCGATATAGCCCAATAACTTCTGCTGTTCTGGCAATAAAGTGTTGTAAGCCACTTCTAAAACATGCTGCTTATTTTGAATTACATCATCGGTGATATCGAGTTTTCCTACCACTGCGATGTCACCGGGCGCGTCGCGGTCATTGGCAATTAAGCCTGCTAGGATGCGCAAACTAAGTGGATGATAGCCATGGGGGGCACAGGCGGCCACTATCTCGGCTCGTGCCCCGCGTATACCCTGTGCCCTGAAAAAGGCGACCGCATCTTCCTTTTGCAATGCCTTTAGCTCTTCTTCGTAGCAACCTCCCAAAAGTTCTCCGCGTTGTTCCACGGCACGTGGAGGCAAGCGCGTGGTTATTAAAACTTTGCCTTTGATATTGGGCAAAACACAAAGGTTTTTCAAGAAAATTTCGGCGTTGAGGTTAACGCAATCGCGTTGGTTGGTTTGGACCTCACCCCCGACCCCACCCCCAAGGGGAGAGGAGAGTTCGGAATCTTCCTGATAGGCGGCGTTCATACTACTGTAGGCGCGCAAGGCACGCTCGAAGCCATCCATGATGAGCAGGATGTTTTGAGCACTCATGGCCTTGAGCAGGGCGTCCACTTGCTGGCGTTGGCCCGGGGGAACTTCAAGATTCAAGTACTTGAGAGTTTCTTCGATGAAGTGCTCGAAGCTGGCATCGCCTTCGTAGAAAGACCACCAGATCACTTTGGGCCAATCTTTTACACTTACATCATGAGTCAGCCAGTGCCATGCCAAGGCTGATTTGCCGAATCCGCCCAGTGCGCAAAGGATGAACAAACGATTTTCAGTATCGTTTTGTAGCCAATCCACGAGCATTTTTCGTTCGGCTTCACGCCCTGTGAAGTTGGGTGGCATCGGGTAGGGGTGAGCTAAATGCCAATCAGAGGGAATCTCAATCTCGGGCTTTGTTGGAGAAGATGTGCTAGGAATGTGGGCATCTGGTTTGCCAAGTGCGGTAAAGAGTTGCTTCCATGCGATATTTAATCGGACAGTGCGCATGAAATTAACATAGGTTATTGTTTTGATTCGTTTAGGTGGGGTACATTCTGCCAGCATGAGTGGAATCATTTTCTTTCGTCTCCCCACTGGATCATCGGTTTGTGTCAGAATTGCTTCAAAATCTGTCCACTCACTATCTACCCAATTTGGTGTGAGCACCAAAACTGTTTGGCGACTCTCGTCAACAGCATTTTCCATGTTGACAAGGCTGGGAACGCCAGCTTCAAAATCACGGAAATCAACGCAAACTTTCAAACCAGCATTTTCCAATACCGGCGAGAGCGTATTCACCACCCAGTCTTCGTCTTTGTGGCTGTACGAGATGAAAACGTCGTATTTATATTCGTCGGCCATGTCCACCTGCCCTTATTTATGTCACTGCGAGGGCGCGGCAGCGCCCGCGGCAGTCTCCAGTAACCTACAATCGTAAGTTTGCCACTTCCTGCCTCTTTGGTATATTATTGCATCGCAGCATAAACCTGCACTTCGCGTTCCAGGCGATTTTGCAACTTATCTTTCTCCACTTCGATGTCATAGCGTGTTTGTAAATTGATCCAGAAGCGCTCGGAAAGACCGAAATAGCGCGAAAGGCGCAGGGCTGTATCAGGCGTGATGGCACGCTTGCCAAGCACGATCTCGTTGATGCGGCGCGGCGGCACATTGATATCCTTGGCAAGCCTGTATTGACTGATGCCCATCGGCGCCAGGAATTCTTCGAGCAGGATTTCACCCGGGTGAATAGGTGGTAGTTTATTCGCCATATCAATCTCCTTAGTGATAGTCCACGATTTCGACATCGTAACAATCACCGTTTTTCCATCGAAAACAGATCCGCCATTGCTGATTGATACGGATGCTGTGTTGACCTTCGCGGGCGCCGCTTAGTTTTTCAAACCGGTTACCCGGCGGGACTTTTAAATCGTTTAGTCTTTCCACCGCGTCGAGAATTTCTAATTTAAGCCGTGCTTTGCGCTGGATATCCGCTGGCAACTTGCGCGAGGCTTCGCGTTGGAATAATCTTTCTGTCTCTTTATTGGCGAAGGTCTTGATCATATGTCCTTCATCATACTGCAAGAAAATAATAACGTCAAGCGTTATGGTTATTGAAATTGTCTGGCCCTCGTGGTATCGAACACCGCTTCGCGGCACTCGACCAGCGGGGCCATGACAATTATGGACGCATTTCATAAAACCTGCGCCCGATTTTCGTTTTTCCCCGTTTTCCTGTACAATGAGAATGTCTGCAATTGCAGAAATCCCAATCAGGAGGAGCAACCGCAATGAGACCTGTGTATGCCATTTCGGGCGGGGTATCCAAGTTCGCCAAAGCCCGGCCCGACAAGACCTTCCAGGCCATTGTCAAAGAGGCGTATGACTATGCCATTGACGACATCGGCCTGGACTTCGAGACGTTCACCCGTATTGTGGACGGATCGGTGGCCTCGTACTTCTCGGACCATTTCAGCCGGCAACTGATGGCCGCCATCATGGCCCAGGACTACCTGGGTCTGTGCCCCAAACCCAGTCACCGCGTAGAGGGCGGCGGCGCGACCGGCGGCCTGTGCTTCCAGGAAGCCTGGAAGTCGATTGCCAGCGGTCACATGGACGTGTGCGTGGCTTACGGCTTCGAGACCATGTCGCACGTGGAAACCTGGAAGGGCAACGAGTTCATCGCCTTAGCATCCGATGTTTCGGTCGATTACCCTGTTGGAGGTTTTTATTCGGGCTACTACGCCATGATGGTCACGCGCCACATGAAGGAGTTCGGCACCACCGTCGAGCAGATGGCGCACGTCAGCGTGAAGAATCACATCAACGCCTATCACAATCCCTATTCCCAGAAGCGCAATCGTTACACCATCCAGGATGTACGCAACGCGCCGATGGTTGCCTGGCCGCTGACTCGCCTGGATATCTGCGTCATGTCCGATGGAGCCGCAGCCACGATTTTGGTTTCGGAAGAAGGCTTGAAGAAACTGGAAGCCGCCGGGGCACAGATCGCCCGCCCGCTGGTCAAGGTGACCGGCATCGGGCGCGGCACGGACGCCATGCGCATGGCCGACCGTCCGCACGTGGATTACGACTACTTCATGGAAAACTACGCCACCGAGCAGGAAAAGGCTTCAGACGATACCAGGGCCTACTACAAAAAGCTGTGGGAGCACGGCACGCGTTACCCGGGCGTGCATTCCTTCCGCGCCGGGCGCACGGCGGGCAACATGGCCTGGAAACATGCCGGCATCTCCGATCCGCTGGGCGAGCTGGACTTCATCGAACTGCATGACGCCTATACCTCGTCCGAGATCCAGACCTATGAGGATCTGGGCCTATGCCGCTATGGCGAGGGCGGGGAATTCGCCGCTTCGGGCAAAGCCTTCATGCCGGGCGTCGATTACGGCCTGAAGCTGGCCGATGAACCGGCCTGCCCGGTCAACCCGTCCGGCGGGCTGATCGCCTGCGGGCATCCCGTCGGCGCGACCGGGCTGATGCAGGCGGTCTTCGCCATCTGGCAGTTGCAGGGGAGTGTGAAAAAGCACTTCAACGATGGCACGCTCCAGGTCCGGGATGCGAAGCGGGGCGCGATCCACTCGCATGCCGGCACCGGCACGTATGTCACCGTCTCAGTGTTGGAAAAGGAGGGTTAAGCCATGTCCAAGTTACCGTCAAGACGCGAAGAAAGCCTGGGCGGCTACATCGTCCATGGTGTGCCCTTTCCACAGGAACTCGACCCGGATGCGCTGGCCTTCCTGAAGAAGATGGCGCCCATCCAGATCGAGCAGCCCTACCAGATCACCTACCTGCACTCCTACGGGCAGGACAGCCCCTGGTTCGCCGGACTGGCCAACAAGCGCCTGCTCGCCAGCCAGGACCCTGCCCACGGCTACACCTACGCCAATCCGCGCGGACACGATATGTACTCCGGCGCGGAAACGAACTGGATCGATATCACCGAGCGGCCTGCCAAAGTGCATGCCTTCACGGTCTGTCACTTCGGCTCGGAGGAGTTCCTGCCGGAAACGCCCTTCGTCCTGGCGCTGATCGAAATCGAGGGCGTCAATACGTTGCTGCTGACCCGTCTGATGGGCGTCGACCCGATGGCCGCCACGCTGGATTGGATCGGGATGGAGGTGCAGCCGAACTTCCTGCGCAACTCGAAGCTCAAGCCGACGGATGTGTACTTCTCTCCAAAAGAGTAGATGATTAGAAAGTAGAGAGCAGAGAATGGTAAAAGTGGACTCGGCGGTTGGCTGAGTCCACTTTTTGTTATAACGCGAACTCCTTTTGAAAATTAGCGCCATTTGCCCAATCCTATGGTATCGACTGATTTTTGACGTTTACTTGACCTGCTTGTCGAGTAACGATATACTGCCTCTAATCAAACAAAAGGAATTTGCCACTGTCTGACCGCACAACTTAATACACTTTCCCCCGTGTATCCAGGCGCGTCAGCAGGCATTTAACCAAATACGGTATCACCCAGCCACGGGCGCGCACGCCTGTGGCTTTTTTGTCACAGGCGAACACCCACCCTTTTGTCACTCACAATGGAGAAATCCCGTGTTACAAGAACTCGATTTTCAAGAGTTTGAGAACGTTCATTCCCTGTTCAATGGCTTCAATTACAGCCTGTCCATCCGCGCCGTGCTGGATGGCGGCAATCCCGGTCGCATCTTTGTGGACGATCCGGGACATCCGCGCCTGGCCTTTGCGCTCACTATCGAAGGCTACCTGCTGGCCGGAGAATATTCCGACCCGGACTTACGCGAATCCATGCGCCAATTCTTTCAAGACTCGATCTTCACCGGACAGGTATATCTCGACAGCGACGAAAGTATCACGCTGGCCGTCCATCCGCAGGAATGGGCTGACTATCTGCCTGAACTGATTCCCACCCACGAAGTGGAAGCCCTGCCACGCTATCGCTATCTCTGCACGGAACTGGACTACGCCTGGCGGGAACACCTCCCGGACGGTTACACCGTCCACCGGATGGACCGCTTCTTTCTGGACGATGACCTGCGCGATGACCCCGACGATTTGATCGACCCCAGGATGATCAAGATTGCCTGGGACTCTCTGGATAACTTTCTGGCACACGGCGCAGGTTTCTACATCACGCATGGGGGTGCTATCGTTTCCAGCTGCACCGCGGACTGCCGCTGCGGTGACCAGATCGATATCGGCGCCGAAACCAGTCCTGCCCACCGGCATCAGGGTCTGGCAACGATCGTCACTGCCGCCACCGTGGAATATTGCTTCCAAAAAGGGTATCGAAGGGTCGGATGGCACTGCAATACGATCAACGTCGGTTCCTGGAAAACCGCGGAAAAGGTCGGTTTCAAGCGACAGGGGGAATACACCTACTATTACTACATGCGCGATCCGCTGGACCACCTGGCCGAACTGGGCTGGCACTATTATCAGCTCGGCGATCACGAAAAAACGCGTCAATATTACGAGCGTCTCTTTGCCGCGCGGACGGAGAATCCCGATTACTACTATTACCTGGCTGCCAGCGTCTGGGGGGAGATCAAGAATGCCGAAAAAGCAACCCGGTACCTGCTGGCGGCAGTCGAGCGCGGCTGGTCAAACCTGGCGCATCTGAAAAATGACGAAGATTTCCGTTTCCTGCACGGAACACCAATCTGGGAATCGATCCTGGAGCGCATTGAACAGAACGAGAAAAACTCTTGAACCACAAAAGCAGTTGGGCGGCTCACAGGCCGCCCAACTCTATTCCCTTCTTTTCAAGTGCGTTTCAATCGATGTGCGCGTGTAAGCATCCAATTCCATCCCAAGTGCTTCTTTAGGATCTACCCACTCATATTCCTGCGCTTCATCATTCAAACGCACATCCGTACTTCTTGTTTTGGCGGCAAAATCAAAGAAGATGAAATGCCGCTTCTTCCAGAAGGCGGGGTCGTAAATGAATTGCTGGAAGTTGATAAACTCCAGGTCGTAGATGTCCAGCCCGGTCTCTTCCTTGGCTTCGCGGACGGCGGCTTCTTCGAGCCGCTCGCCCAGTTCCACGTGTCCGCCAGGGACCACGTACGCTCCCGGCCACTTGTGCGATTGCAATATCAGCAGTTCACCCTGCTGGTTGAAGATGAAAACGCCTACGGTCGGTTCGGGGAATTTTTGTTTGCTCATAGCGGAGGATTATACCGAAAGAAAGAAGTTTTCAAAATAAACCGCCAAGACTCCAAGAACGCCAAGGAGCGTGCAAACCGCCAAGAAACCTTGGCGGCTAATTTATGAATCTTGGCGCCCTTTGCGAACTTGGCGGTTATAAACTAGTCGAAGGATTGCAACGCATCTTTCATCGTGGGATAGAAGGGGATGTTATGCAGAAATCCGGCCAGGTTGAGCACATAGTACACATCCGGCGAGGCCCCAGCCAGCTTGAAATAGGGGGACTTATAAGGTTCATCCACTTCGCGGGCTGCTTCGATTTCTTCCATGGGCGTGCACATTTTGAAGATGTTGTGCAGGGCTCGCAACCCCGCGCTGGAGATATGATTCAGGTTTTGCATATCGAGCAGCAGAAAATGGGCTCCACCTTCAAAGGCCTGGCGGGCATACTCGCACAAGGTGTCTTCTCCGGCTGCATCCAGGATGCCACTTAGGTGGAACACGGTCACATTGGCTTTGCCCTCGGCTGGCGAGGTCGTGATCGATAAAGTGTCTGTCATTCGATACCTCCTTTGCAGGTTAATTGAGAAGAAAAAAGCCCATCTGTTGAGGCATTATACCCCAGACCGATGGGCGGGTTTTGTCATTCTGATCACTCACAGTGACATGATTTTAATCGTACAACGGTATCCTCGCCCCATTCACCTTCCCCGCTGCCTCCGAGCACAGGTACAACATCGCCGAAATGATCTCATCGGGAGATGTTCCTTTGCCCCGGACGGACTGTCCGGGGTTGCCCGTGCCTTTCACGTCAATGGATTTGACCTGGATCACGTTGGCGGTGATGTCTGTGCCTTTGAATTCATCCGCCAGGGTCAGCAGCAGGGTCTCTTGCGCGGCTTTGCCGACTGCATAGGGGCCCATTTTCGCGGACGGCCTCGTCGCAAGCGGCGATGTGACCGCGATGATGCGTCCCCAGCCGTTGGCGGTCAGTTTTGGCGAAAAGGCCTGAAGCAAGTGTATCGTTGTCCAAACGTGCTGGTCGAGCATGAACTTGAACTCGTCCACCTCGGACTCGGCGACGGTCTTGCCGCCGGT
>JAFGKO010000370.1 GCA_016928525.1 Anaerolineales bacterium | reverse complement strand
TCTCTCAGCACTTTGCTCTTGAGGCGGCCTAGACTTTCTCAGCCCTTGTTTGGCAAAACAAT
The DNA here is from genome assembly GCA_016928525.1 of Anaerolineales bacterium. Next base: position 20,556 of record JAFGKO010000370.1, on the reverse strand, counting down.
ACTACTCCAAGTCTAATGGAGGAGGGTGTTCCCTTCGACAAGCTCAGGACAAGCTTCCCGACGTAGCAATCTCAAGTAACATCCAAACAGGAGATTGCCGGTCACCCGCTTCGCGGGTTCCTCGCAATGACATTTACTGGCTGAATACATGCTATAATATATATTATAGTATGTAGAAAGGAGCCTGAAATGCAGAAAATTATCGGTGTGACCGAACTCCAGCGGCGTTTTCGCCCTTTTTTTGAGGAGGTTGTACGCAAGCGCATCCCGCTTGTGTTAACCCGCGGCTCACGCCCTGAAGCCGTGCTGATCCCCTACGAAGATTATCTGCGTTTTCAGGAATTACAGGAAAGCGAAGTGTTAGCCCGCTTTGATCAAGTCTGGAATCGTATTGCCGAAGCTAATGCTGACTATGGTGAAGACGAAATTGCTACGGATATCGAAGTGGCCCGGCAGGGATAATCCATGCGGGCTGTGGTAGATACCGGTGTTCTGGTGAGCGGACTGATCCGCCCACAGGGAACGATCGGCGAGGTTCTCCGTGCTTTACGCGATGGGCGTTTTGTTATCATCTACACAACGCCCACTGTGGTTGAAATCATCGATGTGCTAGGGCGACCGTCTTTCCGGGCAAAATATCATATTCAGCCTGATGACGTCACTGCCCTGGTTAACTTGATTCGCCTGCGCGGAGAACTGGTTTTGCCACAAATAACTGTCACAGATTGTCGTGATCCAAAGGACAATAAATTCCTTGAAGCTGCCGTAGCAAGTAACGCAGATGCAATCGTAACCGGCGATTCTGACTTGCTGGAACTCCATCCATTTCAGGGGATTCCCATTCTGCGGCCAGCAGAGTTTATTCATAACGTCTTACAGGTCTGAAGAGTCTGGCAAGTCTCACAAGTTGACCTGTAAGACCTGTGAGACTGGTTAGACAAAGCCGACTAAAATGAAATCTATGTTCCTCTTCTACTTCTCCATTACCCTTGCGATTGCCTCCAGCGCGCTCTACCACTTCAGCGCCAAGAGCACGCCTGCGAATGTCAACTTTCCCATCTCGTTGGTGGTGACCTATCTGGTCGCGCTCGGGATCACTTTGCTGACGATCTTCTTCTTTCCCGCCAAAAACGGGTTGGCCTTCGAACTGAAACAACTCAACTGGGCCAGTTTCCTGCTGGCGATTGCCATCGTCGGCATCGAGTTTGGTTTCCTGCTGGTCTATCGGTCCGGCTGGCACCTGGGCATTGTCGCCGTGCTGGTCAATGTGGTGGCCTCGCTGATCCTGGTCCCGGTGGCGATTTTTATCTTCAAAGACAAATTGAATTGGGTCAACATCGTTGGGATCCTGGTCTGCTTGGTTGGGCTGGTGATGCTAAATTGGAAACAGTAAAATAAACTACAAAGCACGCGAAGAGTGCAAAGAAAAAATATAAAACTTTGCGAACTTTCCCGAAGGACACCGGGACGGTGTGCGTTCTTCGCGGTTCAAATTTGGAGACCAAATGGAATTTGTAACCCGCATTAAAAAAGCAGCCCGCATCCTGCTCAAGGGCGATCCCAGAAAAAGCACACGCAACCCTATCCCTGCCATCACGCCCGAGGAAGTGGCTGAGATCAAGCAGTTCTTCCCGCGCGAGAAATTCTTCATCCTCGGCCACGCCCGCTCCGGGACCACGTTGCTCACGCGCCTCGTCCGCCTGCACCCCGAAGTGCACTGCAATTACCAGGCGCACTTCTTCACACGCAAGCCGCTACTCAAGTCCATGGTGGATACGCCCGAAGCCGAAGAGTGGCTGATGCGCAAGTCCAACCGTTGGAACCACGGGCGCGATCTGTCCCCGCTCATCCTGCGCGCCGCTGCGGACATCATCATGGAGCGTGACGCCGCCCGCGAAGGCAAGCGCATTGTCGGCGATAAAAGTCCCTCGTCCGTCATTCACGGTCAGGTCGTTCGTGACCTGCACGCCGTCTATCCCGACGCAAAGATCGTCTACATTGTCCGTGATGGGCGCGATGTGATCATTTCGGAGCGTTTCCGCAACTTTGTTGAAGATTCCAGATTCCTGACAGCCAAAGATAAACGCATCATCGAAAATTTAAGGAAAGATCAGGTTGCCTTTACCGATGGCCGCCGTTCGATCTTCACCGAGACCTTCATCCGCCGTACTGCAGGAGACTGGGCCAATGACTTGCAGGAGACCGAAGATGAGTCCCGCCGCCTGTTTGGCGAGGATTTCTACGGCCTGCGTTACGAGGACCTGCTCGAATGTCCCTTTGACGAGATGAAAAAAGTCTGGGAGTTCCTGGGCGTCGATGCGGATCCATCACTGGAAAAGGCGATCCTTGCAGAAATGTCCTCTAACCCTGACGAAGAATGGCAATCCCACCGCAACGAAGACATCGCCTCCTTCCTCCCCAAAGGACAGGTTGGCAACTGGACGCGCCTGTTCAGCGAGAAGGATAAGTCTGTGTTTAAGGATGTTGCGGGCAACATGCTGGTCAGGTGGAAGTACGAAAGAGATTTCGAGTGGTAAGTCCTGTGTTGGTTGAAAAGAACAGAGATCAGTAAAAGGGACATTTATGCCCCCGATTTTCCGGTGAAGTATAATGATATTTCATGTCAACCACCGAAGTAGGTGAACTTTGAGTATTACGAAAAGGATTCCCTCTATTGAGAAAATCCTCCCAGTGTACGCGGTGATTGTGATGGTCATTTATACTTGGACAATTTTCCATTATTTTTGGAACACTCCCAGTTGGATTTTGTATTCCACCATAGGCGAGTTTATAACCATTTACGCTTATATGGTAGTAGTAAATTTTATTGAAAGCCTTGTGATTCTCTTAATCCCTGTCTTAATGAGTATTTTCTTACCCGCAAAGTGGTTTTATACTCGATTTGAGAGCAAGGGTGTTTTACTGGTCTCGCTTGGTTTAGGTTATCTATTTTATCTAAACCAAAACCTTGATCTAAATTCTTTTCCTCTTGAATTGGTTTCTTGGATGCCTGTAGTTGCAATAGCAATTCTCGCGCTTGTTTTTGTTCTTGATCGAATCGATTTTCTCTGTAAGCTTCTGGTTGGAGTAACCAACCGCCTCGTTGTTTTTCTTTATATTTTGATCCCAATTAGTTTCATTTCACTTTTGATTGTGCTAATCCGGAATATATTCTGATGGTTGTAAGTTTTTCGTGACTAGGTCGATATGTCCCAAATAACTCGAAGAGATTTTCTTAAATTAACCGCTGCAACTACTCCGGCCGTTCTATTACCTAGAGTAGCTTCCTGGCTCGACGTAAGCCAAAAGCAGAACGATGAACTACCAAATATTGTCATACTTTTATTTGATGCGATGACTGCTAAGAACCTGGCGCTTTATGGGTATCCACGTCCCACTTCATCCAATTTCGAACGTTTTGCAAACAGAGCGACAGTCTATCATTCGCACTATGCTAGTGGAAATTACACTATTCCGGGTACAGCTTCATTACTTACAGGTGCTTATCCGTGGACACATAGAGCACTCAATTATGGCGGGCAAGCTAGGCGAGAAATGGCAAACAAGAGTATTTTTACTGCCTTAGGAAAAGATTATTATCGCATAGGCTTTGCTCAAAATATTTGGGCTCAGATGATACTAACCCAATTCAAATCTGACCTTGACGTGATATTACCCCCAGGAACTTTCGGAGAATTGGACTATCTATGGAGCCGCTATTTTCCAAATGATGAAAATATGGCTGTGCGAGCACTAGATGATTTTGTATTCAAAATGACCGATAGGCCCACCTCTATGGTTTTTGGCCCAATTCAACAGGCTCTTTTTTTTCGTGATAGCGCTCGACTGGATCAAAAAGGTTATCCTGAAGGTCTTCCCCATAGTGTGGACTATCCCCTTTATTTTCGACTAGAAAGCGTATTTAAAGGCTTGGCGTCTTTGTTACAAGATTTGCCATCACCGTTTTTTACTTATTTCCATCTTTTTCCACCACACACTCCTTATCATGCCAGTGATAGATTTGACAGTCAATTTATAGACGGATGGTTCCCAAATAAGAAACCGGTTCACAGATTTTCAAAGAAAGATTCATCGTCAAAAATCAACTCAGCACGTCGAAAATATGATGAATATGTTGCAACTGTGGATTGGGAATTCGGCAAATTAATGGATGCCTTGGAAGAAGCCGGGATCTTTGAAAGTAGTTATGTTGTGATTACTTCGGACCATGGAGAAATGTTCGAACGTGGCGAAAAAGCACACTCTACAGTATTGCTGTACGATCCAGTTATCCAGGTTCCCCTGTTAATTTCTGCTCCCGGGCAGAGGGTTCGTAAGGATGTATATACTCCCACGAATGCAGTGGATGTCCTTCCCACCCTTGCTCAATTAGGGGGGAAACCAATCCCATCTTGGTGTGAAGGGAAGCTGCTTCCCGGTTTGGGAGGTGTGGATGACCCAACAAGAAGCACATATGTTATAGAGGCCAAAAACAATCCCGCATTTGTCCCGCTACATAGAGCTACGGTTGTGTTAAGAAAAGGTAATTACAAACTTATTTACTATACAGGCTATGAACCGGAGGATACTTTTGAGTTCTATGATCTAAGCGAAGATATTGAAGAAATCAAGGATTTATATCCAGAGCAGCTTGCAGTTACAAGGCAGATGAAAGAAGAACTGCTTGAAACACTTTTTGAAGTAAACAAACCTTATACAGGATAAAACATGAAAATCCTCATTGCTGGCCTTGGCTCCATTGGTCGTCGTCACATGCGCAACCTGATCGCCCTCGGCGAAAAGGACCTTGTCCTGCTGCGCACGCGTAAGACAACCTTACCAGAAGATGAATTGGATCCTTTCCCACAGGAGACCGATTTGCAGGAAGCGCTGAAAAAACATAAACCGGACGCGGTTATCGTGGCAAACCCCACTTCCTTGCACCTGGATGTGGCTATCCCTGCTGCAGAAGCGAGTTGTACGATCCTGCTCGAAAAACCGATTTCAAACTCTATGGAAGGCGTTGATAAACTCCAAGCCGCCGTGCAGAAAAGCGGCGCGAAGGTATTGGTGGCCTTCCAGTTCCGTTATCATCCAGGGTTGGCGCACGCCAAGCGGTTGATCACCGCTGGCGAAATCGGACGCATCGTCTCGGCGCACGTCCATTTTGGTGAATATTTGCCCGCCTGGCATCCCTGGGAAGATTACCGCCAGGGATATGCAGCCCGTGCCGACCTGGGCGGCGGCGTGGTGCTGACGCAATGTCACTCACTGGATTACCTGCCCTGGCTGGTCGGCAAAAAAGTAGAAGCTGCCTGGGGATTTACCGGCAAGGTCAGCGACCTGGAAGTAGACGTGGAAGATACGGCCAAGATCGGCCTGCGTTTCGAGGGTGGCGCGCTCGGTAGCCTGCACCTTGATTACAACCGCCAGCCGCCTGTACACACCTTTGATATTGTCGGGACGAAAGGTTCGATCAAATGGGACCTGGTCGATGGTGTCACGCATATCTATCGTGCTGTTCTCCCCTCTCCTGGTGGGAGCCCCGCGGGGGTGCTTCGCAAAAAAGGGGGGGGTGAGGGGAAGTGGCAAGATTATCCCATGCCAGAAAATTGGGAGCGCAATGTCATGTTCATGGATCAGATGAAACACTTTGTCTCGGTCATGCGCGGTGAGGCGGAACCCTCCTGTCCGCTCGAAGATGGGATCCGCGTGCAGAAACTGGTGCAGGCCATTCATGAGTCCGAAGCGAGGAGTTGCATAAGCGAGTTGTAGCCTTGAATTTTATTCGGTCATTCTTTCGTAGTATAAATATTTCTGTCCTGGTAACGTTGACCGTTGTTGGAATTCTAGCCTATTTGCCCTTTGTGGGGCAGTTTGGTTATTTTAATGATGATTGGTATTTGATGTATTCGGCGGGAGCAAAAGGGCCAACGGTATTTTTTGATATTTTCAGTATAGATCGCCCCTTACGGGCATTTGTGATGATTCCTGCCTATGTTTTGTTTGGGGCTAACCCGCTTTGGTACAACTTAAGCGCTTTTTTCTTTAGACTCTTGAGTGCTTTCGGTTTTGTGCGGTTGTCCGCAATTGTGTGGCCTCGCCAACGTGTTGCGGGCATGTTTATGGGGATATTGTTTCTAATTTATCCAGGGTTTCTCTCTCAGTTCAACGGGATCGATTATCAATCGCAGATGATCGGTCTAGCTGCCGCTGTTTTTTCCATTGTTCTCACTCTAGAAGCAATCCGAAGTAAAAACAGGCTCTCAAAATTGGCGCTATATGTCTTCTCTGGCTTATTGGCCTGGTTATATATTGGTCTGGTTGAATACTTTATCGGATTTGAGCTTGTCCGCCTGGGCTACATTTTTTTACTTGTTGGGCGAGAAAAGAAGCCGTCATTGGGTCACGTGTATCATACCCTGCGTCTTTGGTTCCCTGCGCTTGTAATGCTTATCCCTATTTTGGTTTGGAGATTGTTCTTCTTCGAGAGCGAGCGTAATGCAACGGATGTAGGCTACCAACTAAGTCAGTTGGTTCAATCCCCTCTCGCAACAAGCTTTCACTGGCTCTCGACATTGCTTGACGATACTTTGGATGTTATTGTCCTGGCCTGGGCGCAGCCTTTGGTTTCTTTGCGATCATGGATTTGGTCTCTTAGATTGCTCCCACTAGGTGTAGGGTTGGGAATCATTTCTGTTGCTGTACCGCTCTCTGTGTTCAAGCAGGATGGGACCTTTGAAGAAAATACCGGAACGGATTGGAGATACGAGGCAATCTGGTTTGGCGCGTTCAGTGTAATTGCCGGATTGATACCAATCATTTTGGTTAATCGTTACGTAGACTTCACTTTCTATTCCCGTTATGCATTGACCAGTTCGTTGGGTGTAGCCATGCTATTGGTTGGCCTTATCTTTTTGTTGAAGCATGCTATCCTTCAAAAAGCAGTCATCGCCATGCTCATTTTCGTTGCCTCTCTAACGCACTTTGCAAATTCACAACGAGCGGTTCAAGTTACGCAGGCCATGCATGATTTCTGGTGGCAGGTAAGTTGGCGGATTCCGCAATTGGAAAGACATACGACTTTGGTTGCCAACTATGGATTTGGTGTGACGGAGGAAGATTATTTTGTCTGGGGACCCGCAAATTTAATATACCATCCTGAGAGCGAAAGAGATGAGTATGTTCAGCCCGGTATCTATGCGGCTTTGTTGAACGAGGATACTATAGATAAAACCCTGCGCAATAAAGGTCAAGAATTCGATAATCGCAGGACAATCCGAACTTATAAGAATTATCGGCGCTTGCTGGTGTTGACAAGGCCAACTGCGAAATCATGTGTTCATGTCATTGATGGGACGCAACCGGAATATTCAAGCCATGAGCAGGCGTCGATTCAGATCATTGGGCCGTATTCCAACCTTGACTATATTCTCACTGATATGCCTGCTCCCGTTCCCACCCCCCCGGCGATTGTGTTTGGGCCAGAACCTGAGCATGACTGGTGTTATTACTACCAAAAGGCGACTCTGGCGCGGCAGCGCGGTGATTGGGATGAAATTCTAACCCTCGGCGAAGACGCATCAAGCAAAGGCCTTGCTCCGGTAGACCTGATAGAGTGGATGCCTTTCTTGCAGGCTTATGCTCGGGTAGGCGACATCGATCGTTTGGTTGAATTAGCTCCCGTTGTTTCCTCTGATCCATACATAGCGCAGCAGGCCTGCAAGTATCTAGGTCAAGTACCGGACCTGGCAGAGCCGGTTTTTGATGTGATTGACTCGCAATATTGTAACGAGTAATTGGTGAGCCTGTTTTCCAAAATTCAGTGGTTGAATTTTAGACAAAGTGCGCTATAATAGCGGCTTGTGCGTTATGCCACAGACGAAATTTCACGGACCGCTGTGTCTGTCATAAGGAGAATTGAATGTCGAAAGCTAAGTTAATCACTCCCTACGGAGGAAAACTGGTCAACCTGCTGGTAACAGGAAAAGAACGGGACAAATTGATCGCGCGCGTGCCAAATTTGCCATCCATCAAGATTTCCATGCGGGCGCAATGTGACCTGGAATTGCTGGCGACCGGTGGGTTTTCACCTTTGGATCGTTTTATGGATAAGGCGACCTACGAGCGCGTGTTACACGAGATGCGCATGGATGGTGGTACTCTCTGGCCATTGCCAATTACCCTGACTGCCAATCCTGACGAATTGCCGAATGTGGGCAATGAAATTGTCTTGCGTAGCGCCTTGAATGATCCGCTGGCGATCATGAAGTTGGAGGAAGTCTTTTCCTGGAGTCCGGAAAAGGAAGCTCGCCTGGCCTATGGCACCGACGATGCCCGTCACCCGATGGTTTCTGAAATGGGACGCTGGGGCAAGGTCTGCATTTCGGGCGAACTGCAGGTAATTAATCCGCCCAAGTATTACGACTTTGTGGAAATACGTCGCACGCCAGCTGAAGTGCGTGAAATGCTCGAAGCGATGGGACATGAGAATGTAGTTGCTTTCCAGACACGTAACCCGTTGCATCGCATCCATGAAGAGTTGACCAAACGCGCGGCTGACAAGGTCGGTGGAAGTTTGCTTATACACCCCGTGGTAGGTTTGACCAAACCCGGCGATGTGGATCACTATACGCGTGTCCGCATCTACAAGGCGCTCTACGATAACTATTACGATAAGAACAGCACGGCGCTCAGTTTGTTGCCTCTGGCCATGCGCATGGCCGGGCCAAAAGAAGCTTTGTTGCATGCCATCATTCGCCGTAATTATGGCGCCAATCATTTTATCGTGGGGCGTGACCATGCCGGCCCTGGTAACGACAGCAGCGGTAAACCCTTCTACGGTCCGTATGCTGCGCAGGAAATAATGGTTCAATACGAATCTGAGATTGGCGTCAAGATGGTGCCATTTGAGATGCTGGTCTACCTTCCCGACGAAGACCGCTACGTGGAAGTCAAGGATGTGCCCGAAGGCGCCAAAACGCTCAATATTTCGGGCACACAGGTGCGCGATGACTATCTCGTCAAAGGCAAATTATTGCCCGAATGGTTCACGCGTCCCGAGACCGCCGAAATCCTGCGCCAGAGCTACCCGCCCCGCCATGACCAGGGTTTCTGCATCTGGTTCACCGGTCTGTCTGGTGCCGGCAAATCTGCTACCACCCAGGTCTTGACCGATCTGCTGCTCGAGCGCGGCAAAATTTTGACTGTTCTGGATGGCGACGTTGTCCGCACACATTTATCCAAGGGACTGGGCTTCAGCAAGGAAGACCGCGACACCAATATTTTGCGCATAGGCTTTGTGGCAGGCGAACTGGTCCGTCACGGTGGCGCGGTGGTTTGTGCGGCCATCAGTCCTTATCGCAATGCCCGCAACGAAGCGCGCAAGATGGTCGGCGACAACTTCATCATGGTGCACATGGATACTCCCGTGGAAGTCTGCGAGCAGCGTGACGTCAAGGGCCTGTATGCCAAGGCGCGCCAGGCGATGATCGATGGCAAGCCCATGGGTTTCACTGGCGTTGACGATCCTTATGAAGAGCCGATTGACCCTGAGATTACCCTGGCAGGCGTCGATGTGACGCCGGAAGAGAACGCTCGCACGATCATCGCTTATCTCGAAGAACAGGGATATTTACAATCACAAGCCAGCTAACTGGAAAATGTTCGCTTCTTTTCGCAAGATCCATCTGGACAAGCAGACCGTGGCCTTTTTCCTGGCCATAGGTCTGCTTGCTGTTGGCGGCATTTGGTTGCTGCTTTACAGTACGCCTAAAGGCCTGGGCCTCAACGATGATGCGATTGCTTATATTGCCGGTGCGCGTAGCATTATGAATGGGAATGGCTATCGTGAGGCCTGGTTAGCCTCCAATGGGCCGGTTACGCATTTCCCGCCGGGATTTCCGGGGGTCTTGGCGTTGATCGGCCTCATCACCGGACTTGATCCTCTGCGAGGCGCGCGTGCGCTCAATGGTTTGCTGTTCGGGTTGAACATCCTGCTGACAGGCTGGGTCGGCTGGCGTTTAGCCAGATCGCGCATCGTGGGAATCCTTGCGGCTGCACTGACCTTATTGAACAGCTCGTTTTTGTATATTCATACCAGGGCGATGAGCGAGCCATTATACATTTTCCTGATGTTGCTTTCGTTCTTGCTGCTGGATTATCATTTTGCACGTTCTAAAAATTATTTCCTGGTAGCTCTCGGTTTTGCGCTTGGCTGGGCATATCTTGCGCGCTATGCAGGCTTGTCATTGTTGGCGACAATGATAGCGGCCTTGCTTATCTTGCACGAGAATTGGCGGGATCGGTTTAAAAGTGTAGTGATTCTGTCATTGAGCGCCTTGCCATGGATATTGGGCTGGTCCGTTCGAAGTAGCATTGTAGGAGACAGCCTTACCAACCGGACACTTGGTTGGCATCCCATCACGTTCGATAATTGGGAGCTGGGCGTCAAGACATTTGCTGAATTTCTTGCACCGTTACGCTCCGTGCGAACAGTGCTCGGCCAGGCCCCTGCATTCTTTGAAATTGTCTTAATCTCGATCGGATTGGTTTTACTTGCCTGGGTGCTGTACACGGGCTTGCCTTATTTTTTCAAGCCTGCTCAAGCTGTCAGACCTGATGTTTTGTCATTCACGAGTGCTCTGTATGTGTTTGCATATATGTCCGCGCTGGTACTGACCATGACCTTGTTCGACCCGGCTACCAAGTTCCAGGTGCGCATTCTTTCGCCGACTTATGTGTCGCTCCTGCTCCTGCTGATGGCCCTGGGAACCTGGCTTTGGCGGAAAAAACATGTTATCTGGAAGCCCATCATTTCTTTGTGTATGGTGGGATTATTGAGTATGTTTGCCAATAGTCAGGCTATGGCCGTGCAGGATTTTCGTAAGGGCGGCGATGCATTCGCAGGGGAAAAATGGATTACTTCTGAAGCGATTGCTGCTCTCGATCAGATTCCATCTGACGTGCTTATCCTTTCCAATGAGCCGGGTGTGGTGTATTTATATGCCGGACGTCCGAGCGGCATTTTGCCAGATGTGGGCCCTGGGTTATCTGAAATCAAACAGGCTATTCTGGATGGAAAGCTCGCGATCATATTGTTTCGGGTGAATAAAGTAGATAAGGAAACATTGCGTTATTATTATGAGTTGGGGCGCGGGCTTTATCTAACCGATTTTAGCGACACCTGGTTATTTACCGCATTTCCAAAGTAGGAGTTTCTTATGATACAAGATAAGTTCAATCTCGAAGGTCAGGTCGCAGTTGTCACGGGTGGGGCAGGACAATTAGGCGTTGAATTTTGCCGTACCCTGGCGGAAGCGGGAGCAGCGGTCGTCGTGGCGGATCTGGCGCAGGAAGCAGCTGAGAAGACAGCTCAGGCATTGCGCGACTCCGGATACCGGTCAGCAAGCTTCGGCCTGGATGTGACGCGCATCGAATCGACCCGTGAACTGGTTGCCGAAACCCTGAAACAGTTCGGCCGCCTCGACGTCCTCGTCAACAGCGCCGCCCTGGATCCCAAGTTCGATCCCGACGCGGCTGCCAGGGGTATCACCCCCGGATCGTTCGAGGATTACCCGCTCGAGCAGTGGAACGCGGCCCTCAACGTCAACCTGACCGGCATGTTCCTGGTCACGCAGGCCTGTGTCCAGCCGATGCTGGAGCAAGGCAAAAAGGGTAGTATTATCAACATCTGCTCCACCTATGGCTTGAACGGCCCCGACCAGCGCATCTATATCAAGGATGGCAAACGCGTGGCCTTCAAACCTGTCTATTACACCACCACCAAAGCGGGCGTAATGGGTTTCACCAAGTACCTGGCGGCTTACTATGCCGGGACCGAAATCCGCGTGAATGCGCTCACCCCTGGGGGCGTGTACAACAATCATGAGGAATATTTCGTCAAGAATTATTCCGCCAAGACCATTATGGGTCGCATGGCGAAGAAAGACGAAATGAACGGCGCATTGTTGTACCTGGCCTCGGATGCCTCGTCCTACATGACCGGCAATAACGTGATCGTGGATGGCGGTTGGACGGCATGGTGACCCCCTCCCCGGCCCTCCCCCATTTTCCGCGAACTTCAGCGGAAAATGGGGGAGGGTGCCGTAGGCGGGTGGGGGTAGGATTATACGATGACTGAAACCCTGGCCCTCATCCCCGCGCGCGGCGGCTCGAAAGGCATCCCGCGCAAGAATATCCGCAATTTTGCAGGCTATCCACTGATTGCCTGGAGCATCGCGGCTGGCTTGCAGTCTGACCTGGTCACACGCGTCATTGTCAGCACAGATGACGATGAAATTGCGGCAGTATCCTGTGAATTCGGTGCGGAGACGCCCTTCCTGCGTCCCGCTGAGTTGGCGCAGGATGACACCACCGACTTGCCCGTTTTCGAGCAGGCGCTGAAATGGTTGAAGGACAACGAGGGCTACCAGCCTGACGTCGTCGTGCAACTGCGCCCGACTTCACCCATCCGTCCGCGCGGACTGGTGGATGATGCCATCAGTATTTTGCTCGACCACCCGGACGCCGATTGTGTGCGCGGCGTTGTCCTGGCGGGACAAAATCCGCACAAGATGTGGCGTTTGCCGGAAGGCGCCAGCGGCCCGATGAAGAACTTGCTGGACGTGGAAGGCATTCCCGAACCGTACAATGCGCCGCGCCAGAGCCTGCCGCCGGTCTACTGGCAGACGGGTCACATCGATGCCATCCGCACCAGCAGTATCCTCGAAAAGAAATCATTGACAGGCGATGTCATCTATCCGCTCGTGATTGACTCGCGATATACAGTAGATATTGACAACTTGTACGATTGGGTGCGCTATGAGCATCTGGTGATGATGGGCGGGCTGGAATTCGTCTCGCCGGGACGTCAGCATAGGCCGATGCCGGAGACGGTCAAGCTGCTCGTGATGGATTTCGACGGTGTGCTGACCGACAACCGGGTCTGGGTGAATCAGGATGGGGTCGAAGCGGTGGCCGCGAACCGCAGTGACAGCTACGGGCTGGGCCTGTTGCGTAAGGCTGGGATCGAGTCGCTTGTCATTTCGAAGGAAACTAACCCAGTGGTAGCGGCGCGCTGTAACAAGATGAAAGTCCCGTATTTACAGGGTATTGACAACAAAGAGAGTGTCTTGCAAAAACATCTCGCGGAGAAGGGTATCGATCCGGCGCATGTTGTTTTTGTCGGCAATGACATCAACGATTTGCCCGGTTTTCGTGTGGCCGGTTGGTCGGTAGCAGTAGCCGATGCGTTGCCCGTGGTTATCCGTGAAGCCGATTATGTTTTGTCTAGACAGGGTGGCCGTGGCGCGGTACGGGAATTGTGTGATTTGATTTTGAAATCCATTCAGGAGAAAAATGATGGCTCGTGAAGTGAAAATTGGTGGAAAGATAGTCGGTGACGGCCATCCTGCTTATGTGGTCGCTGAGATCGGCATCAACCATAACGGTGATATCAAGATAGCGAAAGCCATGATCGATGCAGCGGTACATGCCGGCGTGGACGCGGTCAAGTTCCAGAAGCGCACACCTGAGATTTGCACGCCGCCTGAGCAGCAGAAGCAAATGCGTGAAACGCCCTGGGGTTACATCACGTATCTGGATTATCGCTACAAGGTAGAGTTCAACGAAGAGCAGTATCGCGAAATCGACCGTCATTGCAAGGAGAAGGGCATTGACTGGTTTGTATCTGTATGGGATGAGCAATCGGTGGACTTCATGGAAAGATTCGATACCCCGGTTTATAAAATCCCCTCCGCTTCGCTCACCGACCATGGCCTGCTCCGCCGTGCGCGAGCGACTGGCCGCCCGGTCATTCTCTCGACCGGCATGTCCACGATGGAACAAATTCAACAATCGGTGGGCGTAGTGGGTACGGAGGATCTGGTGATCACCCACGCCACCAGCACTTATCCCTGCGAGCCGGAAGAGTTGAACCTGAAAATGATCGAGACGCTGCGCAGCGAGTTCCCGGATGTTCCGATAGGTTATTCGGGGCACGAAGTCGGGTTGGTCCCTTCGACGATTGCGGTAGCGCTGGGCGCATGCATGGTGGAACGCCACCTGACGCTCGACCGCGCCATGTGGGGTTCAGACCAGGCCGCTTCGGTGGAACCGGGGGGGTTCGAGCGCTTGGTGAAATACATCCGTGTGACCGAAGCTGCGCTGGGAGATGGCGTCAAGAAAGTGTACGATAGCGAGATGGGTTCGCTCCAGAGATTGCGACGTTTTACGGGAGAAGATTGATTTTTAGTAGTAGGGGCAGGTCTTAAACCTGCCCCTACTACTACGCAATGACTTATGAGATTGAGACAGCAACTCCGACGAACGTTTCGCGCCCCTGGCAAATATATCCAGGCAGTTTGGCGTTGGAAACGATCGACCTTCACCGAAGCGCCGCCCATCTTTGGCAACTCCAAGCCGAAGAGCGGTTCGCATCTACTGTTGCAAATCTTGAGCGGTTTCACACACATCATGCCGTATGCGTACGTGGCGGCGGAGCCAATACGCACGATCAGAAAAGACGGTAGAAGACGGACGGCGGACGAAATCGCATCCGATCTGCGCCGCGTTCCAAAGGGAGTGATCGGCTGGGGATATGTGGGAGCCGCTCCCGAGAATGTCGCTGTGTTGTGCCAGCCTGGGCGCGTGAATTACTTCATCTACCGTGACCCGCGCGATATGCTGGTCTCGCAAGTCTTCTTTGCCACCGATATGCACGAAGAACACGGCATGCACGCATTCTACAAATCTTTGCCGGACTTTGGGGAGCGCTTGAAGGTTGCCATCACTGGCATCGACCGCGATGGGCTGAAGATGGTCAGCGTGAAGCAGCGCTACGAGGGCGTTTTCCAGTGGTTGGAAACACCCGGCGTGATGTGCATCCGCTTCGAGGATTTGATCAATGACCGCGATGTGACCCTGAATTTGATGATTGATGAAGTGGAAAAGACAGGTTACAAAATCCCCACACCGCGAGAGAAAGCTCTGGATATTTTGGCGCAAGCCATCCAGCCGAAAAAGAGTCATACCTTTCGTTCGGGGAAGACGGGCGGGTGGAAGGAATATTTCTCTGAAGAGCATAAAGAACTTTTTAATGAAATTGCCGGTGATTTGTTAGTTAGATTAGGTTACGAAGAAAGTAATGATTGGTAATGTCATTGCGAGGAGCGTAGCGACGAAGCAATCTCATGTTTCATGGTTACTTGAGATTGCCACGCCCCTTCGGGGCTCGCAATGACACTTTGAAAGAAAAGTGTTGAAAGAATTTCTCACTCAACGTATCAAACGCGGGCTGGTTTGCGGGCTCAATTGTAGTCACTGTAGTAGTATCCTTCTGTAGAAGCGTCACCCCCGATCAAAATTCCGAACTGACTATTACAAAATCCCATTCTGAAGAGGGAAGTGATTTTACATGGGGTATTGTATGATCTGATAATGGGACACCCTCAAAGTCTGGTCACGACCGGGCGGGAAATTTCCGTGCCCAAACGCGCGACGGTGAACGCATTACGGTATTTAATCGGCAAGATGCTGACAATCGCAGCGACTATATTTGTCGGCGTTTTCATCACCGTGCTGATTGCGAACCAGCCATCCCCACATGGCCTCTACCCTGCAAGATCGCCATTCGAGGTAAACCTTGAAGCGCAAATCAATCACCGTATCAGCGTGCTTATTTTTAATGGCAAGATCGGTTTAAATCCCGATGGTAGTGTAAATCAAGATGAGGTCGCTGCCGTTAGAGAGGAATTACGGGATGAGGCGGGACTTAACCTGCCATATGTGTTGCGCTACCTGCTCTGGACCTTCAAAGCTCTGACGTTCGACTGGGGGGAATTGACCGTGACTTATGTCGGAAAGATGGGGCTCGCGCAGGTTTCCGATTCCGGAGCACATGATATTGTCTTGGAACATTTTCCCAACACACTGCTGTTGATGGGAAGCGCCTATCTTCTGGTCTTGCTCATTGGTATGCCCTTGTCGCTGCATTTGGCGCGAAACTATGGCAGCAGGCTTGACAGGCTATTGGTAATCCTCTCCCCCATCTCGTCCGTTCCAAGCTGGATCATTGCCATTTTGTTGCTCGCTATTTTCGCAGTCGAGTTGCGCTGGTTCCCTGTCAGCGGCATGTTCGATTTGTACAGACCGGAAAATCCGGTTGAATATGTCCTGGTCCTTTCGAAGCACATGGTCTTGCCGGTTATCGCCATTGTGCTCAGCCTGCTCTTTCAAGTGATCTACGCGTGGCGTACTTTCTTCGTCATCTATGCCGAAGAGGATTATGTCGACCTGGCGCGCGCCAAGGGGCTGCCATCCAAAACCCTGGAAAAACAATACATCCTGAAGCCCACCCTGCCTTATGTTATCACCAGTTTTGCCACGACCTTGATTGGGTTCTGGCAGTTGACCATGGCGCTGGAAGTGATCTTCCAGTGGCCGGGGTTGGGTTGGTTGTATATCAAGCAAGCCTTGCCGAATTTCTGGGGCGAGAACATGTACCCGGGCAATTTGATGATCGTGGTGCAGATCGTAGTCATCTTTGCGTACCTGCTCGGGATCCTCGTCTTCATCCTTGACCTTGTCTACGTGATCGTGGATCCGCGCATCCGCCTGCTCCCGGCGAATCATTCGGCGCGGATCAACCTGCGGGTAAAACGGACCAACGCTCATCGGAACGAGCGGCCCACAGCCCGGGTGAGAGAAAGAGGCTTGGGCCACGCGTGGCAGGCAAAGGGTCCCGCGGTGAAGCGAGATTTTTCGTGGGACAGCCTCGCAGGCAACTTGCAGGAATCCCTGCGCGACGTCCGTCAGAAGAGCAGATTATTCTTCCAGGAGCTTCGCAGATATCCGTCTGCCATCTTCGGGTTGACGGTAATCGCGCTGATGTTTGCGGGCTCGGTGTATGCGGTGACCGCGTTGCCGTACGAACAATTCGGCCAGGATTACGACGGAAAGCGTGCAACGGGACGAAGCTATGTCCCACGCGTGGCCATGCCTGAGTGGTTGAATGTCTTTCACCGTACTCCGCAGTTGTCCACGCTGGTCATGGATGAAACCAGCGGGGGAACCAGTGTATCCACACAGGCACTGGAGGGTGGCCTGGTGGAAAAAACGGTCACGTTCCAATTCGATTACCCTTATCGGGAAGTTCCCAGCGAAGTCTTTCTTTATTTCGATCCTGAATATGCTGAGAAGTTCCCCTTTGTATCGCTTGTTTGGACATGCCCGGATGGCAGGTCGCTCGAACTCAAGAGAACCTCTGTAAGCGCGAGCAGTAGTTATGATTTTGAAGCTGGCATTCCCGTTTCCCGGCTTCTGAAACAAGAGCCTGCATGGAAGGAATGGTTTATCCCAACGGGGAATTACCCAACACCTGCACACTACCTGATGTTTGCAGAACCCGGCTCATCTGGCCTCGTTCCCCAACACGGGACATATCAACTGGAGATCCAAAGCCTGCTCTTCGAAGAAGATAGTGACCTCCACGCACAACTCGTACTGCTGGGACAGGTGTACGGCCTCGCAGGGACGGATTTTTGGCGACGCGATCTCATCGTGCCCCTGTTCTGGGGGATGCCCTTCACCCTGATCATCGGTTTTCTGGGGACGCTTACGACCACCCTGGTTGCTATCCTGGTGCCTGCCATCGGGGTCTGGTTCGGTGGTTGGGTGGACAATTTCATTCAGAGACTCACCGAAGTCAACATGGTCCTGCCCGGTCTGTCGATCGCGGTTCTGACGAATGCTCTTTTTGGAGTTAACATCTGGATCATTCTGGCGGTGGTAGTTGCGATAAACTCATTGGGGTCGCCCGTCAAAACATTCCGCTCGGCGCTCCTGCAGGCCAAGGAAGCCCCTTACATTGAAGCAGCGCGTACCTACGGGGCGGGTAATTTCAGGATCATCACCCACTATCTTGTGCCGCGCATTCTGCCTGTGCTGATCCCGCAATTGGTGATACAGGTACCAAGCTTCATCTTCCTGGAGGCTACTCTCGGCTTTTTCAATATTAAGTCGATCTATCCATCCTGGGGTCGTATTATTTATGACGGGCTGACGAAGGGCGCGATCTACGGTTCTCAATTCTGGGTGTTGGAGCCGATTGCCCTTCTGTTGCTTACCAGCCTCGCGTTTGCGATGCTCGGTTCCGCCCTTGAGCGAATTCTCAATCCGCGCATGATCGATACAATCCCGGTCGTGAAAGATGGATCGAAACGGGGAGTGGACCGCGCCAGGATTCGCCAAAGGAAAGGATTTCAACTTATATTGAGCAGGGGACTCTTAGCAAGCCTGGTTGCCGTTGTGGTCCTGATCGCAATTTTTATTCTGTTCAGCGCAAGAAACACTCTGGCCAGTGCGATTGCTAACTTTATGCTTCCATCTCCGGTCATTGAATCAGGAGAGGCGATAAGCACCTTGACAGTTGTTACCGGCACACCGTCCCCTGTTCCCGCTTCTTCCTCGACCGTTATGCCTGCTTCCGTTTCAGGGTCAGAATCTACTCCTACGCCGCTTCTGCCAACAGCAACCATCGATATTTCCCCGACCTTTACATCTACAGCAACGGAAATTGTCAGCGCACCGACCTTAACGCCATCTCCACTGGCCGATTTCCGCCCTGAGACGTATACATTGCAGCCGGGCGAGTTCCCGTACTGTATTGCGCGCCGCTTCGATGTGCATCCAAATGAGTTGCTAGCGCTCAACGGGCTTGTAGATCATCAGGTTTTTTATGCTGGAACTGTCCTTACGATTCCACAAAGCGGGAACCCTTTCCCGGGGAACCGTATGTTACAGCCTCACCCAACGACGTACACAGTTTCCAATCTGGGCGAGACAATTTACGGGGTTGCTTGTTTATTCGGTGACATCGATCCTGTGGCCATCGCCCAGGCTAATGAGATTCCCCTGGGTTCAACCCTGTTTGTTGGACAGCAATTGAAGATACCATAATCATGCAGACAGTTGTCCAGTGGGGAAATTTACTGATAAGATTGGGGACTGGGAACCCATTTCTGAAGAGTATGCTGAAATTAAATGCTTCGAGAATTCTATAAACAACGCATCAAACGCGGACTGGTTCGCAGGCTGAACAATCTCAAAATCGCAGCGGTGGCGAGGCGTGTAGCACGTCAGGAGCCCCAACCTTCCGGCGCGCCGGTTGCCTTTTTCAAAGCCTCCACGGGCATCGACGATCTCTCCTGGAACAGCGGTTTTCACCTGCTGGCCTCCTGGGCGTTGCGGCTGAAGGGTGTCCCGGTGGCATATTTTGCTTGCAACGCGGGGATGAGTCACTGCGTGCTGGGGACGAACCGGGATAATCCCAAAAAAGAACCGCCCTGCAAATCCTGTGTTTATCAATCTAAATCCCTTTACTCGGATGTACCGTCGCACGCTGTACATCGCACAACGCACGTTAATTGGTTTAACTTCCAGCATGACGAATCGCTCTCGAAAGCGGTAGCAGGTCTCTCGGTCCCGGAGTTGATGCGCTTTGAATGGAAATTAGAATATAAGGGTGTCGTTGCGAGCGAAGCGAAGCAATCCCCTGAAAATGAGGAGATTGCTTTGTCGCAAAGAACGCTCCTTGCAACCCCGCCAAATTTCGGCGGGGCAATGACACTACCATTAGGGGCGCTGTGCCTGCCCGGCCTGCGCTGGATCCTGCGTATCCACCACCTGTCCGATGACGAGAATACGCGCTACCTGCTGCGGGAGTATATCCTTTCGGCCTGGAACATCGCGCGAAAATTTGCGGACTTCCTCGAGCGGACCCGGCCGCGGGCTGTAATCGTGTTCAACGGCCAGTTCTATCCCGAAGCGACCGCGCGTTATATTGCTCAAAAACGGGGTATCCGTGTGATTACCCACGAAGTGGGATTGCAACCCGCGTCCGCCTTCTTCACCGAGGGCGAAGCGACAGCCTACCCGATCCGCATCCCGGATGAGTTTGAATTGAATGAGGAGCAAAACGCAAGGCTGGATGCGTACCTGGCGAAGCGTTTCCAGGGCGATTTCAGCATGGCGGGGGTTAGATTCTGGCCAGAGATAAAGCGTGTCAGCCAGGAGTTTCTCGAAAAAGCCGCCAATTTTCAGCAGATTGTACCGGTTTTCACGAATGTCGTCTTTGATACCAGCCAGGGTCATGCCAACGTCATTTTTGACAATATGTTTGAATGGCTTGATGTGGTGTTGGAGATTATCATAAGTCATCCAGAAACATTGTTCGTTTTGCGTGCCCATCCTGATGAGTTGCGACCAGGCAAAGAAAGCCAAGAGACTGTTGCCGGTTGGGTGGAAAAGACACAGGCTGCATCCCTGCCCAATGTCATTTTCTATGATGCACAAGTTTATATCAGTTCCTATGATCTCATCAAACATGCTAAACTGGTCATGGTTTACAATTCCACGATTGGGCTTGAAGCATCTGTCATGGGGGCAGCAGTGCTTTGCGGCGGAAAAGCGCGTTTCACCCAGATCCCTACGGTATTCTACCCGCACAGTGTACAAGAATATTTGCAGCGAGCTGATGAAATGCTGGCGGCTAATGTG
>JAFGKO010000369.1 GCA_016928525.1 Anaerolineales bacterium | reverse complement strand
GTAAATTTGTTGAGATTTGGTCATCCCACAAGTTTGCCCAACCTTCCCTATTTTTTCAAGTTTTCAGACACTCTCTTAGTTTCCAAGTCCGGTAGCTATGTAGTGAAATCATCAACTGCTCAACTATAAAACTACCTAACTATCTAACTAACGTCACCCTTACCATCACCCCAGAAACGCTCCAGGGCTTCAGACAACAGGGCATTTTCAGGCTTCTCGAGCTTGGCATCTTCTTCGAACAATTTCTGCGCGTGCGAGCGGGCGTTCTCGATCAAACCCACATCGGTCAGGCTGGCCATGCGCAAACCGGATGCATAGCCCGACTGGCGCGTGCCCAGGAATTCGCCAGGACCGCGTTGTTGCAGATCGCGCTCGGCCAGCACAAACCCATCATTGGATTCGGCCATGGCCTGCAAGCGCTCATTCTCGACTGCATCTTCGTGATCGGGAATCAGCAGGCAGTACGATTGCTCCGAGCCGCGCCCCACCCGACCACGCAACTGGTGCAATTGTGCCAGGCCGAAGCGATCCGCGCCCTCGATCAGCATCACGGTCGCGTTGGGTATATCCACGCCCACTTCCACCACCGTGGTCGAAACCAGGATGTCAAACTCCCTATCGCGGAACTTGAGCATGACTGTTTCTTTCTCATCCGGGCGCATGCGTCCATGCAGCAGGCCGAGTTTCAGGTCAGGGAAGATTTCCTTCGAGAGCGTTTCGTGGTCGTCCACAGCGGCGCGTGCGTCGATCTTGTCGCTCTCTTCGATCAGCGGATAGATGATAAAGGCCTGCCACCCTCCCTTGATCTGCGAGCGGATCAACGTATAGGCGCGCTCACGCTCCTGCGGGCGCAGCACGTGCGTAGCCACCGGCTGGCGTCCGGCGGGCATCTCGTCCATGATGCTCAGGTCCAGGTCGCCGTACAGCGTCAACGCCAGTGAGCGCGGGATGGGCGTAGCGGTCATCACCAGCAGGTGCGGCGTGCGGCCTTTGGTGCGCAATACAGCCCGTTGCTCCACGCCGAAGCGATGCTGTTCGTCGATGACGGCCAGTTCCAGATCCGCAAACTGGACGGGATCTTCCAACAGCGCGTGCGTGCCGATGACGACTTTGATGCTGCCATCCTGCAAGCCAGCGCGGATCGCTTCTTTCTCTGCCTCGGGCGTGTCTCCGACTAACAGGCGGATCGCGTCCTGTGGCAGGATTCCGTTTTCGCCTGCCAGAAGCTCCGAGAAGTTGCGGAAGTGTTGTTCCGCTAAAATAGACGTGGGCGCCATGACCGCCGCCTGGGCTTTTGCGTTGGCGACAATGGCAGTCGCTAACGCAGCCACGACCGTTTTCCCAGAGCCAACATCGCCTTGCAATAGGCGGTTCATCGGGCGACCGGAGCCAAGGTCGACCAGGATATCGTCTACAGCGCGCTGCTGCGCGTTGGTCAGGGCGAAAGGCAAGGCCTTGATGCGCGCGTCCAGCCACGCTTCCGGTACGTCAAAGATGCGCGCGGTGACAGACTGCCAGTCGCGTTTCTGGCGCAGCACGCCCATTTGCAGGAAGAAGATTTCGTCGAAAGCCAGGCGCTTGCGGGCTGCGGTCAACTTGTCTTGCGAATCAGGGAAGTGCGCTTGCAACAGCGCCTCGCCCAACCCAGGTAGCTTTGCCGTTGAGCGCACGCTTTCGGGCAAATGGTCGGTAACGCGCGGCGCCCAGTGCGTGACCACCTGATTCATCAGTCCGCGCAGCCATTTCTGGGTGATTTTTTCAGTGAGCGAATAGATGGGGACGATGCGGTTGGTGTGCAGGCTCTCGGTCTCGACCGGTTCGAAATCGGGATTGTTCATCACCAGCCGGCCCAGATATTGCTCGACTTTCCCCGACACTGCGATGGCGTCACCCTGTTTCAAGCGGTTTGCCATCCAGGGCTGGTTGAACCAGGAGAGCCGCAGCGCTCCGGTGCCGTCTGAGATGACGGCTTCGACCAGTTGCGCTTTGCCCCCGCGAATGGGGCGCGTGTGCACCGACTGCACCGCAGCAATAACGGTCACCTGCTGGCCGTAGAAAAGTTCCTTGATGGGCTTGAGCTGACTGTAGTCTTCGTAGCGGCGCGGGAAGTAGTAGAGCATATCGCCCAACGTATGTAGGCCGAGTTTGCCCAGCGTCTGCGCATGACGCGGACCGACGCCCTGCAGCACGGTCAGGTCGGCGTTGAGGGCAGCGGGAGTGGCGGATGTTTTGCCGCCGGGGGCGGTTTCGGCGCGTCCGGGTGGGGTGGTACGCTCTTTGGTGGGTTCATCCGCGGGGGCGGATTCGGCTGGCTTTGAGGGAGCAGGCCTGTCCTGGCGTTCAGGCCGGGGAGTTTGATCGAAGGATCTGGGTCTGGAACGAGGTGAGCGCGTCTGCTTTTGTGTCGCTTCGGGATACTGGTCGCCAATACGCTTCCAGAGTCCTTTGAGCGACTCGGCACGCGATTCAGATGTCAGGCCAGCGTAAGACTGCAAGCGCTGGAGTACGGCCTGGATGATCTCTTCGGAGATACCATCCGCGCGGGCTTCGCCTTCCCAGAAATCGAGCATCTTGGCGAGGCCGCCGATGATGGCTGTATCGTTATAGCCGTTTTGGTGTTCGAGACGAAAAAATTTGCGAAGTTTTTCTAATGATGGCTGCATGAAGGTATTTTATCATGGGGAGGGAGTATCCGCAGATTGCACAGACATCGTGCCCGCAGGGTATTTCACAGATTTTTTCTGCGCAATCTGCCTGCACCGTGCGCAGGCACGCGTGCGTAATCTGTGGACAAACTAAGCTCGCACCGCCGCAAAACCCAACCCGTTCGGCCCCACGTGCGTGCCAATCACGGTGGTCACATTGACCATCAAAATGTCGCGCGGGGCCGACTGGCTGACGGTCTGCATGAGTTCATCCAGCAGTTGGCGGGCGCGATGTTCGGCATTGGTATGCAAAATCGCCAGGCGCTCCAACGGGCCGAGTTCTCGCAAGGCGTTGTAAATGCGTTCGCCAGCTTGGCGGGTCGTCCGAACTGCGCCGAGGGGTTTGACTTCGCCGTTTAAAAGTTCGACAATCGGTTTGATTCTCAACAAACCGCCCAGGGCCGCCACTGCGCCCGGGACACGTCCACTGCGGCGCAGGTATTCCATCGTGTCCAATGCGGCCATGACCTTTGTCCGTTCTCGCGCAGAACGAATGGCAGCCAGGATGCCCTCCAGACTCAGTCCTTCTAATCTGGCCTGAACGGCTGCCAATACCTGAAAGCCAAGGCCCAGGGTCAGTGAACCGCTATCCAGCACGGTGATACGCTCACGGAAGTCATGCGCTGCCAGGCGCGCCACACTGACGATGGCGGTCAACTCCACTGCGGCGTGGATGGAAAGAATGTGATCACAGCCAGAATCGAACAGCTTTTGAAAGCGTTCCGCAAAATCGCCAGTAGAAGGCGCAGCTGTGGTGGGCGGCTGTTGCATGTCCGGCAGGCGCGTGTAATACTCTTCGCGGGAGATGCCTTTGCCGTCTGCATAGGACTTGCCGTCCACGACAAGCACTGCCGGGACAACTTCAATCTCGTGCTCATCGATGATATGCTGCGGGAGGTCGGAAGTGGAATCAGTGACAATGCCAAATTTCATATTCTATTTCCATCCTGATAAGCTCATTGGGGGGCTGGAAGTTCGTCCTGCAGTTCCCTGGCCCGCCGACCAGGACGGGCAACTGCTGTACGAGCAAATTTACTCTACCGAAACAATAAACTGGTAATGCGGCTGGCCGCCATCCTGGACTTCGATTTCCTGCCCTGGGTAAGCTTCGCGCACTTTATCGGCAATGCGGTTGGCTTCGGTGGCGTTCAAGTCTTCGCCATAGAAGAGCGTGATCAATTCATGCTCATCGGCTTTGGCTTTACCTAACATGCACAAACAGCCTTCTTCCACCGATTTCGAAGAGCAGACCAGTTTGCCGTCCAGGAGCGCGATCACCTGCCCCTGTTCTACGTTGACGCCGTCGATCTCCACGCTGCGCGTTGCAATCGTGATCTCACCGGCTTTCACCAGCGCCAGCGATTTATTCATCTTTTCTGCGACGGCTTCGACCTCGCCGTCGGGGTTGAGCGCCAGCATGGCAGAGAGTCCCTGTGGAATATTGCGGCTGGGCACTACCTGCACATTCTTGACCGTTACATCTTTCGCCTGGTTGGCGGCCATGACGATATTCTTGTTGTTTGGCAGAATAATGATCTTATCAGTCGGCAGGTTTTCGAAGGCCGCCAGGATTTCCTGCGTGCTGGGGTTCATGGTCTGCCCGCCCTCGACGATCGCAGCCACGCCCAGGCTGGCAAAGATGCGGCTCAGCCCAGGTCCCGGCGAGACGGTTACCACGGCGATCTGTCCCGGCTCGATATTGGCTAACTCGATTTTGTCGCCTTTGGACTGCTGGTCGATCTCGTCCATCTGAGCCAGCAGGTTTTCCATCGCCACCTTGGTGATCGTCCCCAGGCCCATGATGTAGTCGATTGGCAGGTAACGGTTCTCCAGCGGCACGTGGATGTGCATGCGGTACATACCGTCGCCCTCGCCCACTTGAATGGATGTGCCCATCTCTTCCAGCTTGCCATAGAATGATGGCAGATTCAATTCGGCTTCGGGGTAGAAATCCACCACCACCTCGAAATCCTGCCCCTCTTCGACTTCCTGCATGGCGCTTTCAAAGTCTAATGCCGAAAGCGGCTGGACCGACGCCAGCGGTGTATCCAACGGATCGCCGTAAATGTGACGCAACATGCCCTCCAGGATTAAAAACAAGCCCATACCGCCCGAGTCGACCACACCGGCCTGCTTGAGGACCGGGAGCAGTTCCGGAGTCCGTTCGACCGATTCGTCCGCTGCTTTTACCGCTAGGGCGAGAATTTCAATCGGGTCTTGCGTGAACCCTAGGGCCGCTTCCGTTGCTGCAGCCACATCCTTGGCGACGGTCAGGATCGTCCCCTCTACTGGGCGGACAACGCCCTTATAGGCCGTATCGCGCGCTTCGGCAAATGCCTTAGCCAGCCCTGGGCCGTCCAGCACATCCTGCCCTTGCAAGCCGCGCGAAAAGCCGCGCCATAATTGTGACAGGATGACGCCTGAGTTCCCGCGCGCGCCCATCAATGCGCCTTGCGAGATTGCTGCTGCCATATCGCCAACGCTACGATGGCCTAACTGGCCGATCTCGTTATACGCTGATTGCATGGTCAGCACCATGTTGGTGCCGGTGTCGCCATCCGGGACGGGGAAAACGTTCAGCGCGTTGACTGTTTGTTGATTAGTGCGTAACCAGGTCAGCCCGGCTTCCACCAGCCGCTTGAGCGACTGCCCGTCCATGGGAGCCTTGCGAAATTTCTCCAGCCGTTTCTGTGTATCCGGGGAATCCAAGCCCATACTGTCTCTCCTGCTCCTCTGTTCTTAATCTGTGTTGCTGACACGCAGTCCGGCTATGTGCACATTGATGGTGTTGATGCGCAATCCTAGCGCCTTCTCTACATGATATCGTACGGTATTGGCTACGCTATTTGCCACAGAGGAAATACGCGTGCCATATTCCACAACAATGTGGATTTCAATGTCAATTTTGTCTCCATCATATTGAACTGAAACGCCGCGGGTCGGTTCGCGGGTGATGGTGTGCGCCAGTCCCTCTGCCAGATTTTTAGGAGCCAGCCCCACCACGCCATACGATTCCAGCGTGGCATGGTAGGCAATCGTTGCGACAGCATCAGGTGAGATATGGATGCCGCCTAAAGATGTGGTTTCTTCGCCCATAGTTCAATCCTCTGTTGATTATTAACAATTCTGCTTGTAGAAGGATACGATGTGTGGTAGAATGTTGTGCTTGCGAGAGCAAGCCAGAACTCTGGAATTATAGCAAGAAAGGAATTCTTAAGATGGCTAAGTGTGCCCACTGTGGAAAGACGACAACTTTTGGCCACAACCGGTCGTTCTCTATGCGTGCCACCAATCGCACGTTCAAACCCAACCTGCAAAAGGTGACGGTTTATGAGGGCAATCGCAAGGTCAAAAAGGTGCTATGCGCCAAGTGCATCCGCACCATGACCAAAACCAAAGCGTAACTCGTTCCTTTCCTGATTGATAAAAATCGCGGCAAAAGCCGTGATTTTTTTTATTTCCCTCACCCCCGGCC
Organism: Anaerolineales bacterium; assembly: GCA_016928525.1. The sequence goes on along the minus strand of JAFGKO010000369.1, from coordinate 3,515 downwards.
CCTTCCCCGAAGGGGGAGGGGAGACTCCCTCTCCCTTTGGGGGAGGGTTGGGGTGCGGGTTATGAATTGCGCAATGAAGCAATCCCCGCCGCAATGCCGCCTGGGTGCTTGAAAATCGACGTGGCAGACACGAACGCGTTCGCGCCTGCAGCTTTCATTTCGGGCAGGGTTTCGGGGGAGATACCGCCGTCCACTTCCAGCCAGGCGGAAGAACCGATTTCATCCAACTTCTGACGAATCTCGGCCACTTTGCTGACCATTTCCGGAATATAGGTGCCGCCGGAAAAACCCGGGTCGACACTCATCACCAACACCAGGTCGACGTAGGGCAATACCTGATAAATCGAGGCAGCTGGTGTGCCCGGGTTGAGCGTGACGCCTGCCTTGCATTCCAGGGATTTGATGTCTTCCAAGGTGCGATGCAGGTGTGGGCAGGTTTCCACGTGGACGGTCAGGTGCGAGGCGCCCGCCTCGGCAAAGGCTTCCAGCAAGCCCTCTGGTTTTTCTACCATCAGATGCACATCCAGCGGTAAATCCGTTCCACGACGGCAGTGCCTGACGATAAACGGTCCCATCGTCAGGTTGGGGACGAACTGGCCATCCATCACATCGACGTGGATCCAGTCCGCGCCGGCGGATTGGCAAGTTTGCAGCACATCACCCAGATGTAGAAAATCTGACGAAAGGATAGAGGGGGCAATAATAAAATTTGACATTTTTGAAATTCACCGCAAAGGCTCTAACACAAAGACACGGAAATATAAAATTTGGTGACTTCGCCCGCCCCTGTGCTGCTGGTCGGGCCGGGGTGACTTTGTGCCTTGGTGGTTTACCGGATTGGCGGATTATAAACGAAATAGACCCACATCCAGAATGGGATCAAGCCACCCACTGCGATCAAGGCCAGCAAGCCGAGCGCAACGGAGGCCCAGTCGATGTCAATCGCAGGGACAGCCGGCTCCGAGTCCGTGTAGTAGACCGGTTCGGGTTCCGGCTGGTAGGTTTGGGAGACTTCTGGCGTCAGAGATAGCTCGGGTGCAGGCTCCGGCTGTGTCTGCGCCCCAAAGCGCATGAGAACACGCCCAAGCTGGTCGGCTGTGCGATAACGCGCGGAAGGTTCTTTCGATAGCACCTTGTCGACAATTTGTTCGAGCGTATCAGGAATATCCGGCAAATATTCACGGATGGGATGCGGCCGGACGTCCAGGTGCATACGCGCCAGCGCCTCAGGGGTGAGGGCATTGAAGGGCAGGGAACCGGTCAACATTTCATAAAGCACGATGCCTAGCGAATAGACGTCCGAGGCCGGGGAGGGGGGCTCGCCCGCTGCCTGCTCGGGTGAAAAGTATTGCGGTGAGCCCCAAACCACGTCGCTGTGCTCACCAGGGTGAATGGTGGCCAGCGCACGCGCGATCCCAAAGTCGGTCACTTTGAGACGCTTATCCGGTGTAACCAGCATGTTGTGCGGCTTGACATCGCAATGCACCAGACCGGCGCGGTGAGCATAGCCGATGCCCGCGCAGGCCTGCACGATCAATGGGATGGTCTCTTCGACCGTAAACCGTCCGCGTTGGCGCAGCATGGTCTTCAAATCCGTGCCGGGAACATGTTCCATGACGATGAACAACTGCCCGCGGTCCAGCCCAAAATCATGTACGGTGACAATATTGGGGTGCGACAGGTTGGCCGCCGCACGCGCCTCCTGGCGGAAACGCTCCTGGAAAGACTTATTCTCCGTATACTCAGCGCGCAGCACTTTGATGGCAACGTAGCGTTCGAGCATGGAATCGCGCGCGCGAAACACTTCAGCCATCCCGCCTGTGCCGACACGCTGGAGCAGTTGATAACGGTTGTTGAGCAGAGTGCCTTCCTGCATAGCGAAACGATTATATCATCCCCTCCCTGATTCTTTCTGATCGAACCGCGAAGGGACGAAGGCCGCGAAGTTTTTTAACATCGCGAAGAACTCATCTTCGAAACTTTTTTCCTTCGCTTCTTCGCGGTGAAAATAAAACAGGTAACGGGGGGGTATAATCGCCGTCATGCGTAAAGCGCTGGTCATCTATAACCCTGCGGCAGGGCGTTTCCCGGTCAAGCCATTCCTGAAAGCCATCGAGAAGGAACTCGTCAAGGCTGACTGGTGCGCTGACATCGTCGCCACCCAAAGCGGCGATCACGCTGTCCAACTCGGGAAACAGGCCGCGGCGGAGAAATATGAAGCGGCTCTTGCCGTCGGTGGAGACGGCACCGTCGGCCAGGTTGCCAGCGGACTGCTCGGCTCTGAAACTGCATTAGGCGTCTTGCCAGCAGGCACATCCAATGTTTGGGCGCAGGAACTTGGTTTACCGTCTTTCAACTGGGCCTATCCCAGGCGCTTGCAAGAAAATGCGCGTATCCTGGCAAACACGCCGATCCAGCGCGTGGATATGGGCCAATGCAATGAATATTCGTTCATGATGTGGGCGGGCATGGGGTTGGATGCGATGGCGATTCATACCATCGAGCCGCGTGTCCGCCTCGAAAAATTCTTCGCTGTGCCTGAGTATGCTGCATCTACGATATGGAATGCAAGTCAGTGGAGCGGCATCCGCCTGCGCTTGTGGGTCGACGAGAAGGAAATCGAAGGCCATTATCTTTTGACCGTTGCCAACAACATCCGGCGCTATATGGGCGGCCACTCCATCCTCTCACCGAACGCGTATCTCGACGATGGTCTGCTCGACCTGTGGCTCTTTCAGGGCGACAGCCTGGCCGATGCCTTCCGCATCGCCTACGAGTTATGGCGCGGGCATCATGTCAATTCCAGCGAGGCCCAGCGCATCCCCTTCCAATCCCTGCGGGTACAGGCCGAGTCGCCTTTCTTTGTGCACATGGACGCCGAGCCAAAGGATGCCACAAAGGAGGCCAATATCACGGTCCAAAAACGGGCATTAAAATTGCTGATGCCGCCTGACTCTCTTCATCTTTTGCAGAATGCAAGCTGATCTATGAACCAAAATAACCTTTCATCTATTGTCAATATACGTGTTGTACTCGGAGCGCTGGGCATTGCCGGACTGCTTATCGTTATTACACTGATATCTATTGGATGGACAAAGCCGGATCCTGCTCGGGACCTCGGATTTGCTCCCGCTGATTTGACCGTTATCCCGGCCCCAAGTTCTACCCCTAACGTCACCCCGACCTTTACGCCCGACCCGTTGCTGGTTGGCACCCCCACCCTGGCTCCCAACGTAATCGGCGTGGGCGGCTACGTACAGATCACCGGCACGGATGGTGAAGGCCTGCGCCTGCGCGCTGACCCTGGCCTGAACGGCACCTCCATCTTTCTCGGTTACGACGAGGAGGTCTTCGAAGTGCGCGATGGGCCTCAAGAGGCCGATGGATACGTCTGGTGGTATCTGGTGGCCCCCTATGATGAAACCCGCGCCGGGTGGGCGGCGGCGGATTTTTTGGGAGCGATCCCTTCACCATGACATCTATCCTTGCGAAGGTTCCAAACCTTCGCAAGGTTC
>JAFGKO010000368.1 GCA_016928525.1 Anaerolineales bacterium | reverse complement strand
GCTTGCTGCGCCGCCTCGATCTCGGGCTGGAGTTCGGCCATGGCTTCGAGCATCAGGGAGAAGGTGCGTAAAGGGTTATCCATTAGAGTTTCCTATGAAGTACCGGTAAGAGACAGAAAATAGAACTTATGTTCTAATAATACAGCGAAAAAATGCCTTTGTCAAGGAAAGTTCGATTTTTGATGGGATTTGATAGTCATGATCTGGGATAAAATATTCAATCATGAAATGGAGGACAAATGTCAAAAGACACCGTACGCCAACTCGCCAATGCCCTGTCAGTGGTTTTGGCCTTGACCGTCAACATCCTGGCTTCTGCGCTACCTCTCAACGGTCAGAACACCGGTGAAATCTCAGATCGCTTCCAGGTTTTCTTTGTTCCGGCGGGTTATGTATTTGCCATATGGTTCATTATCTTTGTGGGCTGGATCGCCTTTGCTATCTACCAGTTTTTACCTTCGCAGAATGAAAGCCCCCGGCTACAAAAATTGGGATATCTGTTCGCGCTTAGCGGCGTGTTCAATGCTGCCTGGCTTTTCTGCTGGCATTACAACCAGTTCGGGCTGAGTGTACTGGTCATGCTGGCGCTACTGGGCACGTTGATCGCCAGTTACCTGAAACTGGACGTAGGAAGTACGCCGGTCAGCTCTGGTGAGAAATGGGCCGTGGACGTGCCATTCAGCGTGTATCTCGGCTGGGTATCGGTTGCAACGGTAGCCAATATCACTTCCTGGTTGTACAGTATTAACTGGAACGGATTTGGAATCGCCCCGCAGGTTTGGGCAGTCATCATGCTGGCAGTTGCCAGCCTGGTTGGCATGGGCATGGCGTTGACCCGCCGGGATGCCGGTTACCTGTTTGTGTTCGTGTGGGCTTTTGCCGGGATCGCAATCAAGCAGGTGGCTGAACCTTTGGTGGCGAACAGCGCCTGGGCAGCGACCCTCCTCGCTTTGGGGCTGGCAGTTTACAGCCTGGTTCAGAGGCGACGGACTACGACGACTTAAAGTTCATCATCTCAAAAGAAAACGTGACCATCAAGCGGCTACTCTGTCAGCCGCTTGATTCTATGTCTGACCTGGCGTACACTTGGTGAAATACCCCAGGCAAAAGGAGCGAATCCGCATGCAAACTCTGATTCCCATCGTGCTCATCGGCTTACTCAGTGGCGTAGCGGTAGGGCTGCAAAGTCCGCTGGCCAGCATGATCACCCAACGCCTTGGTATGGTGGAAAGCATTTTCATTATTCACCTGGGAGGCGCACTCCTGATAACAATCCCGTTGGTGATCCTGAGAGGGGGCAACCTGGGCAATTGGCGCAGCCTGCCCTGGTACGCCCTGGGAGCAGGCGCAATGGGCTTGATTGTCGTGGGTGGAGTGAGTTTCATGATCCCGCGTGTCGGCGTGGCCGCTTCGATCACATTGATCATTGCCGGGCAACTGGTGATCAGCTCCGTCCTGGATCACTACGGACTGTTGGGGGTTCACATTCGCCCTATGGATATGCAGCGTGTATTCGGCTTGCTCATCGTTTTTGTCGGCGCCTGGTTGACAGTGCGTTGAGCATGCAATAAGTTAGGATATAGTCAACGATCTCTTGGAGTCAACAAATCACAGAGGGCACATGAGCAAATTCATTCTGGTTCTTAAGGGGAGCCCGCGCGAGAACGGGAACAGTAACGTATTGGCCGAGCAGGTCATCGTCGGTGCAAAAGAGGCGGGGGCCGAGGTCGAGAGTTTCATGCTGCACCACATGGACATCCGTCCCTGTGATGCTTGCGACGTCTGCCAGGAGACCGGCATGTGCATTATCAAGGATGATATGCAAACGTTGTATCCATTGCTAGTGAAGGCGGATGCCATCGTCATTGCCAGCCCGATCTACTGGTTCACCCTCAGCGCGCAGACCAAATTGTGCATCGACCGCTGGTACGCGCTCGAGAGCCCACAAGGCAGCGCCTTGCGCAGTAAGCAAATCGGCATCGTCCTGACCTATGGCGACACCGACCTGTACACATCCGGCGGGATCAATGCCATTCATACCTTTGAATCTATATCCCGTTATATCGGCGCGGAGATCAAGGGCATGGTGTATGGGTGCGCGAATAAGATTGGCGATGCAGAGAAACAACCTGCCTTAATGGATAAGGCGTACCAACTGGGTCAAAAACTTGGCACAAACGCGTAATACAGAGGCAAAAGCCCTATGCAGGTACAGTGTCAAATCTTGTCCGAGGCCGAAAAACAAATCATCCACAAAGAAAGCATTCGTATCCTTGAAGGAGTCGGAGTCCTGTGTCACAGCCGGAAAGCATGCCAGATCCTGGAGAGGCATGGCGCAAAAGTTGACGGTGAAACCCAAATCGCCCGCATTCCTGCAGAACTGGTAGACCAGGCGCTGGCATCTGCTCCAAAGTCATTCACGCTGGGAGCGCGAGCACCGGAAAAATGTTTCGAGTTGCCTTCACCAAAAAGCGGTTATGTGTTGGATAACGGCGGAATCTACATCCGGGACTTCAAAACGGGTAGTCGCCGGATCGCGAATTTTCAGGACAATATCGACTTGCTACGCGTCTACAGCGAGATGCAATTTGCTGCCCTGGTCTGGCCCACCACGGTTCACAAATTCGACCCGCGGTCTGCCACCGTCAAAACGACGATCGCTTCCTTCGAGCACACCTCGCTGCATATCCAGGACGAATTGGAAAGGCCTGAACATGTCCCTTTTATGCTCGAGGCGCTTGAAGCCGTTCTCGGCAGCGCGGATGCGGTCCGGGAAAGAAAAATCTATTCTGTGGTGTATTGCACCTTGCCCCCGCTTGGACAGGAGGGGCACATGTGCGATGCCTATCTGGAACTGCTGGATTACGAAGTGCCCATCTGCGTCTACCCGATGCCCTGCACTGGCTCCACCGGTCCGGCCAGCCTGTTTTCCAACATCGCCATGGCCAACGCCGAAGCGCTATCCGCGTTGGTGCTTTTTCAACTGGCCAAACCGGGCACGCCCATCATCCTGGGCGACGCTCCCGGCAGCACGGACTTTCGAAGCGGCAACTTCCTGGAAGGCTCACCCGAAATGGTCTTGCAGGCGGGCGCGACCGGCGAAATGGCGAAGTTCTACGGCCTGCCCAATGAGCAATCCGGCTGCCTGACGGATGCCAAGGAACACGGTCCGCAGGCTGTTATGGAAAAGATGCTCACCACCCTGCCCCTCGTCCTCAACGGCGCGGATCTGATCCAGGGCCCCGGCGCGTTGGATACCAGCAATATGATGTCGCTGGAGCAGATCGTGGTGGATGACGAGATCGCGCGCATGTGCCAGCGTCTTAAGGAGGGGGTGGACATATCGCCAGAAAAGAACTATTTCGAGGATATCGTATCAGTTGGGCCGGGCGGGCATTTCCTGGGTCAACGCAATACGCGCAATGCAACCCGCAGCGCTGAATTCGTCAGGCCCGCGCTGGCCGACCGCAACCCGTTCAACCAGTGGGTCGCGCTGGGGCGCCCGGATCTGTATGATAAAGCCAGTGAAAAAGTAGAGGAGATTCTCGCCAGCCAGCAAAAGAATCCCCTGCCTGATGAGGTCATCGGCAAACTGGAAAGCATTATGCGGAAGGCAGACGAAGTTCTCCTCAGGGACGCAGATAAACGCTGAAGAACGCTGAAAATCCGCGCAATCAGCGTGTATCTGCGTTCCAATTTATGAGCCTGTTCATCCCTGTTTATCTCTGGTAAAGTTCCCCCATGCCAACAGAAAAAGAAGTCTACCAAGCACACGCCGACCAATACGAGCGCCTGATTCGGCGCGAAGATTACCAGGGCAACCTCCTGGCCGCCATCCAGGAATATTTCCCGCTCAACAAGCATGTAGATGTGGTCGAACTCGGCGCGGGGACAGGCCGCCTGACCCGCCTGCTCGCTCCGCGCGTGCGTTCCATCAAAGCCTTCGATACATCCGCGCATATGCTGGAAGTTGCCGAAAAGTCCCTGCGCGAGATGGGGCTGTCCAACTGGGAGACTGGCGTGGCCGATCATCGTCAGGTTCCGGTAGCGAACCAGAGCGCGGATCTGGTTATCTCTGGCTGGAGTTTCTGCTATCTGGCCGTCTGGGGTGGGTCAAATTGGCAATTTGACCTACAAGCGGGCCTGGATGAAATCCAGCGCATCCTGCGGCCAGACGGGATGGTCATCCTGATCGAGTCGCTTGGTACCGGAACGGAGAAGCCCAAACCCCCGGAGCATCTGTGGGCGTATTTCGACTGGTTAACGGAGACAGGCTTCGAGCGCGGTTGGATGCGCACCGATTATCGCTTCGAGTCGCTCGATGAAGCCGTAGAGCTGTCCACGTTTTTCTTTGGCGAGGAAATGGGTCAAAAAGTCCGCGAAAACAATTGGCAAATACCCTTTCGGGCACCAGTCCTGCCCGAATGCACCGGCATCTGGTGGAAGCGGGTAAAATCGGGCCATGTTTGATCTCAGCAACTGTCGCTTTGCTTTTCTGGATTTGGAGACCACCGGTCTTTCGCCCTGGTTCGGCGATCGCATCTGCGAGGTGGGCATCGTGCTGACGGAGGGGAAACGCATCAAGAGGACGTTCGAAACGCTGGTCAACCCGGAACGGGAGCTCTCGCCCGCGGCGGCCAGCACCAACGGTCTGACGGACGCCGAGCTTGCCAGCGCGCCCCCGTTCGAAGCCGTGGCTGACGCGGTATCCGCCCACCTGCGTGACGCGGTGGTAGTCTGCCACAACGCGCAGTTCGACCTGCAATTCCTGGACAGCGAATTCCGCCGCATCGGGCGGGAAGTGCAGATCCCCAACCTGATCGACACGCTGACCATCGCGCGTGAACGCTTCGACTTGCCGTCGAACACGCTGCTTTCGATTGCCGAGGCCTTCCACGTTCCGATGGATGTCTCGCACCGCGCGCTGGCCGATGCGCTGACCGACCGCGGCATCTTCTTCGGTATGCTGGAGGCCATCCAACCGCCTGGCGGCAAATTGGACGATTTCATCGGTATCTACAACTCCCCGGCCTGGCCTAACGACGGTGTGCAACTGCCTACGGAGCTGGCTGAGGCCATCCAGAGCGGCAAGCGCCTGCGCATCTCCTATGTGGACGGCAAGGGACAACGCAGCAAACGCTGGATCACGCCCTATCAGGTAATTGGTCTGGCAGATTATCTTTACCTGCAAGCCTATTGCCATTTGCGGAATGCTGAACGCAGCTTCCGCCTGGACCGCATCGTCGAGATCGGGGTCGAGGTGTAGGATGGGTTACCTGCTGCTGGAAGGCGGCGCGGAGTTTGGCGGCGCAATGCGCGCACCCGACCTGTGCGCCATCGAACTGGCCGGTGGTCCGGGCACGCCCATCCGCATCCTCCCGACTGCCGCCGCGCCGGATCATAACCACGTCCGCGCCGGGAACAACGGCGTGCGCTGGTTCCAAAGCCTGGGCGCGCGGGACGTGGAGTCTCTGCCGCTGATTGACAAGGCCAGCGCGAATGACCCCGAAATCGCAAACTCACTCCGTGCCGCGAAATTGATTTACCTGCTGGGCGGCTTCACGCACTATCTTGGCCAGACGCTGCTGGGCAGCCAAGCCTGGGATGCTGCACTGGAAGCCTGGGAAAACGGCGCAGTCATCGCCGGGTCGAGCGCCGGGGCGATGGTGATGTGCGAGCATTATTACGACCCGGGTAGAAGCAAGGTGGAAAAGGGTTTGAACCTGGTGTCAAATGCCTGCGTGCTGCCGCATCACAATACGTTTGGGAAAAGCTGGGCCGGGAAGTTGAAGGCATTATTACCCGGCGTGACCTTGCTTGGCATCGATGAGTACACTGGCATACTGGATGAAGGCGAAGATTGGCGTGTGCTAGGAGGCGGTGCATCGACGATATACCGGGGGAATGATGTCGAGCGGTATGAGAACGGGCAAAGGTTTATGCTGGGTTAGAAAAAGGACACGATAACAAAAAATGAAGTCTGTCCTCGCAATTCCCTTCGTTGACCCTGACGGGGCGATGTTCTCCCATTTGCAAGCCATTTTGCCTGACTTGAAAGGGCACTTTGACAGGACCTTTCTGACCATTCCCAGAATCACTCAAGAGGGACAGCCAGAGAACCTCCGCTTACTGGAAAGGGATGATTTTTTCAAGCTCCTTCCCACAGATTCGGAAGAGCCTGTCGGCGACCACTTTGCTTACCTCTATCGTCAGACCGCCTCCGCAGCGCACCCTGAGCAAATTGTGCATCTCTGTTTTATTGACCGCCTGGCTTTTGCTTTGCGGACAGGGTATCGGGAGCAGTTCCTTGCGGATGTTGATGCTTTGGGTAGAGAGCATTTGCCCTTGATCTTTCACCGTTCTGAAAGCGCCTGGGCGACACACCCAAAGAATTATTTCGAACTCGAATCCTTTGTAACGGGCATCGGGCAGACCATTTTCGGTAAAACGCTAGACTATGGCTGGTGTCACTTTGTCATTCAGGCGGGACAATTACAGGAAATCATGCTGCTGACCAAAAGACATGACTTGAGCATGGTGGCCGAGATGATCTTGCACGTCCAGGCGCAGGTCAAAACCCGGGAAGTGGACTGGCTGGCCTGGGAGGATCCTTTCATCCTGGGCCGGGATGCAGAGGAACTCAAACGCGAACGCGAGAACAGTCTGGCAGAAACCCAAAAACGATTGGCATATGTCCTGCCGATGGCGGAATTGTTGACGAAATTTGCAATGGATGGGAAGGGATCATCCTAAACTGTGTACAAGTTATTCCGCTCACTCCTCTTTCGTCTCGATCCCGAAGTCGCCCACCACCTGACCTTGCAACTGATGCGGATTGGCGGGATTCAGCCCATCAACGCTATCTTGCGGACATTGTATTCTGCGCCCCAAAAAACTGTTGAAGCCTTCGGTTTAACATTCAAGAACCCCGTTGGGTTGGCAGCAGGATATGACAAAGATGCCATCGCGATACGCGGACTGTCTTCGCTGGGGTTCGGGCATATCGAGGTTGGGACGGTCACACCCAGGCCGCAGCCGGGCAACCCCAAGCCGCGCGTCTTCCGGCTGGTGGAAGATGAGGCCGTCATCAATCGCATGGGCTTTCCGGGAAAGGGGGCAGACTTCGTCAGCCGTCAGCTTTCAGCGGTCAGCCGTCAGCGGTCCACCATCCTCGGTCTGAACTTAGGGAAAAACAAAGACACCCCGCTCGAAGAATCCGCCAGCGACTACATCGCGTTGATACGCACCTTTGCTCCCCTGGCCGATTACCTGGCCATCAACATCTCATCACCGAACACCGTCGGTTTGCGAAGATTGCAGGGACGTGCAATGCTCGAAGGCTTACTCGGCCAAATCTCACTTCAACGTTCAACCTTCAACATTCAACCACCCATCTTGGTGAAACTCGCCCCCGACCTGACCGATGACGAGCTCGAAGACGCCCTCGGCGTAATCCTGGATTCCGGCATGGACGGCGTTATCGCGACGAACACCACGCTAGCTCGTGAGGGGCTACGGTCAAAGCATCGGGAAGAGACAGGCGGATTAAGCGGTAGCCCGCTCAGAGTCCGCAGCGAAGCGCTGCTGGAGAAAATCGTCAAGATAGTGGCTGGACATGTCCCCATCGTCTCCGTGGGCGGCATCATGACCCCTGAAGACGCAAAACGCCGCCTCGACATGGGGGCGGCGCTTATACAGGTCTATACCGGCCTGATCTATCGTGGGCCGGGATTGGTCAGGGAGATCGTCGAAGCGATCTAAAAATCAGCGCGATCAGCGTTTGTCAGCGTCCGGCGCTTTCTTGAACTGCTCAGGCGTGGCTTCCATATGCTTGGCGATCATCAACAGAAAGCGTCCCTGTGTGAAGGATTGCAGCCACTGGCCTGCCTTTTGTCCGGCTTCGGAAGTGAGCGCAGCTTCCAATTCCTCGCGGGAGTCAAAATACAACTCATGGATTTTTTTGTAATTCATGCTTGACGGGCCAAAAATCAGCTCGTCAGTGTCGCTTACCGTTTCCTTGCGCAGGCCTGGCATTCGCTCGGCCATCCCTAAAAACTTTTGCCAGCCCTGTTCGAACGTCGCCCAGGCAAAGGGCGGTAGAAAGAGTATCACCAATTTGTACATGTTTGACTCCTGCAATGATTATACAAGACCTTTTGTGGTATCATACCGCCGCAATGGGAAAAACTATGGACGATAAAATTACAATCATCGAAGGCCCGCCGCCCGTTTTTGAACAGGTACAGGACGGCTGGGCCCTGAGCCTCAACGAAGGCCCAAACCTGACCGTGACCGCACTGACTCGCCTGCGCACCTTTAATGGTCCCGCGCTGGTCGAGCGTTGCTACCGCGCCTGGCGTAGGAAGACACCCATCCAGCTTCACTACCGTAACGACCTGGGAATGGAGCAAACCGCCCCGATCCTGGCTGCTCGCAATGTAGAAACCGACGACGGCCATGTGTTGCTTCTGTGGGTCTACCTCGACAGCGAAAAGGTCGAGTATGAGATCGATACAGGTGATGACGAGGGGTTCGAAGACGACTTCGACGAATAGAATTTGACCGGGCTGGATGGCCCGGTCTTCATTTCAGCGGGTAAAATAGGGACATGACCACACTTCTTACTACGCTGCAGGCTGCTACGCTGACGATCAGCCTCAACCGCCCCGAACGCGCCAACGCCTTCAACTTCGAGATGGTCGCCGAATTACAAGCGGCGCTCAAGGGAGCTGCCAGAGATGCGCAAGTCCGTTGCGTGGTGCTGACGGGGACAGGGGGCTCTTTTTGCGCCGGGCATGACATCACCGAAATGCTGGCTGCCCAGGGACAAGACGTCTCCTATCGCGAACATCTCCAACAGACGTACAACCCGCTTATCCTACAAATCCGCCAATTGGAAAAGCCGGTGATCGCGGCGGTCAATGGCCCCGTGGCCGGAGCCGGGCTAGGGGTGGCGCTGGCCTGCGATATGCGCATGGCCGCGGAAAATGCCTTGTTCACGGTTGGTTTTACAGGCATCGGGCTGGTCCCTGATTCGGCTGTCTCGCTGTTGCTGCCGGCGCTGATCGGCCTGGGCCGCGCTACTGAGTTCACCTTCACCAATCAGCCTATCAACGCCGCGCAGGCCCTGGAATGGGGCATGGTCAACCGGGTCCTCCCCGAGAGCGACCTACTGGCTGAGACAGCCAAACTCGCTGCAGAGTTGGCAGCCGGCCCGGTCGGCGCGTATGGGCTGACCAAGCGCCTTTTCAACAAGACCATGTTATCCAACCTGGAAGAAGCGCTGACCTACGAAGCTTATCTACAAGGAATCGCCAGCAAGGGTGAAGAGCACCATCAAGGGGTCAGGGCTTTTTTGGAAAAGCGTAAACCATCATCCTGATCGACTGAATACATTTGACGCCGGAGCATAGTAGATGCAATTATTTGGAATTTCTTCGTATCCGGTCCGCTGGAGACGTTTCTTGTGGGTTGTAAGCCTGTTAGATATCCTCATCGTGCTAGAGGGAATTGGGACGCTTGCCTGGTTCTTGTCGCATCCATCCGAGCCGGGGAGCAGGGTATTCCTAGCCTACTCCCTGGAACGCTGGATTTTGATCCTCGCAACAGTAGCGATCATTTTCGGTTTTTTATTTGTTTTGTGGTCTATAAAATTTAGAGTCAGACAGGTAGAGGGGCTAATCAATTTTTTTGAGCAACCTAAGCAGACAGGCTGGTTGCTCGTTTCCGTCACATTCATTTTTGTCCTTGCAGCAGGCTTGATGATATGGCTGCCTCGCAATGAAGTTGTGCAACCCTACTATGCCAGGTTACTGCCCTTGATTTTGTGGGGAATGGCCATTGTGGCGCAGGTGTGGATCTTTTTAATGGTACTTATGCGGCAAACCGTTGTCCAAACTTTTAAAGATTTCATCCCTGTGGAAGGTGAAAGGCAAATTTATCCAATACGGACCACCAACAAATATCTATTCCTGGTTTTAATAGGCATTTCTCTCGTTTATCTGGTTTTGCAGGTTAAGAGCTATCTCGAGGTCCGCGAAGCCGTACTGATTGGGGACAGTTGGAGCTATCTGTATGGGGCCGGTTTAGACTTAAACGATCCGGCCTTCTTTTCAGAGAGACGCCCCTGGGGGATTCTGCTTATTTATAAAATCCTGGGAAACTCGCAAACAGCAATCGAGATTTTTCAACTTTCCCTCTCTACGCTGGCGTGGCTGTGGCTGTCCTGGACGTTTGCCAGGTCGCTTAAAAACCAATGGATCAAATTGACGGGGTTCGTCGTGACCCTGGGTTTTAGCCTGACACCTACTGTCCAGTTGTGGAACCATACTGTGTTGAGCGAATCCCTTTCCATTTCGCTGATGGTTTTAATTTTGGCTGTGTTTGTCCAGTTATCCCAGCAATGGAAGCCGCGTTATCTGTTCTGGTTGATCTTATTCTTTGTGCTTTGGATGAGCTTCCGCGAAGCGAATGCCTATATTGCCTTATTTGTCGCTTTGGCGCTCCTGATCATGGGATTTTCTCGACGGACGTTCAGAGCCTACTGGTTGCTGTCTGTTTTCATTGGCCTGGCTTTCCTGGTCAATTACCAGTTATCCTCGGCCTATGGATTGCCGCGTTGGGCCCTGCCTCTGGCGGAAGTGATCACGCACCGGATTTTACCCGACCAGGAATACCTGGAATATTTCTCAGTTAATGGCATGCCAGTGACTCCCGAACTGATGGCGTTTAGCGGTAAAAATGCTAATAGCGACAACTATGCAATTATCAACACGAATGAACTCAAAAAATTCTCGAGATGGCTTTTCAAGGATGCGAGGAACGTATACGTCAAGTTTTTGCTGACACACCCGATTTATACGATCACCTCACCGCTGGTGGATATCAGAGCCCTGCTCGGATACGATTACCTGGAGGGATTCCACATACCCAATTACATCCCTACACTGCCAAAACAAGTCGACAACTTGTTTTACCCTGTAAGCTGGTTTTGGCCCTATTTGTGGGTATCTCTTCTGGCTGCCGGGTTTATACTCGTAGCTAACCTGCGCATCCAAAAAGGAGTCTACTGGATCATCGTAGTATTTCTGCTGCTCTCGCTTCCGCAGTTGTATTTGATCTGGCATGGTGATGCTCTCGATGTAGAAAGGCATGCAGTGGTCATGAACATCCAATTCCACCTGGGCCTTTTGTGGTTGGTGATCTTCCACGTCGATAAGGTCATTACAAAAACATCTCGCCCTGTGGCGGTTGCTGCCTCCGGTTCTTGATAAAATAGACATTATCGATCATAGTAAAAAACGTCCCGAAGGTTGTTGCCAGATACTCAACTTGTACGGATTAAACCTTCGGGACGGTACTTGGATGTTATTGCCGATAGTGACTAATCGTTAGGAGGTACGCAGTTGAATAGAAGAGGTCCGAAATCCGCGTAAGTAGTGATAAATAGTTATGCAATACGAACCCGTCATCGGTCTTGAAGTCCACGCCGAACTGCAAACGAAGTCGAAGATGTTTTGCAGTTGTGCTGTCGTTGATTCTGTCTCTGCACCGCCAAATACCGCCGTGTGCCCGGTCTGCTCCGGCATGCCTGGCACGCTGCCGGTCGTCAACCAAAGAGCTGTCGAGTACGCCTTGCGCGTGGCGCTGGCGCTGAATTGCACGGTCAACCCGGTCAGCATTTTCGCGCGCAAGAACTACTTTTATCCCGACCTGCCCAAAGGCTACCAGATCTCACAATACGAACAGCCGCTGGCGGAGCATGGGATGCTCATCATTCAAACGTCAGAAGGTGAGAAACCCATCCGCGTGCGACGCGTGCATTTGGAAGAAGATACCGGTAAGCTGACGCATATCACCGAACCTTGCGAAGGTTCCGACCCTTCGGCTTTGTCTCAGGGCAAACCTTCGCAAGGTTATAGCTTGGTCGATCTGAACCGCGCAGGCGTGCCGTTGCTGGAGATCGTTTCCGAGCCTGACATGCACTCGGTGGAGGAGGCACGCGCCTATGCCGAAGCCCTGCGCGAAATCCTGCGTTATCTCGAAGTCAACTCCGGGGACATGGAAAAGGGTGTCATTCGCTTCGAAGCCAATATTTCTGTGCGGCCAAAGGGCACGGATGTGCTTAATACGCGCGTGGAAATCAAGAACCTGAACTCCTTCCGCGCGCTGGAACGCGCTTCGGCCTTCGAGATCGAACGTCAGAGCAAAATCCTGCGAGCGGGTGAAAGCGTAGAACAGGAGACGCTCGGCTGGGACGACCTCAAGGAGACGACCTATTCCCAGCGCAGCAAGGAAGACGCACACGACTACCGCTACTTCCCCGAACCCGACCTGCCTCCGCTTGTGGTGGATGAGCCCTGGCTGGAACGCGTCCGCGCGGAACTGCCCGAGATGCCGCACGCCAAATACCAGCGTTTCATCGAGCAATATAGGCTGACGGAATACGATGCGGGAGTGTTGACCACTGAGAAGGCCATTGCGGAGTATTTTGAGAATGCGGTAAAAAGTAAGAAGGAAAATGTAAACCCGAAGATGTTGGCAAATTGGATGACGGGGGACCTGTTTTCGTTGATGAATCAGACCAGTTTATCGGTGGCAGACCTGAAAGTCGGACCTGAAGCGCTGGCGGAGTTGGTGGGGCTGGTCGCTGCGGGCGAGATCAACCAGTCCACAGGCAAGACCGTGCTGGCTGAAATGTTCCAGTCTGGGATAAGCGCGGCGGAGATCGTCCAATCGCGCGGACTCAAGCAAGTCTCGGACGAAGGCCTGATCGCCGGATTGGTACAGCAGGTGCTGGCGGAAAACCCCGATCAGGTGGCAAGTTTCAAGGCCGGCAAAGAGACAGTGGTCAACTGGTTGTTCGGGCAGGTGATGAGAAAGGCCGCCGGGAAAGCCAACCCGGGGGTGGTGCGGACAGAACTAGAGCGGCAATTGAAAGAGTGAGTTTTGACTGATATATTTGTGAACTTTTAGTATTGACGATACGTTAATTCTCGTGTAAGTTTAAGCTGCACGGACAATTAGGAATAGAGAATTCTATGATTGAGGTGCAAGACATAGTCGTTCGATAAGCGGGCTCCAAACCGGGATGCCCGCTTATTCTTTCTTAAACCCATAAATAACGCTTAGGAGATACAAATGTCAGGACAGATCAACGCTTTTGAAATGGCGCAGGAACAGTTCGACGGTGTTGCAAAGATGCTCAACTTGGACCCCGGTATCGCCGAGGTGCTGCGCTGGCCTGCGCGCGAGTATTCGTTCCGCATCCCGGTGCGCATGGACGACGGCTCGCTGCGCGTATTCCAGGGCTTCCGTGTGCAGCACAACGATGCGCGCGGCCCCAACAAAGGCGGCATCCGATTCCACCCGTCCGAGACGATGGACACGGTCCGCGCTCTGGCGACCTGGATGACCTGGAAATGCGCCGTGGCCGATATCCCGTTGGGCGGCGGCAAAGGCGGTATTGTCGTTGACCCTGCTACTCTTTCCACTCTCGAGAAAGAAGAGCTGTGCCGTGGTTGGGTGCAGGCCATGTGGAAGAACATCGGCCCGCGCAACGATGTGCCCGCTCCCGATGTCGGCACCACTCCGCAGATGATGGGCTGGATGATGGACGAGTATTCCAAGCTGGTTGGCCAGTACACGCCCGGTGTATTTACCGGTAAGCCCCTGGGCGGCGGCGGTTCCCAAGGTCGCACCGAAGCGACCGGCTATGGTGTGATCTACACTGTGCGCGAAGCCATGAAGCACTTAAAGATGGATCCCACCAAAGCGGTTGCGGCGCTGGAAGGGTTTGGCAACGTTTCCCAATACGCTTCTATTGGTTTTGTCGAGATGTTGGGAGGCAAGATCGCCTGTGTTTCCTGCTGGGACCGCCATAACAAGAAGGCCTACACTTACAGCCATAAGGATGGCGTCAATCCGCGCTTCTTGCTTAGCATCACCGACCAGTACGGCACGGTCGACCAGACCAAGGCCAAAGAAGCCGGCTATGTGATCGAAGACGGCGAAGCCTGGATTACCAAAGAGGCTGACGTGCTCATCCCGGCAGCTATCGAGGGGCATGTCAACGCCGAGACCGTCAAGCAGATGTCGGGGCGCGTCAAGATCATCGCCGAAGGCGCCAATGGCCCCTGTACGCCTGAAGCCGACGAGTTCTTCAAGGCCAACAACATCTTTAACATTCCCGACTTCCTGTGCAACGCGGGCGGCGTCACCACTTCGTACTTCGAGCAGGTACAGAACGACATGAACTTCTACTGGTCGAAGGAAGAAGTGCTGGAAAGACTCGACCAGAAAATGACCTCCGCCTTCCACGGCGTGCTCGAAATGAGCCAGAAGGAAGGCGTCTATATGCGCGACGCAGCCTATATGGTCGCCATCGACCGCGTGGTCAAAGCGATGGAACTGCGCGGCTGGTTCTAGGATTGGACTGCGTAAAACATAATTCGTAGCTGGATGAAAATGGGCTCGCCCGCGAGGACGTGCCCATTTTTGATGCTCGCATCAGACTCCCCCTAAGCTTGCTTCCGTTATCTACACTTGCGAAGGTTTGACCCTTCAAGCTGCGCTTTCAGGACAGCCCTTCGCAAGGTTTTAACAATGTCCTTCCAAACAAACCACGCCTTCGCGCCCTACCATGGCGTCATGGACAGTGCCTTTTGGCAGGTCCAGCCGGTCGCCGGGGAAGAGGGTCACGTTGCGCTGGAGATCGGGCAGGCCGAAGGTGATCGATCCGCTGACCGCGTAGATGACCTTGTCGTAGTTATGCGTGTGCGGGGCGTAAATGTCATGTGGGCCGTTCGACCAGGCGTAGGGATCCAGGCCCTCGTCCACCATCGCGCGCCACAATTCGTCACGGGAGGGGGGATGCTCGTCGGGCCAGGGGGTGACTTTCAGGGAATCTGTCATTGGGACTTCTCTATTTATTGGCTGCTTTCAATCGGATAACCGGCATTTGTCCAGGCGCCGAAGCCGCCCAGGATCGGATTGACGCGGGTGAAGCCGTTTTCGAGCAAGATCTGCGCCGCACGGGCGCTCGATTCTTCGGCCGGTCAGGTGCAGTAGGTGATGATCCATTGGTCTGGATCGAGCTCGCCAATACGGGGCTCAAGCTCCCCCAGCGGGATGGACAACGCGCCAGGGACATGACTGGCAGCGTACGAGCTGGCGCTGCGGACGTCTAAAAAGATGGCTTCGCCGCTGTCGAAGGCCGCTTTGCTCTCTTCGAGCGTTATGCGTTCGACTTCACCCGGCACTTCCACAGCCGCGCCGGCTGGTCCGGCCTGTGGGGTCGATGGCGCGCAGGCCACAACGATCAATGCGATTCCGGCGATCAACAAGAAAAGGGGGTTGCTTTTACCTGGTCGAACCATGTTACCTTCCATACATATTTAAGCCTTCTAAAAAAGAGGAGAGAAATTGGAGTGTTCCGGGCGGGCTTCGCCCGCCCGGAACACTCCAAACCACATTCTTTTACTAACAGTGATTTTATTCTACCAAAAATGATGCACCAGCGGGCGAATGCGCCGGTCGTAGAGGGCGCGGACGGCGTCCATCGTCGCGGGAGCAAGCGGGGGCAGGTCGGCGGCGCGGACGTTGTCTTCGGCCTG
>JAFGKO010000367.1 GCA_016928525.1 Anaerolineales bacterium | reverse complement strand
CTCCAGGACTTTCGAATTTCCGCGTGACAATGCCTGGCCCTTCTCATGGTTGCCGAAGGTAGCGACAAACCCGCCGATATCGGCGCCAGCGCAAAAGGCCTTGGGGCCGTAACCGGTGATCACGAATCCTTTCACGGATAGATCTTCTTTACCCCTTTTCAGTTCGGCGAGTATTTCATTACAGGTGTGGTCACTCAGTGCATTGGCCGCCTGAGGCCTCCGTATTGTGAGAATGGTTACCCCATCGATCTGGTCGACCAGGATATCCCGCGGGAAATCAAAATACTCTTCAATGGGTTTCGTAGGTTGCGGAAAACCGGAGCGCTCGGCATTGAACTTCTGCATAATACTGTTAACCCCTTCAGCGCCCAGATCGGTCATAAGGTCAAGTACGCCTTTCTTATACGCGAGGGCGATCACGCTGCCAAAATTGAGATCGCTGCGGGTGCCGATATTCCTGTCCACAATGTCGAAACACTGGGAGAAGACAGATCCCAGAAAGCGCATCCTGATCCACTCCGCAAGATCAGGGGGCACTTCGACCTTGGTGCCGGGTTTGTTAACAGCCCATTTTTCTACGGACAGCAGTATCCGGGTTGGCGCATAGGCTTCTCTTTCAGCCATTCTGCGGGTCTGGGATGCAAATGTCAGCGGATTACCGCCGCCCATGCTCGTCACAAAAAAAGGTCCGGCGCCAAGAAACTCTTCGCTAACGTAATCGATTTCCTTGCTGGTAGCCCGTTCCAGCATCCATGCGGTTTCACTCGCCCACGTTTCAAATAGCCGGTTAAGAATAAAGGAAAAGACGCTCCGGGCAACCACCGGTGTTTTTCCGATCTGGGCCAAGAACCAGAGGAGAAAATCGACGACGCTCTTATCCGCACCTTCCCAGTTGATTACCTCGACCCCCATGCTACGCCACGCTGGCGCGAAAAAGTGGGTGATAGTGGTCCTTTCGGGGTGTTTCAAATGGCTGAAGATCATATCCGCCGTCATGCCACTGGTGTTGGACGTTATGATTGCATCCTTTCCGACAATCGATTCGACGGTTGAAAGGATTTTCTTCTTCAGCTCTAGGTTTTCCGTTGCCGCTTCTATGACCAGGCCACAATTCTTAAGACTATCGTAATCCGTGGTGTATACGATATTACCCAGGATGGCTTCGACCTGCTCGGGGCGCAGCATCTTCTTCTCTACCCCTTTTTTTGCATATTCTTCAAACCGTTCCTTTGCTCTCTTGAGAGGTTCTTCAACCACATCCACAAGGTACAGTTTCTTCTCCGGAAGACCGGTCCGCAGAGAATAGGCGATATCCGGACCGATATTCCCGGCACCGATCACTGCCATCTCTTCGGGTATCGGCCGGGTGGGACGAATGAGGAAGGGATTATAAAGGCTTGGGTAGAGGTTGTCGTTTTTCTTCATTGGATATTTCCTTATTAATTTACCTTGATAACCAGGGCGGCTCCTGAATCGCCTGCCGCGCAACCGGCTACCAGTCCATAACCGCCGCCTTTTAGAACCAATTCCTCGATCAGTTCAATGGCCAATCTCATGACGGTGGACCCTTGAGGGTGTCCAAAAATCAGAGAGCTTCCGTAATTGTTGAATATCCTGTCGTCGATCCCCATCTCTTTTCTCATGACGATATCGTTAACGGAAAACGGGTTATGGGTTTTAACTGCCGCAAGATCGGACACCGCTATGCCCGCCCTTTCCAACGCCTGCTTCGATGCCGGGACTGGAGCGTCAGGCATGTGCGCTTTTTTGGCACGCGCAAATCCATAAGAAAGAATTTGAATGGTCACGGCCTTGTCGGCGGAAAGCTCATCCGCTTTCTCCTTTGTGGTGACGATCATCCCGGCATTCCCGTCGGCCGCATGGGTTTGGGCTCCAACGGTAATGATAGAATCCGGGCCCATCGTTTTCAACCCTGCCAGGCCCTCGGCGGTACAGGGGGTAATCCCTTCATCCTCTTCCACAAGGATGGTCTGTTTCTTGGAGAGCCTGACTTCCACGGGAATCATATAGCGTTTCTGAAATTTGCGGTCATCCGCCGTCGACATCGTGTACTTCATGTATCGATCGAGAACCAGGGCATCGGATTCTTCACGGGTGATGCCGTGCTCCTTCACGACATTGTTGGCCGTGCCCAAGGGGCCAGTGTCGCCGGTCGGTTCGAAGTTGAAACCGTCCACCATCCAGCTCTCGAAGTCCGGCTTTCCGCCGAGGCCTGAAGGATTCGGCCAGAGGATGTTCGGGCAATTCGATGTTCGGTCACAGGTAGCCACCAGCACATTGGCGTTGCTTCCCACCTCAATGAAAGATGCGGCAACATTGATAGAAACCGTGGAGGTGGCGCACGCCTGGGCGACTCGGGGGCCGCCGATATTCGGATTGCCGATCAGCGTGGCAAACCAGGGGGCATCATAAAACCACATTTTTTGGGGAACGGTTGCGCCGAAGACGATTCCATCGAAGATGTCAGGCGTGATCCCGCGCAATTCAAAGAATCGTTTCGCTGTGGCAGCCGCCAGCTCTACGGCATGCTGATTTTGCAGCGATCCCTGCCAACGGCAAAAAGGCGAGCTCCAGTATCCTTTATAGGGAACATATACGTTCTTAAACATTTCCAGCTCCTTTTGAATACATTTTCATGTTGTTCCTTAATAGATTCTTGCCCACTTTCGTGGGATTGGATGCCATGATTTCATGCTCCTATTCAATATATTGGTATAGACAGCGTAGGCCTTCACTGTACACATGGACCTACCCGCCAGAGGCAGGCGGCGGGATCAGGACTTCATCTCCCTCCTTAAGGGGCGTCTCCATGCCTTCAAGAAAGTCAATGGTCTGCCCGTTGACCATGATCCGTACATAAGGAAGAACGGCGTCGTTATCGGGGTGAAAAAGGCGGTTGGATAGCCCATTTCCCCACCTTTCCTTCAAGTACGAAAGGAAATTCTCTATTGTCGAACCATTGGGAAGTTCGATTTCGGTCAGTCGTTGGCCGATGACCTCTTTAATTCCCAAAATCGTGTGAAGGGTAACTTTCATCTCGTGCTAACCTATACCCCCAGCGCATCCGCAACGTATGCCAATCGCAAAGCGGTCAGTTTTTCCCGAGTTGGCGTCCCTGTTTTCACATCCCAGCCTCGCAATGAGTAGTACTCATCCAGCATCGTATCCAAGTCTTCTCTGCTGATCAGCTGTCCCTTGGAAGCGCCAGCCTTCAGGGGTTCGGTCATCAGCCTCTCGGGCAAGGTGTCGTCGGCGCGGGTGAAACCTTCTCGCACATTAAAAGCTTTAGCAAGATTGTTGACCCGTTCACCCACTTCCAGTACCTCTTCTGGGGTGAAGCTTAAGCCAGTGACCGCCTCCATCAGGCTGGCCGTGTTCTGGCAGGCAGTAGCGGGGACAGCCATGTCGAGCAGGAAAGCGCACATCGGGGCGCAATCCAGGGTAGCTGTTCGGACATCCTGGTTCCAGATTATGAGCTTCCCTTTGCCTTCAATGGCGAGGCGGTCTACTTCCCAGGGGATGGGAACCCCAAAGACCTCCTGGAAGGCATAGCCCCTGCAGTGATCAGCTCCCGTATAAGAGGTGGCAAAGCCGAGACCGTGGGCCTTCAGCGCTCGTACATCGTAGCCGGGAAGCTCGAGCCCCTTGATTTGTATGGCATATTTCTCCGCTCCCTTTCCAATCCTCTTCGCTGCGGCAAGGCTGCCATCGGCTAGCAGATCGCCTAACACCCCATCACGATAAGCCATCTTTCGTAAAACCTTAATCATGGCTTCATCGTTGCCGAAACGCAGATCGATGCCATCCGTCTCGTCGAGGGTTAAAATACCCTTCTCGAAGAGCTCCATGGCGAATGAAATAGTTACGCCAGCAGAGATGGTATCCATGCCCAATTCGTCAGCAAGCCGGTCGGCAGCAATTATGGGATCGACTTTATCTATACCGACCCCACTCCCAAAGGAATAAACTGTTTCGAAGTCGGGACCCTCGCTGAGGATACCGGCGTATTCACCTTCTTTGGCTACTTTCAACTGGCTACAGCCGACGGGGCAGTCGTGGCAATGTTCCCTGCCAATCTTCCGGCTGGCCTGCGCATCCCGGCCGATCCCTTCGACAGGAACGAACTCGCCCGTTGCGGACCAGTTCTTTGCCGGAAGGACGCCCATAGCGCCAGTAAGATCAGTGACCATGGGTGTGCCATGATGAGAGAACTCCGAATAGAGCACGGGACTTTCCTTAAAAGCTTTAAGCAGTGCAGAACGAGCTGTCTTGTATTTCTCCTTCGAAGCGATAGCCACCGAATCAGTTCCACGAATCGCAATCGCTTTCAAGTTTTTCGATCCCATGACGGCTCCGAGGCCTTTACGACCAACGGCCCTGCGTTCGTTGATGAGGCTAGCGATCCTGCTCAGGTGCTCTCCCGCGGGGCCAATGCAGCAGACCCGTACGTTCTGGTCGCCCAAATCTTTTTTGATAATTTGCTGGCAGTCGAAGGTGAGAGTTCCCCAGCAATGACTTGCATCGTGGAACCGCACATTCTTTCCCTTTATTGCGACATATGTCGGTTTGTCCGCTTTTCCTTCTATGATAATCCCATCCCACCCGGCGAACTTCATCTCAGCGGGGAATTCCCCTCCTGACAGGGCCATGCCCACAGCGCCGGTGAGAGGCGACTTACCGGTCACAGCCATCCGACTTGCAGAAGGGACGCCAGATCCCGTGAAAGGTCCCGGAGCGAAAATGAGTTTGTTGTCGGGTCCAAGGGGATCTGTACCCGGCTTCACCTCATCGAAAAGGTACTTTATGCCAAAGCCTGCTCCACCGATGAAATCCCGTGCCATTTCCTCCGATAGCGGTTCTTCTCTTGTTGTCTTATTACTGAGATTGATGCGGAGTATCCTACCAGTATAGCCTCCAGAATACATCTTCGGTCTCCTTTTGATTGTTTCTAAGAAATAGCTACTAGATTATGTCAACCTTTTTCAATTCCTTAAGCCTTCGCGGTCCAAGTCCCAAGTACTTAAGGTAAATATGCTCATTATCGTAGCCGACTGGCCGGCACACCCACTTCGTCCTTATGGGTGTCTCTGTCATTTTGTACTGTGACTGAGCGACGACGAGCTCACCATAGACAGGGTCACTAACTGGAGTGAAAATCCCTCGCTCCAACCAGTTCGCATCGTTCATGGTCTCCTCTGGGGAACAAACGGGCGCTACAACCGGGGTGATGGGGGCCAAACGACCTTTTTTGGTGTATTCCAACGACATGTCGACCAATTCCTCGTTGGTGTATTTGCGTGTTTCTGCAAATACCAGTTCCGCCCATTTCAACTGCTCTTCTTTTGCCGAAAACGAAGCCAGGTCCTTCCAACTCGCAGCACCCCACTCATCCCATTTCCCCACCATGTCAGCAAATGCCTGCCACATCTCCAATCTCAAACCACCTAGAAAGACAGCACCGTCTTTAGTCGGCGCGAAACAATATAACCAACCACCCGTATTCAGGCTGCCAAAACGCTCATTAACGACTCCTGCCCCCTGATACCACACCGCTGCCCAGTCCTCCATAGAGGCGTAAGATTCAGCCGAGGCAACATCCAGCGCCTGTCCTTCTCCGGTCATTTCCCTCCAATGCAGGGCGGCCAGAATACCCACTGCCATGGAAGTTCCCGCCTGGGCCGAACCTATCCAAGGACCAGCCTTGGTAGGAACCGCCCAGGGGCGTTCATCGTAGGACATGCCCTCCGGCAGCATTTCGCCCGAGTCATACTGGTTTGCCGATCTGGCCTGGATGATGTTGTCGTAGTCCGGCATCCAGTCATGGCACATAGGCCCGAACTGGCCATGCGTCGTGATAGAGGCGAAAATCAGCCTGGGATTGATCTCCTTCAACGCCTCGTAGCCCAGCCCCCAATCATCCATGATCCCCGGTCTATAGGTCTCGATCAGCACATCTACTTGAGTCACCAGACCCTTGAGCATCTCTCTGGCTTCTGACTTTTCCAGGTTCAGAGTAATATGGAACTTGTTTCTACCCTCACTCAGGTAATTAAGACCCTCGCCTCTATGCAGTATCCCGTAGGGGGTACACTTTCTAATGAAATCCCCCTCCGAAGGTTCTACTCTCAAGACCTCTGCGCCAAACTCGGCCAACATCGAAGAGCAGTAACATCCTGCATAGCTGTTGTAGCTCAAGTCCAAAATGGTGATATCGTCCAGGGCTTCAGGCCTGGCCCGCGCAATCTGCGGGTCATCTCGTTCCCTTATCCAATCGGCCCAAGCTTGTTCTTCCATCTCTGTCATCGCAGTAACCTTTCTTTGATGTAGCCTAGGTGCGTCGGATTCAATCCCTTGTCATGATCAACCCGGTCTTGCCGTCCCAATCAGAAGACGGTCGGCGACCGCGCACATCCGCCCATTTGCCCAGGGCGCCACAATTGTACAACTGCCTGATCTCTTCTTCACTCTTGCCCAAACGATGTGTCATTATATATTCGTTGTCGAATCCCACAGGCCTGATCGTCCAGCTAACCCTCGGTGAGGTCTTGGACATCATTACCGGGAATTCATAATCCAGGAACTGGCCGAGGAGAGGGTCATCAACCTCCGTCACAAAGCCGCGCTCCCGGAAATGCCGATTCTCCACGACATCTTTGATCGAGTATAGGCGAGATGCGGCAAAGCCGTACTTTTCAGCCAGGTCCTCGACCTCCTCAGGGGTCTTGGTTCTCACCCATCCGGCTATGATTCTGAGAATCTCGATGGCATTCTCCTCCCGCAGTCGAGTCAGGTGGTCTTCGAATCTGGGGTCGTCAGCCAGTTCTGGCCTGTCCATCGCGATACACAGACCCCTGAACTCCTCTGGCCTCGGCGCGGCCAACGCTAAAAACGTGTCATCCGCACAGCGGAACGTGTCGGCAGGGCATATCGATACATCCCTGTTGCCTGCTGGCATGGCTCCTTTACCGGTGATGTGCTGGTAGGGCCAGATCCAAGACATGGTCCGCATGATGCTCTCGCTCTGCGACAGCTCGATGAACTGCCCCTTCCCGGTCCTGTCCCGATAATGGAGGGCAGCCAAAACGGCTACTTCACCCATCAATGCGCCATAGCTGTCACAGATATATAAGCGGCTCTTAAGGGGTCGCTGTCCGGGGAAACTCGACATCCAGGCATGTCCGGACATTCCCTGCGCCGCACCGTCGTTGCTGGGTCTATTCTCCTCAGCATACTGGCCCCACTGTCCAAAACCGGTCTTGGAGATATAGATAATGCCCGGGTTGATCTCTTTGATCTGTCGATAGCCAACATTCCATCGTTCCATTACCCCCGGTCTCTGATTCTCTTCAATAATGTCGGCCTTGGCTGCGAGTTCTCGAAATACCTTTTGACCTTCAGGCGTATGCAAATCCAGGCCCAGCCAATACTTATTAGGGTTAGGCCGTATGAATGACGTACTTTGCTCCCTGAAGAAATAGCCAAAGGGTACCAGGCTACGTAACGTATCCCCCAGGGGTGGCATTTCACACTTGATAACCTCGGCACCCATTCTCGACAAGATACCCGGTCCTGATGGGCCCAGCACAAGAGTGCATACTTCCAGCACTCGGATGCCTTTCAACGGCAACGGCTTGGAAAATTTCTTCTCCTTATAGTCCTTCCAGGTGTCTTCTGCCACGATATTCAGCCCTTTCTATCTCTAAATGTCTCCATTGCAGTTGGATCATGAGGTGTCTTCTAAGACGACTTACACCTTTACGCTTTGATGGTTGAGACCAGATTCTCCATATACTTGTGCATCCTGGCTTCCAGATCATAATTTCCATCATACAGACTCCACTCAAAGACAACGCCACGCGCCATAACAAGCAAGTACCTTACCAATTCCTTTGCATCTACATCCCCGCGGATTTCATTTTTCTCCTGGCCTTTGCGGATTAAATCCTCCAGAATTTCCAGCATTGGCCGCCCTTCCTCGATGAAGAATTTGATCTTTGGATTGAAGAGCTGTTGTGTTGTTTCCACTCCGCTGGCAACGTTGAATTTGGCATAATAGTCAAAATATTCGACAATCTGTTCAGGGATGCACCTCTTACTAAGCGAGTTGACTACGTGAGTGGAAAAGTATACGTCTGCCCGGTAGAAAATCTCAGCAAGAATGTCGTTTTTTGAATCGAAGTAATGATAAAAAGCTCCTACAGAAACCCCTGCTTTCTTGCTGATGTCTGCGATGGTGAAATTCCCAAATCCCTTTTCCTCCATAAGTTCGATTGCGGAGGTATAAATACGGTTCTTGGTCTCCTCGGCCTGTTCTTTTCGATTTGTATTTGTTTGGTTCTCCATATTTTCTCCGACTTGATAATACATTATTGCTTGGTTTCAGATCATTGAACACAGTCAAGGAATGCCAGGCGTATATCTAGTATGAAGATGAAATAGTGTAAAGCTTTGTTTGCCAGCACAAATACTAATAAATTCCACAACAAAGTGGACACTAGAAACAAGGAGGGATATTAACGCGGCTGCATGCTATCGATGATAAATTCAGCAGCCAATCGAACACCGATCCCCGGTGGTAAGCCACACTTTTCAAAGCCTTTCTCACTAGCAAATGTGAACATAGCTTCTTCGCTGTCTCCGGGATTCACGCGATGCCCCAAGATCACCCTTTCGATAATGTCAGCACAATATAGGTGACCAATTTTTCCTTCAAAAAAGGCCATGAATTTCTGAGACGTCGCAATCGTGTTGTTCACAGCCTCATAATCCAGACGGTCATCGCTGCCAAAGAAAAGGCCAAAGGCAATCAGACTCCCGGTGATACCCCCGCAAATCTCACCAGTGCCACCGATGCCCGGAAAAGGCGTCAGGGCCTTAATGATCTCCATACTCCCCAGGCCAAACTCTTCCATCAGCGCAAGCGCGGTCCCCTGAGCGCAATTCTTGAGCATGAAATTATATTCCTCCGCTCGCAATTGCACCCGGTCGAGGATCTCTTCCTTATTAGCTAACAACTCCTGGGGGTCAAGATCCTTTTTGGGGATTCCATTTTCAGATAGATTCTTGATTCTGGCTTTAATTGCCGTCTCATCCCATTTTCTATTTGCCAATTCTTGCACTTTTGCATTCAGGATATCGTAGTCTGTCATTTGTAGTTACCTCCGATTTAGGTTTTCAGAACGATTATTACTCAAGATTTTTGCTGTCATGTTACTATCGTCAAGCCTTATATCGGCTGCATATCGAGTGGATAAAAGGCCATCGACAGCTTCATGATAAAAGCACCGGCAGGCGTATTGGCAATAACTCCGTCATCACCAATGGCGAAGAACTTGCCGGTTAATCTCATCTGATCCCAGTTATAGAAAAATACGGTGGAAACGGGCAGACCGAATTCACGAAAGGCAAAAATATATTGATTATCGTCGAATTTATAGAAAGTAGACATGTCGACATCGCCTTGACCTCGCAGCGGCCCGATAATGCCCTGCCAGACATAGCGCGCTGAATTCAGGTAGATATGTTCCATAATCTGCTCTGGACCATAATCATAGAGTGCCCGCAAGCCGATGAGGTCGCGCGTTGGCCCCGGTTTGCATCCCGCAGGTGGAGTGACTGTTTCACCCAGCACACCCGGCCAAAACTCATGGACCGCCCGGGGTTCTTTGCCAACATCGCCTTCGCGCATAATCGTGCGGACGGCGAGCACTTGCCGCGTTTGAACGTTAACAATAAAGGTCTGCGACTGCCAAGGCTGGTGGGTAAAAGTCATGTCGATGAAATAGGTTTGCGGCGCCACTTCCACCACCTCGCACCAGTCTGTATCGCCTTCGTCGCCACTTTGCCAGATGACCTTGTTTCGATCTGCGAATTCAAGCCCAAAGGATATCCCCGAGTCGAGTGTGATTGTCATCGTCTGATTTACCAATGCAGCTGTTTGTGGAAGACGATTTACTGCTAACTTCGACGCATAATCCTCATATGTATAATCCGTTGTACCTTCTGCCTGTGGCATTGCGCTGTTCCTCTCTTGAATAATGGATAGTATTTTATGTTTTATAAATTCTTTCTCACACGCCCCACTTCACGCCAGCATTGGTAAGCGCGGCTCCGGAAACATCGACAATTGCTGCTCCTCCGTCGAGCAGAAGAATAGATCCAGTCATAAACGTGGAATCATCACTGGCGAGGTAACTGCAAATGCCGGTGATCTCGCTGGGGTTTGCAGTCCGTCTCAGGGGAATCATCGAAGATATGCGCTCGAAAACACCTTCTATGTCTGTCCCGAGTACTTCTTTGAGGGGAGCGAGTGATTTTTCCAACATCTCTGTCCTTGTACCGCCTGGACAGACCACATTACACCGGATCTTGGCTGGACCGAAATCCAGGGCGACCTGCTTGGTTAGCATGATGAGACCCGCCTTCGATGAACAATAGGCTGGCATGCCGGGCAGGCAACGCAGCCCGCCCAGTGAAGCAATGTTTATGATAGAACCGCCGCCGCCCTCAACCATATGAGGTATGGACACCTTCATAAGATACATGGGACCGGTGAGGTTTATATCGAGTACACTGTGCCAAAGATCAGGGTCCATGTCAACGACGGTTGTACCGCCAGAGTCTATGGCTGCGTTGTTCACCAACACATCGAGTTTGCCGGTGAATTTGAGCGCTGTCTCAACCATTCGCTTCGCGTCTTCAAGCTTGGTCACATCCCCGGCGCATGTCAACACTGTTCCTTCCGGTAATGATTGGGTCAGCTCGTCGAGCTTCTCCTGGCGGCGGCCGGTTATGCATATCCTCGCTCCGTCAGTAACGAACCGTTCAGCAATTGCAGCGCCTATCCCAGAACCCGCTCCAGTAATGAGAGCTACTTTCCCAGCTAGTTTCATTTCCAACTCCTGGGCTACAACCCCAGATAGGCTCTTCTTACATGATCGCTCTGGAGCAGTTCATCACAATCTCCCTGCAAGGCTATACGGCCATTCTCCAGCACATAGGCCCGGTCGGCGATCTCCAGGGCGCGATGCACATTCTGCTCGATTAGAAGAATGGTAATACCTTGCTCTCTCAAGTTTTGTATGATACGGAACACTTCAACAACGAATAAAGGGGCCAAACCGTAAGAAGGTTCATCAAATAAGCACAGTTTTGGCTTTGACATTAAAGCTCGCCCTATAGCTAACATTTGATGTTCGCCACCACTCAATGTCCTTGCCAGTTGGTTCCGCCTTTCTTGTAATCTGGGGAATAACTGGTAGACCTGTTCGAAAGTCCCAGTTCGTTGCTTCCAGGCATTAATAGGATATGAACCCATCTCTAAATTTTCGCGCACGTTCATATCGGGGAAAATCTTACCTCCCTGGGGCACATGCGATATACCTAACTCCACAATTGCATGAGACGGCAAATCATCGATCCGTTCACCTTGGAAGACAACGCTTCCCGAGGCTGGCCGTAGCAACCCAGAGATCGTATTAACCAGCGTCGTCTTTCCAGCTCCATTCGAGCCGACCAGGGCAACGATTTCGGCCTGATTGACCTCCAAACAGATATCCCACAAAGCTTGAACCTTCCCATAACGGACTTCCACATTGCATACTTCAAGCATTATTTACTCTCCTAAATACACCTTGATGACAGTCTCACTCGTGGCGATTTCCTGCGGTGTTCCCTCGGCGATCTTCTGACCGTGATGCAGTACCATGATCCGGTCACAGATGTTCATAATTGCCTTCATAACGTGCTCAATCATGAGAATGGTTATGCCCTGGGCGCGTATTTTTGAAACCAGTTCCATGGCCTGGGCTATTTCAGTGGAATTCAATCCGGCCATGATTTCATCAAGCAACAAGACCTCTGGTTTAGTGGCTAAGGCCCTGGCGACTTCAAGCAATTTCTGGTTGACCAGAGTCAGGTCCTTGGCCGGGATGGCAGCCGTGGCCGCTAAACCCACAAATTCCAATAACTTGGCAGCCTCCTCAGCAGCCTGCGCTGACGTAACCCGCTCTGGGGTTCCGAAATGCACGCCCAAGGCGACATTACTAATCACGGGCATGTTGGGGAAGATCTTCACCGACTGGAATGTCCTTGCCAACCCCTTTCTGCAAATTTGATGGGGCCTCAGGCCAGTGATATTTTCTCCCTTGAATCTGATCAACCCGGGTTTAGGAACAAGCGCCGCAGAAATCAAACCAAACAAGGTGGTTTTACCGGCTCCATTAGGACCAATCAGACCCACAATTTCACCCTGATCGACATGGAAGTCAACATCCGAAACCGCGGCTAACCCACCAAAATACTTCGTAACACCTACACCCTCAAGAATTGCCATGTTCGCCTCCCATTGCTCGCGCGCGCCAACCTTGAATCAGCCCTACCAACCCATTGGGCAGGTACAAAACGGAAACGAGCAAGATAATTCCAAAAACTAGCATGTAGTAATAAGGGAACTGGGTGATTAAGATTTCTTCAAGATAGGCGAAAATGATAGCACCTAAAACGGGACCGAATAGTTGTCCCACACCACCGAAAATGGCCATCAGAACCGGTGTAAAAGAAAAGTTCATATTGAAGGCAATATACGGGTCAACATACGTCCACCGGGTCGCCATGATAGCGCCCGTTGCTCCTATGAAAAACGCGCTGATGGCAAAAATGGAAACTTTCACACGGGTGACGTTGATACCAATATGCTCAGCGGCTTCTTCTTGTTCGCCGATACCCTGCAAAGCCAATCCATACTTTGAGTGGCGGATCAAATAAGCCGTCAAAAGTGTCAACACCAGGATAGCCAGCATGATGAAATAGACTGTATCATAGTCGACCACCACCACAAATCTTCCGCGGGTACCGGTATATTTGACCTCAAACCACAAGAGCAGGTTCTTGATCAATTCCAACAACCCAAAGGTGAAGATAGCAAAATAGACACCTTTCAGGCGCAGGGTCAGCCCTCCCACAAACAGAGCCAGAGCCGCACTGGCCAGGCCTCCTATTAGGACGACAACAAGTAGTGGCATGATAGTGCCCAGAGTGGCGGCAATATAGATACCGACCCCAAAGAACGCCGCTGTCGCCAGAGAAATTTGCCCGGTTGGCCCGGAAAACATGGCCCAACTCGTTGTCAATACGACATACATGAATATCGTCGACAGGAGTATGGCAGTATATATCGGTGTAAAGTAGGGTAAGGCGACCAGGATGATCAATCCAACCAACAGAATGATCCCCGGCATCAGGAAGTTTTTCGACGTCAATGTTAGCTTGTTCATTTGTCTACTTCCCCATCAGGCCAGTCGGCCTCAACAAAAGCAAAATGGTGAAAATAACATAATAAGCAACCAGCGCCAGCCCAGGCTCGAAATAGGTTACGATGCTACCAATCAAGCCCAGGACAAGCCCGCCTATGAAGCTGCCGGGGATGCTACCCAGGCCGCCCAACACAACCACGATGATGGCTATAACGGTATATTCCATACCCATGACAGTGTTTACGGGATAACTCATACTGATCAGCATGCCAGCACAGGCAGCCATTGCAGCGCCAAGGCCAAAACATAAAGCCAGCACAAGACTGATATTTACACCCAGCAGGCCAGCGGTAGAGGGGTCTTGAGCCGCTGCACGGATAGCTTTTCCCATACGGGTCTGGGTCAGGAAGATGTAAAAAGAGACCCCGATCAGCAGAGCAAACCCGAGGGTGACCAAGCGGTTGGCGCCAAATAGCGCTCCCCCCAGGTCAACCGGAACAGCTAAATAAGAATAACCTCTTATTTCAGACCCCCAGGCTATCAGTGCCAGATTCTGAATGATGAATAGTAGACCAAAAGAAGCCAGCATTGAATTGCCCTCGAAGATACCTGGCGTGGCTGAAGTTGTCGCCAAGCGCTTGTATATGGTTCTATGAAGGATAAACCCCAGGATAAAGGCCAGTGGGCCACAAACAACGAGGCACAATAACGGGTTAATGCCAAAGGCGGTGTATAACACCCAGGTGGTTAAGGCCCCGAGCATGATAAACTCGCCATGCGAGATATTCAATATCCGGGCAACGCCGTATTGCAAACTGAGACCCATCGCAATCAATGCATAAAGCCCACCCAGCAGCAAGCCGGCGATCACGACGTCAAGAATGGTTACAATCATTGATGATTTCCTGGTTCTAGCAACCGTTGTGCAGGCTGTCTAAAGGTGAATCCTTTCCCCTTAGACAGCCTATCTAGCGGTATGCTATCGATGCATCTTGATACTTTCCTTACCCAGTTGGCCACTCGGGCTTGGGATACACGAAATCGGCAGTAGCATCCTCTTTCGGCCCAACGACTTCATACACTCCGTTTATCCATTGACCAACCTCTCCGGTATGGCAATCCTTTGACAGTAGCCCGTTCTCATACCAGGTCTCCCCCAGGACTGTATCAAACTTCTCGGTAGCAAGAATTTCCCTGATCTTTTCCTGGTCCAAAGTACCGGCTTTCTCGATAGCCAGCTTCCAGGTCTGCAGGCCAGCCCAATAAAGCGGGTGTCCCCAGGGATCCTGGACGTCTTCGGGCTTACCGCCCCAGAGCTTATCAGCCAGTTCCTTTGCTACCGCAGATTGCTTGGGGTTAAAGGAAGTCCAGCCTGTAACGCCCTCTACCATGGGGCCAAACGCCGTATGGAAGAAGCCAAAATTTATGCCGGGCCCGCCAATCCAACACTTGGGGTTATAGCCGAGTTCGATGGATGTCCCGATGGCCGGGAAGAGTTGATCAGGATAGGCAAAGCAGCAGAAGACGTCCGCCTCGGAGGCCTTGGCTTCTTTGATTATCGGTGACAAGTCCTTGATATCGGGTGGGAGACTCTTGGAGCCAACAACATTGATACCTTTGTTGGCAAACTCGATGCCGGCCACACCCGAGTACTCAATGCCATGCAAGTCTGCAATGTAGGTGACGTAGGCTGTCTTCGCACCCTTCTCTGCCAGCAGGTCGGCAAAGGCCGGTACTTGATACCAATCAGAGAAGCTCAGGGTTACGAATACGTAGGGCAGGCTGGGTAGCATGTCCTTGAGGCTGGTAGCGCCGCCCTCGGCAGTAATCAGCACATAGCCATACTTATTGGCAATCGGAGCCTGGGCGAAGAGGAAAGCGGTACCGGAGGCAGGCCACAGGAAGTCAACCTTGTCTTCCACGATCAACTTTTCCGTTAACCTGGTCATGGTGCCCACATCACTCTTATCATCGTAGACGATTAACTCAATGGGCAACTTTTTGCCAAATTCCTCTACATAAACACCCCCATCTGCATTGACCTCCGCCACAAAGGTTTCATAGACCGGGCGAAAGGCGGAATCGCCGATGGTGGCATTCCAGCCGGAAAGAGGTCTTGACATGCCAACCACGATCTTGTCTTTGGCTTTAGCCGGTCCCCCACCGCACGCACTCATTAGCCCGGCGGTTCCAACTGCCGCGACTTTGAGAAAATCGCGACGGGTCAAATTGTTTTTGTTATCCATTGCTCCTCCTTATTTTTTGAAACTATGGATTTGTTGTTATGTTTTGCCATTAGATGACAGCTTGTTTTCTGCGTATTTTCTACATACTTCCAATTCTCCTTTCCAGAATATTTACACTTCACTTTTAAGCGGGTGACATTTTCTCTTTTGAACGCGAGAGAACTCTCGGGATATAGATCCTATCAACCGCCTTGAATACTTTGAAAAACATCCAAAGATGATCCATCCTGCATTTTGTCGTCCGCTTTGAGCACCCGGCCATTTGCAACGACCGCGGCCCCGCGTGTTTCTAAGATCTCCAAATGGGTGAGCAAGTCTCTGACTGTTGCGCCATCTGGCATCTCAACCTCTATGCCTTGCGAAGGTTTGTATTCTGGGACCTTTAAGCTTAGAGTTCCGTATAGTTTGACCTTCACTTTCATCAATGTGCCTGCTAGAATTCCAAGACCTTGTCCAACTCTTCGTCGCTGATCGTAAAAACCTTATTGTGCGGAGGCAGGGGTTCCTCATAGAAGAAGCGAGGCAGGCGATCATCTTGCTTCGTTAAGCCTGCTTTTCTATTGAACTCCTTCTCAGCCATTAAGATGCGAGTGCCCATCCCGAAGGGAAAATAACCCTCTTCGAATTGCGCGCCCGTTTTAGCCTCAATCAGTCTTTGGAACGCGCCGAAGCCATCGGGATGCAGCAAGGCCACACTCGCCATGAAACATTGACCCATGCAATCGAAGGCGGCCATGGCGATCTGCAAAAACCTGGAGGTGTCAGTCTGGCCTTCCGGGTTCAGTGGATCGAGTTTCCGCTCCAGGTAAGCCCCAACCACGTTACCTGCCGTGTGATCAGCGCCCATTGGGGAGGTAGCGTAGGTAACGCCGTTGCCTAACATGCCACGCGGGTCGTAAGCTGCGATGCTTTGTCGTTTGACCACTGGTACGCGGGGGTGGTTGAAATGCTCACCCACTGCGGCCGGACCATTGCCCAGGATGCGGCCAAATTCCGTCCCCCTGGCGATTTCTTCTACCATCGCGATAGCTGCTTCGGCATCCCCAAACTTTCTATACCCAGCATCCATGGCGACGGCGACGGCCACCCCAGTGTTCATCGTGTCGAGCCCAATATCGTCGCACAGGTTGTCGAGGCGAGCGATCACGTCCAGGTCGGTGATGCCGGTCATGCCGCCTGTGGCCCAAATGGTCTCGTATTCCAAAGACCCGGTGATAAATTTACCGTCTTTATCCACGTAGATGTTAGAACAATGGATCATGCACTGGTCACAGCCCCGATGGGTGGTGTTTCCTCCACGTTCTTTGATGATCTCAGCCATTGCCTCCCCGCTGATCTTCTCCCAACCATCCAATTGACCTTTGGTGGCGTTATAACTGGGGAAGGCGCCCATTGCATTGACTGGGGCTACCAGGGCAGCAGTACCAAGGGCAGGCATCACTTCCGCACTCATGTGGTCTGCTTTGACCGCTTCAACAACGATTTTAGTTGCTTCTTTGAAAGCTCGTGGATCGGCGATGGCATCGAGGGCCTTTCCACGTTGGTCGACAACCAACGCTTTAAGCCCTTTGGCACCCATTACTGCTCCCATGCCACCGCGGCCAGCAGCCCGGCAAGGACGCCCATCGACATCTGTCGATTGGATCGAGGCCGAAGCCAACTGATATTCACCCGCCGGCCCGATGCACATGATCGAATTTTTCTCGCCATAAACAGTCAACAGCTTTTCTGCTAATGCGTAGGTGCGTAAGCCCCGATATTCCTGAGCCGGCACCAGTCTTGCTTCACCCTGCGCATCGATGCGGAGCAGGCTGAGATCCCCGTCCGATGCTTGTCCCTCAACAATAATCGCTGTAATGCCCAGATGTCCCAAAGAGGCGCCTATAGACCCACCCGCGTTGCTCTCCTTGATGCCACCCGTCAACGGACTTTTAGCGCCAACAGATATACGGCTGGTGTTCACCAACGAAGTACCGGTTAGGAAACCAGGGGCAAAGATGAGCTTGTTCTCTGGTCCCAGGGGATCACATTCCGGCGGAACTTCATTGTTGATCATGATCGAAGTCAGGCCCCTGCCGCCTAGCCCGGCATATTCCGGCGACACATCTTCAACTTTGATGGTCTTATCCGTCATGTTTACTCTGACAAACTTCATGCTTGCCTCCGTTATCGATTAATACTAGTCACTACATGCGCAAAACCGGTTTGACCACCAACCCTTTTTCCATATCTTCTACAGCCCGGTTGATCTCTTCGAAGGGATAGAACGTGATCATCTTGTCGTATGGGAACCGTCCTTGGAGATATAGCTCAACCAGCTTGGGAATAAACAGATCCGCGATTGCATCGCCTCCAAGTATTCCCCTAACTGCTCGGCCATTCATGATCAGATCCATGTCCAGGCTGACTTCCGTGCCAGGAGGCACGACGCCCGTAAGACCGCACACTCCCAGGCGGGGAAGCACGTCCACAGCCTGTCGCAACACCTTAGGATTGCCGACGCACTCGAGACTGAATTCCGGCCCCCCATTGGTGATATCGAGAATCGCCTTAACTGGGTCAACCTCCGATGCGTTAACAGTATGAGTAGCGCCCAATTCCTTGGCCGCTTTGAGCCGCTCAGGTTTGATATCAACAGCGATGATAGTAGTACAACCACACACCACTGCAGCTAAAATTGCGCTTATCCCCACCGGGCCAACGCCAAATACGGCAATGGATGACCCTGGTTTGACTTGAAGTGCATTCATCACTGCGCCAGCGCCTGTCATTACTCCACATCCCATGGGACCCAGGATTTCGAGGGGAATATCATCTCGCGCTTTGACGACATTGCGTTCGTTGGCGAGTGCATAATCGGCAAAGGATGACTGGCAGAAGAATGAACCATGGATTTCCTGATCACCTTTTCGCAAGGTTGTAGTGCCATCCGGGCGAGCGCCGTGGAAATTGTGCAGGAAGAAATTCAGGCAATAGAGTTCCTTGCCTTGCTTACATGGTGGACATGTTCCGCAGTAGTCCCAGCCAAGAACTACATGGTCGCCCGGTTTTACTTTGGTCACGCGCGCTCCCACTTTTTCCACAATACCAGCTCCTTCATGTCCGAAAACACTCGGCGGAGCCGGGATCGGTAAATGCCCGGCCCGTGCTGCCAGGTCAGTGTGACAAATACCGGTAGCGACTACTCGAACCACTACCTCATCATCCCTTGGTTCGCTGAGTTCCAAGTTTTCAATTTTGAATTCTCCCGCCCGCTCAAAAACAACCGCCGCTTTTATTTCCATTTGTTCCTCCCGAAAACAAACATTGATGTTAATCCCCCCGGCTTGATAGGCTTGGTTTCTATGGCAGTTTTGTGCAAAGCCTATCAAGCCGGTTCCCCTGAAAAACATATTATTTGTATTCGCCGTACTCCTTGGTAGCCTCAACTATCGCCTTGACATTTTCCAGCTTGGCTTCGTCAAAGAAAGCCCCATTGCAGATGATGAGGCCACCATCTTTGCCGGCAGTGTCGATGACATTCTTTACATAGGCTTTCACATCCTGAGGGGTGCCCAAATTCAACATGGAGGAGGGCACGTTGCCAAGCAGGCAGGCATTCTTGCCCAGAGTGTTCTTGGCCTTGACCATATCTGACTGGTCGACCATCCATACGCTCTTGCCTTTTGGAACATCCTGAATAACTTC
The DNA here is from genome assembly GCA_016928525.1 of Anaerolineales bacterium. The sequence continues at coordinate 18,822 of JAFGKO010000367.1, read as the reverse complement.
CAGTCGCGTATTCCAGTATCCTTCAAGCGCAGGAAGTGGAACAATCCCTTCCTCTATTAAGCCCAAAATGACTTCTCTTAGAGTCGGCCAGAAGAATTTCTTGAACTGCTCATCTGAGATGAAGCCATCTGCCCCTTTATGAAGAGGAATGAATATTAAGGGATTGCCGGTCTGTCGCGCGTTGGCAATACCCATACCGATCATAAGCGGCACCAAAGCTTCCATAGCCTTGATGAGCTTATCGGGTCGCCGGTGGATATCCAGCATGATCCCCTTGGTACCACGCAATGTATCGCCAATGACGTCGAACGGCGCCTTGGTGAATCCACCCAATACGGTCGGAAACCCGTGCGTGGCTAACACACCGTCAGCACCACCTATGGGGCCTACCCATTTCAGCGCCTCAGCACCGGCCTCAAAAAGGGCCTGATAGGTTGCCTGTACTGGGGGCAGCCCAAAGGGGATGAAGAAGAGGGGAAGGCCGTAAATTTCGAGGATGCCGGGGAGAAACGGCAGCATCGGAAATCCACCTAATGCGCCGAACACGCGTGGCAGGTATACATGGGTGAAGTAACCCGATGGGTCCTGGATCAAGGCATCATATTCATCCGCCAGCATGTATTCGCCTTCATTGGCTTGGTAGGAGTATTCCGGCGAAACCCCATGGCCTGGCCAGGAGTAGAGTTTATAGTCCAGGATTTCATACATCTTCCCCGAACCGGGTGCGTATGCACCCCAATGCATATCCGGTTCCAACTCGAGCACGAAATTCTGAAAGACTTCGGCACATTTGCCATAATCGTACATGGCCTCTTCAACGGTCATCCCGGCGTTTTTCCAAGGAAACATGCTGGGAAAGACCGTAACCGGAACTCTGTCCGGCAGCTTTTTCATCTCGATTGCATCTTTGAACCTGAGTATCCGATCCTTGTATGCCTTTTCCGCTTCCGGAGACTGGAACGGAAGCGGGTTCCCATCAGGACCCTTTGGCGAGAGCTTCCCTTGCCATATCGCCTCAAACTTTTCTTCTTTTGTCAATTGTTGTGTCATTTTTTCCTCCGAATTCTCTGCTGAGGGTTATCAATTGACGCCAACCCATTTTTTAGCCAAGGATATTCCGGCCACGGCATCTCTACCATAGCCATCAGCACCAGCATATTCTTTTACTTCCTCGTTGATTTGACCCCCACCGATCATGATCTTGACCTTGTCCCGTTGGCCGGCGGATTCGATGGCTGCCACTGTGTTTTTCATAGCGTCAAAGGACAGGGTAAGGAATCCGCTGAGAGCGACAACCTGCGGTTGGAAATCCTGAATAGCGTCTACGAATTTTTGCGGGGGAATATCCACACCCAGGTCGAGGACTTCAAAGCCGTTAACATCCAGCATGAAGCTCACAATATTCTTGCCGATATCGTGGATATCTCCTTGGACAGTGCCAATGAGTACTTTGCCCTGGCGCTCTCTATCCGGCAGCTCGGCCAGCTTGGGCTTGATGATCTCCGTAATCTGGTTCATCATCTCGCCAGCCAGCATCAGTTCAGGCAAGAAATAGGTGCCCTCCTCGAAGCATTTCCCCACCGCATCCAGGCCCTTACGGCACGCATCGAGGACATCGAGCGGTGAAGATCCCGCATCAAGCATATCCTGAGTGATTTTTAGAGCATCTTCTTCGCGCATTTCAGTGATGGCTTTTATCAGTTCTTCCGACATGTTCCACTTCTCCTTTCTTGAAAATTATTTTTGTTCGGCCAGATTATGACCGCAACATTTACCTTTTCTGGGGACATTAATATTCTACATCAGAAGATCAAGGACTCCAACCATTAATCCTCCAGTGTCTCGAAGTATTCATCTCCCAGATGGTTTGGATTTAAAGCTTCTCTGACTTTATGCTGATAACGGAAAACGTTGGGCTGCGGGGCAGCCAAGTGCATCTTATCTCGCTCTTCTTTGGGGGTTGTCTTGCCATCAGAACCCCGGGCGACAGAGTTCCATTTCTCCATACCGACACCCCAGCCACGTTTAATACCATACTCGGTTGCCGCGTCGAAGAATTCCAGGGTTCCCTCGGTTGAGAAGCGATCATGTGGATCAAAGCAAGTGAAATTCTCCCACAGACAGGTACCGCCTCCTCCCTGGCCCCCAATTGGTCCCATCATACAGTCGCCACCGGCCTCCACGATTGCCCCGTGTTGCTCCCATTCCTTTTTAAACTGTCCCGCTTCTTCAGCATTGGACGCCCCAAAGTCAGCCGAGCCGGGAAAACCGAAACAACCATCATAGGAACCGCCAAAGACCAGGTTCAAGTTTTTGTGCCCTAATCGGAGCAGGTATAGCAAAGCCCAATCGTGAATCTCTGGCACATTCATGGCTTCTACTTTCCAGCCGCCAGTAAGGGCTAAAATCTCATCCAGGGCTTTCTCCTGCCAGGCCATATCGCGAGAGGTCATGCCAACCAGGACAAGCTGGAAATCCCGTTGCGATTGTTCAGTCACTTCCTGCACTTGCGGGTCTTCGAGCAATTCTTCCAGGTCTTCCAGGGTCTTGGTGGGATCGGTAAGGATTTTCACCATAGCAAATTTGAGATCGCGGCCAAACATATTGAATTGACGATGGCCAAGGTAGCCAATGCCAGCATCCCAAATTGCATACACAGCATCAGCCCACGCTTTCCAGGATGGGAAAGCCAGGGTATAAGCTTTGAAGTTATCCGGGAGGTTTGCCTTATATGCAGGAATAATGCCATCTACAGGAAGCGACTCCGGTCCGGGCCAGGCAAACAATTTGACCGCGCATTTGGTGAAGACACCCATCGAGCCTTTGGCACCCAGGAAACCCCGAGCAACGCCTTTCATACTGGGCCCAGGACCTTCGCCACAAAACCAGCCACAATCGGAGCCCAGCGAACCGGTACGGAAAATCTCCCCGGTGGGCATCACCCATTCCATACCCAGCAAGTTGTCATAGAACCAGCCCCCATACAGGTTACCGGGACCAGAGCCGAAATACGATGTAGCGCTGGCTAATACCGAGCAACTACAGCCGGAGCCAGCGATGTGCGTGTTCAGGCCGACTTTCATTGTCTCGGCCTGGAGCGTGGCCGAGATCACACCCGGCTCCACCACCGCGTACATGTTCTTCTCATCGATTTCAAGGATGCGATCCATCCGCCGCATATCTAACTGGATCGTATCCTCTTCAGACGGGTATCCCTGGGCAGACCAGAAGGTGCTGGAGGCCTTGAATTTTATTTTGTATTTGTTGCACAATTTGACAATGGCCTGGACTTCCTCAGTGCTGCCCGGCATAAGGACCGCTGCCCCCCTGGGTGTAAAGGTGTTGTAATGCGGTCCCAGGTGGATGGCAGTATGAGCAAGGGAATAGCGATACGAATCGAGCACCGCCGGGTCGTCGGAAATATTCACTTTGCCGACAATATCTTCCAACGCTTCATACACGTTCTTGGGAAGTGTCATCTGTATCCTCCCCTATAATGCCTGCTGGACAAGCTCGATGATGTCCAGGACTTTCATTCCGCCAGCGTCCAAGAAATTCCGTTCACACCACGGGCAAGCAGTGACCAGTGCCTCGGCTCCAGTGGTCTTGGCTTCCGTGATCCGTTCATTGGCAGTCCAAGTGGAAAACTCAGGATAGGCCTCCCGCACACCACCTCCGGCTCCACAGCACCAGCTATATTCCCGGATGCGCTCCATCTCGACCAACTCCACACCGGGAATACTCTTGAGAATATCACGCGGCGGATCGTAGATACCCCAGGCGCCATTGTATCTGGGCCTCTTTGGTTCATAGACGACGATCTGGTTCTTGATCTTCTTTTCAACACCATCCCAAGGGACATAGGGTTCCCCCTGGCGACCCAGGTGACAGGGGTCGTGATAGGTGACAGTCAGCGGGACTTCCTTGCTGAACTTGAGCTGGCCTTCTTTGATCAGTCGATCAATGTATTCTACGATATGCAACACTTCCACTTCGGATCCAAGTTTCGGATAAAGGCGCTTGAAAGCGTGATAGCCATCCGAGCAGGAAGTCACCACGGTTTTGATGCCAGCTTTTGCCCAAATTGCCATATTGGATTTTGCCAAACGGGTGAAGTCATCTCGATAGCCCATCGAATAAATCCGCCCGCCACAACACATCTCATTTTCTCCCAGGATTCCAAGGTCTACCCTGGCATCCAAAAGAATTCGTACGGCGGCTTGCGCATTCTGCTGCAATTCTTCATCATAACTGATCCGGCAGCCGGCAAAAAAGAGCACTTCGGCCTGCTCATCAGGGAGATGTTTAACCTTAAGATCCTTGGCCCAGGCTCCCCTTCCGCTCTTGGCCGCCCCCATGGTATTGCTCTCTTTATGCAGGCTTTCGATAATAGCCAAGTGTTCATCGAGGCGTTGCCCGTCTTCTACCAGGTTGAATTTGAGCTCGCGAACCATCTCCAGGGGCTCGAGGTTGTAGCGACAGACTTTGCAACTCACATCGCACGATCCGCAGGTCAGACAGGTGTTCACAACCCGGCGTACCGTATCACTATAATCACTTCGTCCATTAAGCAACGAACGGGCCACCAGATAGCGGCCGCGCGCAGAGTAACTATTGAAATTGTGATAAGCAATGCTAGGGCAATTCTTGGCAAAACGCCAGCTCTTTATCTGGTCGAATGGAATCCACTTACAGTAAGAACATGAACTGCAACGATCCATTTCGGCTGCGAAATCTTCCAATGCCATTTTTTGCTCCTTGTGCCCGAAAAGAGTACCTTTGATTGATGGGTATTTCTTTAGCGTAGAGAAACTTTACCAATCACAATCATACTGTCCGGGTACTTGCACTTTAAAAGCAGAGTTTTCCGGGGTTCATCACATGCTTGGGATCGAAAATATCTTTTATTTTTTTCGTCACAAGCATGGTACGTGCATCCGCGTTGTAGACCATATCAGCCCAGATCCCATACGGTCGTGAAAAATAGGCTCCTTGCTTGAACAGTCTTTGGCTGGCTTCTCGGAATAATTCCTGCGTCTTTCGTACTTCAGCCTGGTTCGCCCGATCGAACGGGAGAATGAACTCACAGTGGCAGCCGACTCCCTGGTGTACCGGTTGAAGGTAAATGCCAATGTCCGGGACCGGATAACCTCTTTCATTGGCAGCAGCAAACAGCGTAGTGATGAAGCGAGGGGTTTTATCCAGAGTGGTCAAGAAGAAGATATCCTGCGATCCGCCTTTGTCTCTCAACTTCCAGTATGGCTCAGGCGAGGGTTGCAGGATAACATCCAGCAGTTCATCGCCGCGGATGCCCTGCAGGGCAGGCACCATCCGCAATCCGTGCTGCTGGGCAATATCGCAGATATCAGCCTCCTGCGCAGCGAGTTTCTCTTCAGGCAGAATGTCGCCGCCAGTAATCCCCACAACAACCGTCCAGGCCGGCAATCCATTTTTCAAGGCTTCAATCTCAGCCGCTGAATTTCCTAAGATATTTGCCAGACAGGTGTTATTGACGATGAAAAGCTCATCCCCAAATCTGAATTTGAGCAGTTTATAGGTAAAGTCGATTAAATCTTCGAGTTTCTCCGCAGGGATAAAAAAGAGCTTCCGCGTTTGTGGATAAACTTCACACTTTACGGAAGCCCAAGTGACAATGCCCATGCTGCCCTGTGCAGCCGAGACAAACTTGTTGTAATCCAGTTGACCCGGCCCAGGCCCTACTACTGGCACCAAGCCTGCCTGCCAGTCCTCGTCTTTTTCCCCACGCAAGGTTCCACTGCCACTGTAGAATTTATCGCCGTTGCCCCAGACGATCTCAAGACTGCGCAATGGTTCAACCAGGTTCCACTGGTACCTCGGCGACATCACCGGTTCCCTCTCCAGCAAGCTGGCAATGACCGATTTATTGCCCCGAGGCAGAAGCGGCATGACAATTCTCAGGCCTTCCTTCCGAAGTTCGGGTAGAAGCTGGCTAAAGGTTACGCCCGGCTCGATCAGCGCCAGCCGGTTGCGTCGGTCGATTTTCAGGATATGGTTCATTCCACGCAAATCCACCATGACAGCTTCAGGCGCTGTTGGGTATGTATCGCCTCGGAAATGTGGGCCGCCTGAACTGACTGGCACCAGGGGAGTCTGAGTCTCATTTGCCCAAAGTACGATCTTTTGGACCTCCTCTACATTCTTGGGTTTGACCTCGAAACATGGTTGCAATGGTTTAATTAGATTGTAATCTAATGAATAGGAATCACTAAATTTCGGCCCTGGCAAAATTCCCCCATCCCCTACAATATCTTTCAGTCTTGCTTTCTTATCGTCCATGTAGTAAACTCCCGAGCATACCAAAATGAACGCATTCACTGAACATATTCAGTATAGAGAGTTTTATGCGGTTTGTCAACTTAAAAATTGTTTTCATCAGGTAATTTGTCCATTGGGTCATTTTATTTGTTGTATTCCTGGCAAGTGTAGCTCAGCGACTGGATGGTAAAAGTGGTTTTCTTTAGGATTTGCCGTGAAGGGGGGCCGGAAATTCCCGAAGAGTCGTAAAAGTTCGATGGCGGTAAAAGTTTGGGTATACTTGGGACTCTCTTTTTGCTCACCCTCTTACGACAAGGAGATTTGCATTGTTTGATATAGACTTCGAACCAGTCGGGCGGCGCGGGCAATTTACCGGCGAACAATCTTTGCTCGATTGCGCCCGTCAGCTGAGCGTCGACCTTGTCAGCATATGTGGCGGCGTGGGCAGTTGTGAACGCTGCAAGGTGCAGGTAATTTCCGGGCAGGTCTCCAAGCTAACCCTCGAAGAAGAAGCTTCACTGACTGCCGATGAAATTGAGCAGGGATATCGTCTGGCATGCATGACTTACCCACAAAGCAACGTCAAACTGCATGTACCACCTGAATCGCTAACCGCACTCCAGCGTACTCAAATCGAAGGGTTGGATGTAGACGTGGCACCTGATCCTCTCATCCGCGGACTGGATGCGCATCTGACTCCGCCCACGCTTGAATCCCCGCAGGCAGATGCCCAGAACCTTTGGGCGGCCCTTGCCGCACAAGGCATCGAAGCCGGGACGATTGATTTCCGCGTCCAGCAAACCCTGTCACATCAAATCCGCGATAATGACTGGCATGTACGGGTTGCCCTGCGCGGAAATGAAATCGTGGCGATAGGCGCTCCGTCCACGCGCTGGCTGGGTCTGGCAGTCGATATCGGCACAACCAAGATCGCGGGCTATTTAATCGATATGGAAAGCGGCAAAACCCTGGCTTCCAAAGGCCTGATGAACCCGCAAATCTCCTATGGTGAAGACGTGGTTTCGCGCATCGTGGCTGCCAGTAAATCTCCAGCGGATTCCGCCCGCCTGCAAACATTGCTTACTGACGCCCTCAGTCAACTTGCCGCCGACCTGTGCGCCGAAATCGACGCAAAACCGATTGATGTTGTTGATACAGTTGTTGTCGGCAACACCGCCATCCATCATCTATTCTTAGGGTTGCCGGTCAAGCAGTTGGGCCTGTCTCCTTACGTACCTGCCGTCGATACTGCCCTGGACATCAAGGCGCGAGAAATCGGCTTGCAAATCGCCCCCGGCGCATATGTGCATCTTTTACCAAATATAGCCGGTTACGTCGGCGCAGACCATGTCGCCATGCTGCTCGCCACCCGCATTGCCGAGGCCAAAGCGACAGTCCTGGCAATCGACATCGGCACAAATACCGAGATTTGTCTCAACCATAAGGGCCGGATGACCAGTGTCTCATGCGCGTCCGGTCCGGCGTTCGAGGGGGCGCACATCAAGTTCGGGATGCGCGCCGCGCCCGGGGCCATTGAGCATGTGCGGTTAGAAAATGATCGCTTGGAAATCCAGACCATCGGCGGGGAAGCCCCAGTAGGTATTTGTGGTTCGGGTCTGCTGGACGTTGTCGCACAATTGCGCATAAATAATGTCGTCGATCGCGGTGGAAAAATGGGATCACACCCCTTTGTCCGTACCCAAAATGATTCGAAAGAATTTGTGTTGGCCGAGCGGCCGGAGTTGGACCCGATCACCATCTCACAAAAAGACGTGCGTGAGTTGCAACTTGCCAAGGCCGCTATTCGCCTGGGCATCCAGGCCCTTGTGGAGGCTGAAGGGTTGTCTGAAGATGATCTCGAACAGGTCATCATCGCCGGTGCATTTGGCACTTTCATCGACGTGGAAAGCGCCATCACCATCGGCATGCTGCCAGATTTGCCCTTGGAACGCTTCAAGCAGGTTGGCAACGCTGCCGGGACTGGAGCTCGTTTGGCGCTCATTTCTAAAACCGAGCGGGAAATGGCCGCCCAGATCGCTCAGCGCGACGGTTACGTCGAACTGGCCAAAGTACCAAACTTCAATCGCAAGTTTGCAGAGGCGACTTATTTGTAGCGGAAATAAGGAGTTGCCCCCATAAAAAATTGACAGTTACCTATCATTCAGGTGACTGTCAATTTTTTAAACCTGACACACGGCCAGTCGAGTTTAAACCCCTCAAACGCTGCCAGTGCTGCAAGAGGCAGCCGAACTCGATCCGAGCGAGAGCGAAGCGCCATCGCTGCCCGCCTTCGATGCAAAAGTGGACATTTTCTTGCGTACCTGCTCGCTTCCGCAGGATGGGCAAACGACACCATCAGTACTGAATCCAAAAATCAGTTCCTCGAAGGGTTGTTCACACTCTTTGCACACAAATTCAAAGATAGGCATATCTGCTCCTTGACATAAAGATTGCAAGTAATTGGATGCAAGAGCAGGAAAAAAGTTGCATCAACGCTTCGTCCAGTAAGCAAGCAGAGCAAATACAAATACGCCGGCATAACTGGCTATCAGATCGATGAGCGACATCGTCCGGGACGGAAACAGGGATTGGCTCCATTCTTCCAGACCAATCAGGATGGCCAGGAGCAAGCTCATGGTCAGGGTGACGCGTGCAGAATCCCGCCTGGGGAGCAGGATCAGGGCACTTTTGTTCAGGAGAAAACTCAGGATTCCGAACAGGATGAAATGTCCCACTTTATCACCGCCCGGAAAGCGGTAAAGCCTCTTGAGCGCAAACGGCAGGCTGTCCGTATTCGCCGCGACAATAATGGCTATTATGAACAGCGCAAATACCAGGGCGCCGAAGATCAACTTACGTTGGCTGACGGCTCGACCTGTTTCCGGTTAGCAAAATGCTCGATAAGCAGGACAAAGACAATGCCCAAGGCCACGAAAAGGAGCGCCAGGGCCACTTCCCCGGTAAAAACAGCTGGGATGAAATTCGTTTCCCGCACGATCACCTCGTCGATCATCTCGAAGGATTTCCACGGCCAAACTTTGCGAAGAGCGCCGGTCATAAAACCGGTCAGGATGCCGACCACCAGGTCGTGTTTTTCGCGCAACAACCAGCGCAGCAGGCGCGCAAAACCGAGCAGCCCAAATACGGCTCCCAGAGCAACGATGGCTATGGAGGTGATCTCAAGGGCAACGACCGCGGCAAGGATATAGCGATACTTACCCAAAAGCACCAGGATGAACGCGCCGGAAATACCTGGCAGGATCATGGCGCAGATCGCCAGCGCCCCGCTCAGGAAGAGGAATAGCGGGGTGTGCGGTGTCTCGGAGGGACTTAAGCCAACCAGGACATACGCGCCGACGGCTGCCACGAGCGCTGAAAAGATGTTGATAGCGCTCCAATGAGCAACGCGCTTGCTGACGACTACGATAGAAGCGATGATCAGGCCAAAGAAAAACGCCCAAAAGGGGGAAGGATGGTTTTCCAACGCCCAATGCAGCGCGCTTGTCAACGTCAAGATTGCGGCAGCAATGCCCGCGCCCAGCGCCAGCAGGAAACGCCAGGGAAACTCTCGGAAGGCCTTCTTCCAACGCAACGTAAAAATGTCTCGAATAAATTCGAGGTTGATAGCGTTGATTGCGGCCAGCAACTCCTCATAGATCCCCAGAATGAACGCCATCGTACCACCCGAAACACCCGGGACGATGTCAGCCGCGCCCATGAAAAATCCGCGCGCGCTGACCCAGAAGTAATCCAGCGTTGTTCGTTGTTTCATTGTATTGCTGCTTTTACTTTTTCTGTGCGGGATTTCCAGGCTTCATAGAAAACTGGGATGAGCGAGATCAGGATGATCGCGATGATCACGAACTCGAAGTTCCTTTGCACGAACGGCAATGTACCAAAGAAATAGCCCGCAAAAGTAAATAATGGTACCCACACGATGCCGCCGATGACATTGTAGGAAAAGAAATACCCGTAAGACATCTTGCCAACACCCGCCACAAATGGCGCGAAGGTGCGGATGATGGGTACGAAGCGCGCCAGGAAAATGGTCTTGCCGCCATGCTTCTCGAAGAAGGCATGCGTGCGGTCAATGTACTCCTTCTTCACCCAGCGGCTGCCATAGGCGCGTTCCCCCACAAAGTGCCCAATCCAATAGTTGACCGTATCCCCCAAGACCGCTGCTACAGTGAGCAGACCCACTAAAAGGTATACGTTGAGCGCTTCCCCCATCACGGGTGAAGCGAATGTGCCGGCGGCAAAGAGCAGCGAATCGCCGGGCAAGAAGGGCGTGACCACGAAACCAGTCTCCATGAAAATCACGAAGAATAGCAAGGCATATGTCCAGGTCCCATACTGGCTGATGATGTTAGCCAGATGCTCGTCCAAGTGCAAAAACAAATCGATCAGGTAAGTAATAAACTCCATAATTCTCTCTTCGGGTCAGGATAGCAAACGCCGATTATACCCTGTTCTCGTCATCCGGGAAGGCGTCACTCCAACTTCGAATCCGGCTGATCCAATCCGCCCCAACCAGCAAAAGCAGGCTGCCTGGTATGGACATACCCAGGTCAAGCCCACCCATTGGGTACAAAGACCAACCCAGCTTGATGCCAAGAAGATGCCCCAGCGCAAAACCAGCCCAACTCAAGAGTAGATTCAAAAGCAGTCTTCCCAGTCCGCCACCACGGACCAAGTGATACAACGCTCCTATCAGACTGGCAACCAGGAAGGCAAAGATCAATGTTGGGATTGTCATAGCAATGCTCACTCTTTATGGCTATACGCAAGGTTAGGTAATGATCCCTCCGCCGAGAAGTAAATCCCCGGCATAGAAGACCGCCGCCTGCCCCGGCGTGACATCGCGTTGCGGCGCATCAAAACGGACCCTGGCCTGCCTCCCGCCCCCGAGCGGCGTGACCTGCGCCCAGGCTTCCCTGGCCGTATAGCGGATCTTGACTTCAGCGTGGAAAGGCTCTTTCGGGGTTTCACCAGACATCCAATTGACATCATCGGCGACCAATTCAGCCGTACCGAGTTCGTCCGCTACGCCAACGATCAGAGTGTTCGTGGCGACATCCTTGCCCAGCACGTACAGCGGCACGGGCGAACTCACGCCCAGTCCCTTGCGCTGGCCGATAGTGTAGTTCGCCAATCCGTTATGTTGACCCAACTTCCTGCCATCACGCATGATGATTTCACCAGGAACGAGCATCCCTGCTGCATTGCGTTGGATGAATTTGCGATAATCCTCACCGGCCAGGAAGCACAAGTCCTGGCTGTCAGGGCGCTTGTACACAGGCAGATTCAACGATTCAGCCACCTGGCGGATTTCCGACTTGGGGTACTCCCCCACCGGAAAGAGTGCTCGGGCCAGTTTTTCCTGATTCAGCACGTGCAAAACATATGACTGGTCTTTGGAAGGGTCAACGGCGCGTAAAAGCTCATGCTGCCCATCGTCTGACGTCCGCTTTCGCACATAGTGACCAGTGGCCATAAAGTCCGCGCCAAAGGCCAGAGCATGATCCAGCAGAAACGTCCAGCGGATCTGGCGGTTACATAGCAGGCATGGATTAGGCGTGAACCCGGCAGCATAGCCATCCAGGAAATACTGTACCACCGTCTCGCGGAAAACGCCCTTGGCGTCTACAACGTAAAAGGGGATATCCAGAACAGCCGCCACGCGGCGCGCCAACGCTATCGAGTCGGGGGTGCAACAGCGGTTGGAGTCCTCCTTGCCCGGCTCCGACCACAGGCGCAGCATCATGCCAATGACCTCATAGCCCTGTTCCTTGAGCAAGGCGGCTGCAACAGAGGAGTCTACGCCACCGGACATGGCTACGACGACTTTAGGCATAAATTTCTCACCACGAAGGACACGAAGAGCACTAAGTATTTTCCCTTTGCGTTAACCCAATTTACGCGCTTTTTCAACTAGAGGCGGAAGTGTTAGCAAGAAGGACTCGATATGCTCAACAGTAGTCCCGCTGCCGAGCGTGACGCGCAGGGATCCAAGCCCCCATTCGCGGGAGAGCCCGATCGCGGACACAACCTCGCTGGGCTCAGGATTGCCCGTTTTACAGGCCGAGCCGGACGAGCAGGCAAAACCGGCTGCATCCAGCATTTGCAACAGCAGGTTGCCATCCACACCTTTGAAGGCAAAGGAGGTATGATTTGGGAGGCGGGATTCGGGATGACCCGTCAAACAGGAATCGGGAATCTCTTCCAGAACAGTGCCGATGATGCGATCACGCAATGGCTTAACGTGGGTAATGCGTTCTTCGCGCTCTTCAACTGTCAAGCGCAGGGCTTCGGCGAAACCAACGATGTAGGGCACGTTGGAGGTCCCTGCCCGTAAGCCGAATTCCTGCCCACCGCCTGTCAGGTGTGGAAGCAGCGGTGTGCCTTTACGGACGTACAATGCACCAATACCCTTGGGACCGTAGAATTTGTGCCCGCCGAGGGCGACCAGGTCAGCGCCTAGTTCGGTCACATCGACCGGCAGGTAGGCCGCCGCCTGAACCGCGTCTGTATGAAACAAAGCACCACGCCTTCGACAAATCTCGGCAATCTCTTTGATCGGGTTGATTGTGCCGATTTCATTGTTGGCATACATGATCGAGACAATAGCCGTATCATCGCAAATTGCCTTCTCGACCGTTTCAGGCCTGACCATGCCGTGCTCATCTACTTCCAGCCATTCGAGCAGGAAGCCATAATGCTCTGCAAGCTGTTCGGCTGTCTTGCTGACAGCATGGTGTTCAGTTTTGGAGGTCAGAATCCACTTCCGCCCCGAGCCTTCAGACATGGCCTGCGCAGCCCCGCGCAAAGCCAGATTATCCGACTCGGAGCCACAGGAGGTGAAGATGACTTCGTCCGGGCGGCAACGGATGGCCGCAGCAACGGTTTCGCGGGCTTCTTCCACAGCGGCCTCGGCGCGCTGTCCATAACGATGCACAGATGAGGGGTTCCCGAACGATTCGCGGAAATAGGGCAGCATCGCGTCCAAGACACGGGAGTCCACCGGGGTGGTGGCAGCATAATCCAGATAAATCATGTCCATGATTATACCTGTTCATGCTTGTCCATCGAGTTACATTTTTGAACCGCCATACCCTTGCAGGGCACTTAGCTCGCGAAGATCGCCAAGTTCGTTCAATACTCTGTCTCACGGCTGAGAACCAGCAAGGTCAAATAGGTCGTACGACCGATATCATATAATTTAGCCGGATCAATGATGGCAGCTATATCTTTGGGAGTGTGCGCGAGTGAATCTGAGCCATCCCAGGAAATGGACAGGGTCATGGCATCGCGCCCGCCGAACGCCGTAGGGAGAGGCAGCCCATAATGCGGGTTTCGCCCGCGCGTGGTAGTCGGCAAGTTATAACGGCCGGCCGCTTCCTGGAAGAGCTTGACCAGGCGATAGCTGCTGTCATTGCCCAGGTTGATCGAACTCCCTGTTCCATAACCCACGCCAGAAAGTTCGATGACCGTCTCCACAGTCAACTCACTCGCACCGGGGCGCGCATTAAGCACATTGACTACACTCAAGCCTTCCTGGCGTTCACCGCCTGCCCAGGCCACGAACAGAACCGTTTTATCGGGCTGATAGACACTTTCCTTCATCAAACGCGCCAGTTCCAGCATCATCGCCACGCCACTGGCATTGTCATTTGCGCCGGGATAAACCGTTCCCGTCAGGTCAGTGCCCAAGCCGTCGTAATAGGCGCTGACAATGATGACCTGTTCTTCCATCCCCATGAAATGTCCTTGCCCGGGGATCACCCCCATGACATTGATGTATTTCTCATCAAGATAGTCGTCTGCCCTGCGCGGCTGCAGAGACAAACTGACCCGCGCCCCTTCTGCGGTCAACCGCATCTGACCCGGTTCCAGGGTTTCCCGGAGGGCATCCAGTTCCGCCAGGCTGCTGCTGGCTGTTTTCAGTAAAGAATCGGCCACTTCAGGAGAGATGAGCATATATGGTTTAACTGTGCGGTTTTGTGATCCCGGTGGCCCAAACACCAATACATTGTATGGATACACCTCCCGGTGGTCCAGCGAGAGGCTTTCATCTGCAATCACTAGAATCCCCTTCAACTGTTGTGGGTTGACCTTCTCAATATCCTCGGCATGTACGATCACGATGTGATCCATAGCTGCGCTGTTGCTCAATCCATACTCGTCGTTCAAGGATGGATCCAACGTCGGACCATAGGCGACACCCATGATGGGAGCCTGTTCATCTCCGTACATTCCAGCAGAACGGGCAAACTCAGTAAAATCGCGCTTGTAGGTCAGTTGTTTGAGAGGCCGGCCGGATTCATCCAAAATGGTCAGCGTGGGGGTCTCAAATAGATGTATACGTGGTTGCACCAAATGCTGTAAATAAGTGTTATGTTCTCCGGCAGGGAAAATGCCAATTTCTGACATGCGATAGGCAATATATATAGCTGCCATGGTCGCACCAGGCATGCCAGTCTCGCGTCCTTGCATCTGAGGAGAAGACAAATTCTCGATATCCTGCATAACGCGCTTTTCGTCGAATTTCAAGCCTTCCGGGCGATAAACGTTCAATGGCACTGACGATTGTAGAACCAGGGCTACGACCACTGCGAGGCCAACTGCCCCAATTAGTGTATAGCGGTTGAATAAACGACTTAAGTTAGAGTAGGTGTCATCTAGGAAGCGGCGCAGTCCCTCCCCAAACAGGTTGAAGGTCATGATAGTAAGGAACACTGCCAGGCCGGGATATAAGGCCATCCATGGATAGCTGCGCCAGTACTGGCGCACGTTTGCGATCAAAGCCGCCCATTCGGGTACGTCCGAGTAAGTAGCTATGACCGGCATCATGCGGCCTGCCTCACCAATCATAGCCCGGAACCCGCCGCCCATGAAAATATTCAGATAGCCCAACTCGGCCAATAACATCAGGACCCCGCCCATTTCCAGGGCAGCCAGGACGATCAGCGAATTCACCAGATTCGGGATGATGTGCCGCACTAATATCTGATCGGGGCGTGAACCAACCGAGCGGGCCGATTCGATAAACAGTTGCGGCTTCAAAGTAATGACCTGTCCGCGTACAAATTGCGCCACTTCGCCCCACCCCACCACAGATATGGCGACGATGAAGACCCACATACCTTGTTGAATGCCCAGGGCCTGGATCAAGATCATGGCAAACAACGTGACCGGGAAAGCCGCCCATACACCCACTGCACCAGTGACCAGCCGGTCGAACCAGCCGTCTCGCTGCCAGCCCGCCAGGATCCCCAAGGTTGCACCCAGTAGCAGACGCGCCAACATTCCAAAGAAAGCCAGCGTCAACGTCCGTTTGCCGCCCGCCAGAACGAGCGCCTGAATATCGCGCCCGATGTGATCCGTACCCCAGGGGAAGACCGAAGAGGGTTCATAAGGCGGCGCGCCGATCTTACCGTTAATCGTCATGACGCCGTGTGCCTGATAGGGACTGGTAGAGGCAAACTGCTCACCAAAGAGCACTCCCACCAAAAGGGCAACCAACAGCACAGATCCCAAGATGAAGGCGGGGTTACTTAGAAAATTGCGCAACAACCAGCGACGGCGCTCTGCCCCGGGCTGCTCCTTATCGACCGGGAGCAGGTTCAGACCGTTTGGAAGCGGAGGCAGGTCCGAGGTCCGAGCGGTGAAGCGCTGGCGCAGGTCGCGCGCCCAGGCGGAAAGTGTGTTGCCAACTTCCTGTATCCAGCCCAGGAAAGTACCCTGGTCTCCCTTCTCCTCCGTATCCGCATCGCCGCGCAGGCGCGGATCGATCAACGGGAAGGAGAACTCGATCACCAGGTTGACGAACAGGAAGAAAAGTCCGAGCGACAAGATCAGGTCAGTAACGAGCGCAGCATTCCCCTGCTGGATGGCGTCTAGCAACATCAGACCGACTCCCGGCCAATAGAAGAAGACTTCTACGACCGGCAAACTGGCCAGGGAATAGCGCAGGGATGAGCCCAGCGTGGTCAGGGTCGGAATGAGGATATTTGGAAGGGCATGCACATTGCGAACCAGGCGCCAGTTCAGCCCTTTGGAATACGCCGTGCGGATATAATCCTGACCCAGGATGTCGCGCATGCTGACATAGGTTACCTGCGCAATCTGCGCCAACGGGCGCATGGCCAACACAATGGTCGGCATGACCAGGTGCGCATCCCAGCCAAAGCCGGCAGAGGGCAATACTTGAATATCAAACGTACGGTGCACCCAGATATTCACCACCCACAGAAACATTGCAAACAAAAAACTTGGCGTGGAAACACCCAGGACTGATATAAGCATAACGAGTGCTGAGGAAGTTTTTCGTTTGGCCAAGGCTGCAGCGATACCTAACGGCAGACCAATTGCCAGTGCCAGGCCCATGGATAACAAAAGTAATCCCGCACTGGCTTTTAGCGTTTCAAATACCACTTGCAACGTAGCCACATTATCTTTGTGCCAGTAATAAGTCTGCGGGTGATTGACGAGGTAATCTCCAACCCGCACCAACGCCTGCCAGGCCGCCTGGAGGGGTTGAGCAGGTAGTCGCTCGCGACCACGTTCCGCCAGGATCAAACCCCAGGAGGTCAAATAGGCAATCACCAGCAAGGTCGAGAGTACATTGAAAATACGACGACCGATCAATCTAAGTTCCCTGACGGATAGGCCCGATAATCTACCCTTCTCCCCCTCAGTCGATGGTACGGATGCTGTTTGTATGTCCGGAATTCTGGAAAGTGGAACGGGCGGTGTATCTACGTCTCGTGTCTGGGCGGGCAGGCGGCTCAAAGCGGACCCTGTGCCTGCTCCCGCATCAACCGATGGTTTCTGCTCTGGAATGTCGCCCTCCCCCAGTTTTCCCCAAGCCTGTGTGACCTGTCTCCACAGGACGCCGCGCGAACCCTTGTTATAGAGAACGACATCGGCATGCGCAAGTTGGACATCTATTTCCGGTTGCTTCTGGATGTATCCTTGAGCCTGCTCAGCGCTCCAACCTTTTTTTCGGGCCAGGTTAGAGACCTGTACTTCTTCAGGCGCAGTAATGACCCACACCTGATCACAAAGCTCGAGCAGTCCAAAGCGGCTCAAATTGGTAGCCTTGATAAAGACCACCGATTGTTTGGCCCGTTGAAGCAAACTGACGGTCGCCTGTTTTATCAACGGATCAATAATAGATTGCAGTTTGTCTCTGGCTAAACGATCCGAACGGACAAATTGATACAGCCTGGACCGGTCTATCTGACCGCCTTGATCCAGGATCGTCTCCCCAAAGTTCTCTACAATGGGTTGGTACCCCGGAGCACCCTTTAGAATAACGCGGTTCGCTATTTCATCCGCGTCAATTGTAAAAGCCTGCAACCTTTCGAGCATTTTTTGGACGTCATCTTTCCCCGTCCCGGCGCTCCCGCCCAAACCCACAACCAGCTTCCCAGCCCACTTTTTCACAATGATGGTTTCCTCTTTGGATCATCTCTTAGATGATTTGACGATTGTAGGATGATTAACTTACAAGAAATTATACTTTATGGGGAGTTTTCTATCATGCTTCTCCAGGATGGTTCTCTCATATTGGAGTGCCCAATTTCAAAGTCATATCTATTTTGTCAACCTGAGCATAGCGAAGGGTCTCCTGCACTTCCTGTGGGGATTCCCTTCGGCCCAGCTCAGGACAGGTCTTCACGAATTCCCACCACTTTTTGGGTGATTTTCGCGTAGATTGGCGTGAATTCGCGGATAATTTCAATTCTGCGTAGGCATCCATGATACGTATGGCGCTATTGCAACTTTTTGTTGTAAAATAACTCTCATCTCTTTGCCTGTGAAGCTGGTCACCCATGGAACCCGATTTTCCGATCTTCAAACCTCGTTATCCTCTGCGCACACGCCTGGTCATGCTGCTCCCGACCGTATTTTTTTTTGGCATGATGTGCAACGTCGCATTTTCCTATGCCAAATTCCCCACAGTTTTCTGGTTATTGGCGCTGGTCGTCGGTTTGTTTACCTCCCTGATCCCCTTCTTCGTCATCCGTGAAATCCGTTTCCCCAACGAGATGGTTGTGCGCCGGCATTTCCTGCCCGACCGGTTCTTTACTTACAAAGAATTCGAACAAATCGATGGCGACTCCATCCAGGCGGGCGGGCAACGCATCCGCACGGGACAACTCGATAATCTCGATGAGTTGAAGGATATGTCCCAACGTTGGAAGGCAGCCAAAATTCTGAAGGAATCCAAACACGCTAAACCTGAGATCGAATCTCCTTATCTCCAACGCGGTTACGGTGCTTACGCCAGTTTTTGGGGCCTGATGTTTGGCATCATCGTCATGTTGATGCTGCCTCCGCAGTTGGGTCTTGATCTACGCTGGGTCTTGGGGGGCACGTTCCTGCTGGTTTACCTGGTATACATCTATATCGTGCCAAAATATTTATAACACTAGCAGGACTTTCGCTTATGCGGGCAGGAAAGCCTGAATTCGTGGAGCAGCCAGTTCTGCCCGCAGGTAATCACTGAGTAAATCAGCT
>JAFGKO010000366.1 GCA_016928525.1 Anaerolineales bacterium | reverse complement strand
CTTTGACCTGGCAGTCTGGAAAGCTTATCCTACACCAGCTTACCCCTTTTGACTGCCCTTTGTTGCACTTATGAGTTGAATCTAAGAGTCGTAAAACTGCTAACGTTTTGCAAGTTCTACCAAGCGGACAGAAAGTACACTGAAAGTACATAAGTTGAGGAAAGTCCCCGCATCCACTCGGATGGATACGGGGACTTTGTGATCAGTGCCACATGCTTTACCCTACCTGAGCACTGGCAGCAGTTTTGTTTTTTCTTTCACGGTTTGGATAGTAGTAGTCCGCGCACTTATTCTGGCTTTTGTTTTCGCGGCTGTGCCCCAGCCGGGGAGCAAGTTTTCCGTTTGGATTGTATCCCTTTGAGATTGCCATTTCACGCAGCACCGGCACGAGTTTTTTTCGTACGCGTACCGCAGCCTTTACCACACGACTGAAGTTCACATTTTCCACCTCGGCGATCTGACGGGCCGTGATAAAACCCTCTGCGCGAGTGGTGATCACTTTCATTTCGAAGTCCGATAATCCGACCTCGGTAAAAAGCCTGTAGATCCCTTCGATCTCTTCTCGGTAAATGATCTGCTCTTCGGGCGTCATATGCCGGTTGTTTTCCGGGCGCGTGAAGGGGAGCGCGTCAAGGTCTATGCCATACTCCGCGCGTTTCGCATGGCGGTTGTGATCGTCGTCATACCAGTTACGGGCCAGCGAGTCGCATCGCATGCGCATGTAACTGGCGTTGTGCTCTTCGCCGATCTTCAAGACGGCGTGATAGAGAACGAAGTCGTAACAGTCCTGCTGGTCTTCAGGGTTTTTGTTGAATTTGCAAGCGGCGCGCCAGGCAGCCGCGTTCAAGATTTCGAATTTGTCTTCCGGTACCATGTTGCTTGCTCCTTAAATGCGAAAACCGGAGAGCGTGTCGGCTCTCCGGTTTGAAGTTGTGTAGGTGTGATCTAGATGATGGACGACCACCATCCTGCAAGGATGGCTTCGTCCGGGTCGAGTGTGTCGGGTGGGCACAGGCAGTGTATCGGCGCACCGCCGTGTCGGATGGCTGCCGATACGCTTTCTTCCCATTCCTGCCCTGCCTTATCCGGGTCGCGGATCAGGATGTATTCGTATCGGTTGTGTCGGCAAAACCAGTCCAACATCTTTGCCGATGGGCTGGCTCCGTTGGTATAGATCGCGACCGTATCGGCTTCACACCCCAGTTCATGCAGTTTCTGGGCGGTGACGAGCATATCAAACAGCCCTTCAAGCACCACCAGGGTGCGCGTGGCGCCGGTGATGCGCCAGGCGCCCAGCGGCTGTACGCGCCGGCCCCAGGTCTTGTGGTTTTTCTTCGGGATGAAGCGGCGCGTGCCTTTGGGAAGCTGCTCGGCGGGGATGTAGCGTACGTTCAGGACGGCCGGGTGTGTCGGCGGATCGGCGTACACTACCCCGCCGGCCCATAGCCAGGTACCGTCCCGTCGCAGCATCAGGGATTGCTCCGCCGCCTGGATAACTTCCCGGTGCACGGCCGGAACAGGTAGTCCGTATCCCAGACCGTACACCAGGGATGTATAGGGGCGCAGTCCGCGTTCAGCCAGATACCCCCAGGCTGGGGAGCGCTGCAGGTTCACGCGCGCCTCGGCCATTGCTTCGTCCAGTTGTTCGACCTGTGTCGGCGGTCGCTCGAAGCGTGTCGGCAGGACTGCCGATACAGGCGGTTGCCAGCCCTTGCCAAGCTTGTAGCTCAGGGACTTGAGCGAGCCGCCGCTGGCGCCGCAGCGCAGGCACTTCCAGTAACCATCTAGCAGGTGCACCCCGAAATTGGGATGCCCACCGTGACCAGCGCGGTCCGAGTCATTATGGAAGGGGCACCAAAAAGTTGCCCATCCCCTGTGTTGTTCCACCCGAACCGCCGGACCGATGATCTCTTCGGCGGCTGTGAGAATATCGACGTCCATGTCGCTTGCGACCTCCTTTCTTCACAGGGTTCAAGTCGGTTAGATGCCCAGCAAGTGGGCGATGGCAACCAGGGCTTCGCCAACCAGGGAATACAAGCGCACCGGCTGGCCCCGCAGGAGAACGCTGCGGGATCTGCGTCTGGCGGCGATGGCGACCAGGATGAGTAACGCCGCGAGGGTTCTCATTGGGTACCTCCTTGGGATGGGTTAAATGCTTCCACGAGGAATGCATGATCACGCATCCCGGCGGCCCGGTTGGGCTGCATCCACCCATTCCACATCCACACTGGCCCACAAGGGAGCGGTGGTGTAGACGGCATTGTTCTCACACAGGATGGCAACTGAAGCGGAGTACAGATAGTCTCCGTCTTGTCGGCCAATGGGGGCGGCGACGTTGACGAAGGTGCTATCGACGAACACCTTGCGTTGGTCTGCATCCAGTTTGAATGGCGCAGAGATCTTGACAGTCATGCTGGTTGTGGTATTATTCTTGCAGAACATATGTTCACCTTGCTTCTGACCGTCCAGTTGGCGCTGGGCGGTCATCTTTTTTGCCGGGCCTTGCACCCCGGCGAGTCCTCGCTGTGGAAAAGGAAAGTCCTGCACCAAAGGTGCGGTAATCGAAAAACGGGCGCCGGCCAGGTGTTGACCTGGCTCAGCGCCCGTTTTGTGTTGGGGAGATATTCAATTGTTGGATTTGAGTAAAGTCACCTCCTTGTCTGGATTTTCAGGTGGTTCAAGCAGCGGCCTCTTGATTCAAGGGGCCGACACACACAGGGTTTTTGGGGTGTGTCGGCAGGGTTGGCGCGCAGTTTAAGTATGGTTGTGGTTTTAGAAGAACGTGTGGCGGACTACTTCAAGCAGGGGAGGGGGAATGCTGAACGAGAAAATCAGGTTCATCGGAGCTCCTTATTTGGTTGTTTGGGTTTGGGGAAGTAGAACGAGAGAAGCCCGGCGTCAGCCAGGCTTTTTAGGGGGAGAACATAGATTGTGGAAAATTTAGAGTGAGCAAATTTTATGATTGTTTGGAGAAGCTGTCAATCCACGTAGGCGGCAATTGGGTAATCCGCAGCCCATTATGCGACGTAAATTTACACCCCCTTTCTTAATGGGTTAACCAGTTATTTTGCAATCTGCTGAAACAGGGATTTGCTATGAATTTTTGCCATTTCTGTCAGCGAACATTTTGTTTAATATAGGCTTCCAGGTCTGCCGGCCTGACCCTGGTTGTCCTGCCCATGCGCACACAAGGGGTCTCACCACTTTGCAGTAACTGGTAGGCTTTGGCTTGCAAATGTTCAGTCGGCTGACTACATCAATCCTCTAATATTGAACTTAGAACATTTTCAATGCTTTCTTCAGATTGTTCACCCACACTCTGCCAAAGCACTTTCCCTGTATCATCCAAAATCAAATAACTGGGGTGTCCAAACAAAGAATAAGCATTGAAGATCTCCAAGCCTTCTTTTGTGCTAGCATTAATCCGTACAAATTCTACTGTTTTCTGATAGTTATTTTCGAGCCCATCCACGATGGGTTGCATTTTCGCTCAAGGCTGTCAACCATCGGTATAAAAGAAGGCGAAGGTCAATTTGCCCTCGGTTGGTTGAATGGTTTGATTTTCCGGAGTTAAGGCACAAGCGGCTAAAAAGCCGAATATCCCGAATGCGAATAACAAAACAAAAAATTTCTTCACAATATTCTCCTCGAATATTCTTTTATTCGTACACGAATTTTGTACCACAAGTTCTTTGTAGGAACACATACGCCAAATTGCCTATATAAAAATACGTTGGATAGCTCTGTATTTCCCCGCCGCTAAATCCTATACTGATGGGGACAGGATTTAAACCGGATGAGTAACCTGATTTCCATATTGACTTTACACCAATCTGCTGAAACGACTGTTGCCTGGACAATGCAGCGGCTCATGGTAGGTGGTTTCCAGGTCGAGCGAACGTTCGATTTGCATGCCGCGCGCATGGCACAGGTGGACTGTCCCTGTCCATATCATGGCACGAACGATTGCACTTGCCAGATGGTGGTTTTGCTGGTGCATCGCCAGAAAGCACAACCCGCAACAATTGTTGTGCATGGGCATGATGGTCAAACCAGCCTGTCGCTGGTGGATATGGCGAGTCAAGCAATGGACCAAACCATCATTCAAGCGTTGCTTCCTGCAATGGAAAATTCATAAATTTGATCATAAGGAGATAACAATGGCTAAAGACCCTGTATGTGGGATGGATGTTGATCCCCAGAGTGCTGCTGGAAAATCGGAATACAAAGGACAAATTTACTATTTCTGTTCCCTTGGATGTAAGGCCTCGTTTGATAAAGATCCGGAGAAGTACTTATCTTCCAGCAAACACGAAGCTCACCATCACAAATAAGGTAGGTAAGGCAACATGACAAAAGCCCAGAAGAAACCAGCTATCAAAAAGAAGCAACAGGATTGGCCGGTTGCGGTCTATTTCTGGATGATCGGGTTGTTTTTCATTACATATCTTATTTCTCGAATGGTGTTGGAAGCTTACCCTCACCAGGTTCACTGGCTGTCTATCCCGATTGGGCTGGCGGGAACAATCCTGGGTATTCCTCTCGGTTGGCTGTGGTATCGCTGGCGAGGAGACATTATTTAGTTATGAAACGGTATGTAGCGGTAATACTGTTATTGGTTGGATTGTTTTTGCTGGCAGCTTGTCAACCGGGAGGAACGTCAATCTCGGGCAAGCAAGTTGAAGTCCAGGGAGGAACGTACACGGAAATTAGCGTAGACGAACTCCACTTGATGCTGAAGAACAAGGAATTCACGCTGGTCAATGTCCACGTCCCATTTGAAGGCGATATTCCAAACACAGACGTTTCTATACCCCATGACCAGATCGCTCAAAACCTGGATATGTTGCCTGCCGATAAGAACGCTGAAATCGTCATCTACTGTCGCAGTGACCGCATGAGCACCATCGCTTCAGAAACCCTGGTTGGTTTGGGATATACCAATGTTTACAACCTGGATGGCGGAATGGTAGCCTGGGAGAACGCCGGGCTGGAAATAGAAAGGCAACATGGAAGAAATAAAAGAACCAGAAGAAGTTCAACCAAAAAGATCACCCGCGATCACGATAAACATACAGTCCTGGGCAACGCCACTGGTGGGCGTTGTCATGCTGATTATCGGCTTGCTCAGTGGTTATTACGGGCGTCCTTTGGTTAGTGGCTCAGAGGAACAGGCCGTAGTTCCCCAATCGATTGCCCCATCACAGGCAGACGTCGGGAATGAAGAGTTGATGACTTACCTGGTATCACAGACCAGGCATTTTAAAGGCAATCCAGATGCCCCGGTGACCTTGATCGAGTTCGGCGATTTCCAGTGACCGTACTGCGGGCGATTCGCCACTGACGCGGGGCGTCAGATCGAAGAACAATACGTACAAGATGGCAAGGTCCAGCTGGCTTATGTTCATTTCGCCTTTCTGGGGCCAGAATCTCAATGGGCCGCGGAAGCAAGTGAATGTGCTGCCGAGCAGGACGCCTTTTGGGAATATCACGATTTCTTATATGAGAACCAGAACGGTGAAAACAGGGGCGCCTTCAGCCAGGACAATCTCAAGCAATTTGCCGGGCAATTAGGGCTGGATGAAGATGCCTTCAGTCAATGCCTGGATTCTGGAAAATACACCGACATCGTCCAGCAAGAAAAGCAGATGGCGCAACAATTAGGCGTGCAGAGCACACCGACTTTTGTCATCAATGGCACACCTGTAATCGGAGCACAGCCATTTGAGAATTTTCAGCAAGTGATCGAATCTATTCTGGACAATGGAGACAATGCTCAATGACCCAACCTATTGCTGCCCCTTCGCAGACTATATCCCTGAACCAACGCTTGACCACCTTTGCGCATGCGCTGGCATTCGTAGCCGGATTTTCACTGATCTTCATTATCGGTTGGGGCGGGACCGTCACGCTGGCAGGCCAGTTCTTTGGCCAGTATAAAGACCTCATTGCCCGTGTCGGTGGGGTGATTGTCATTATCTTTGGATTGGCGACACTGGATATTGTGCGGATTCCCTGGTTTTATACCGATACCCGTGCTCAATTCGGCGGTCAACACGGACCATTTGCCGGCTCGGCCTTAATGGGCGTTATTTTCGCTGCGGGTTGGAGTCCGTGTATCGGCGCTACCCTGGGAGCCATCCTGACCCTCGGTCTGAGCCAGGAAACGGCTGGGCAGGCTATGTGGCTGTCATCAGGCTATTCCATCGGTCTGGGGATTCCCTTCCTGCTGTTGGCGCTGGGACTTGAACAAGCCTCCGGCTGGCTCAACGGTATGAAACGCTATCAGCGTGTCTTCAAGACTGCCAGCGGTGTGTTCATCCTGATCATTGGCGTGATGCTGCTTACCAATACGATGAACCGCATCGCGATTTGGGCCTTCCAGTATGGATATTTTATTGATGCCTTCTCCAACTACGCCGCTGCACCTACCTATCTGACCGCAATCTTGGCCGGCTTTTTGTCGTTCGTTTCACCGTGCGTGCTGCCGCTGGTCCCGGCCTATCTCAGTTACCTAAGCGGGCAGGCCGTTTCAAAAAGATAGTAGGATTTCCCCCGCAAGAAAGGAAGTAAAAAGTATGGATACGCAAAACCTCATCTTGATTGTGATTGGGGTTGTGCTACTGATTGCACTTGTGTTGTTACTCGGCAGCGGTATGGCAATGGGAGGTATGGCGATGATGGCAGGCATGATGGCAACGCCTGTAGGTTGGGTTATCTTACTGATCATCCTGGCAGTGGCGGCCCTGGTTGGATATATGGCTTTTTATGCCTAACGACCTCATTGAAATGAGAAGCACTACACAAAGGAAGATTTGCAAATGAAAAAAGCTTTACCAATCTTAATCTTGGGGAGCATTCTGCTTGTCGCTTGTGGAATTTATTGGCCGGTAAGCATGTCGCCTCGTGGCATGGGGCCTGTTTCGTACCGGGATTATGCTTCCAACGGAGAACAAATTTACTTTACAGCCACGAATAACCGTGGTGAGTACATACTCTATAGCGATGGTCCGGGTTTTGGAGGCATGATGGGTGGCCGATTGGCATGCGTCTCCTGTCACGGCGAAGATGGGCGAGGCGGTTTGCATTGGATGCACATGCAACGGATGGATGCACCCGATATCCGCTATTCGGCTTTGATCAACGATCATGACGAAGATGCTGAAGAAATGCCAATGGATGAATACGAACTGGACACCTTCCGCAATGCTGTTGTGCTCGGCCAACATCCGGATGGAGACTCGTTCAATAGCGATATGCCCCGTTGGGAAATGAGTGATGCGGATCTTGCTGACCTGCTCGATTTTTTGAAAGTGCTGCCTTAGTGTACCTATTGCTTGTCTTGAAGATCCTTCACTGGATTAACCAAACCAACTTTATCGTAAGGAGAGAAATATGAAAAACAAAACCAGACTTACTTTGCTTATTACCACTGTGCTCATTGCTTTTTCGTTGATATTATCTGCCTGTGGCGCTTCTGGCCCTTCCACCAACCCCGACGGATCAATAAATGTTAATGTAACACTGACTGATTTTGGGATCGATTCATCACTGAAAACATTCGAGGTCGGTGTTCCTTATCACTTTATCATCACGAATGAAGGTCAGGTAAACCATGAAATGATGATCATGGAACCGATGATGGCGGGTATGGAAATGTCTATGGAAGAGATGGATGAGCTAGCACTGGCCTTTGTGGAAGAGGATGACCTGCCCCCGGGAGCAACACAAACGCTCGACTATACTTTCATGCAGCCTACAACTGCTGGCAGCCTGGAGTTTTCCTGTCACACGCCAGGTCACTATGAGGCAGGAATGAAATTCCCTATCACAGTCGAATAAATCGTATCACTTATGGATTTTCAAGACGACGCCACCCCATCTCTAACAGGATAGGGTGGCTTTTGTTTCAACTTACTTTTACGATTCGACTACCAGCACTTTGGTGCCGCCCGGCCATTCGACCGTCACATCACCCGGATCATACGGGACGATAGGGCTGCTCCAGCGAAAAATCCATTTGGCATCTTCCGGGCTGACGTTCACACAACCACGCGATGAAGGCTCCCCATAATTGTTGTGCCAGAATGTGGAATGGATGGCAACACCTGTCCCAACAAACAGACTGATCCAGCCAACAGCAGGCAGGCTCCACCCGGCCGAAGCGCTGCCACCGCTCAACGGTAATGAGACACCCTTGCGCCAGATTGGCGATTCGCCGATCGGTGTAGACCAGGCGTCTACCCGGTTTCCAAGGGCGTCGAATAATGCGCCACTTGAAATCCGAGCGAAATAGACTTCTCTATTTCCCTCGAAACAGGATAGAGTCTGATACCAAATATTTACTTCAATGCGTTTACCTTCCACTTCTGGGTGAATTGGAGCAATGTCTTCAGGCGATAATGGGCGGAAAGCCACAGCGTGGCCCCAGAAAATATCGCCTGAACCATATTTTTCGTTTAGCCGATACCAGACCTGCCCATTTTTATCCGTGCGGATTTGATCCACCCAGATAATTTGACTGTAATAAAACCGTGCCGGCAAGTTAATGGATGCTTGATATTTCAACCACGGAGCGCGGGCGGGTGGGTTATCCAGAATCAAGTCGGCATATGGAACAGTCACTTCTACCCACATACCTGCGCCTAAGTTCGGGTGTTGCGGTAGGATTGTTTCCGGAACATTTGGCTCGTTGTATACGGGTTGAACATATCCGCCCCAGATGTAACCATCCGGAGTTTCAATCCAACGCTGGTTGACGCGTCCTGGGTGTAAACCCACGACTTCTCGCAACCAGGGTACGATGGCATCTTCGTATAGAGCGCCAACTGTCTGGCTGTTTTCATTCGGGCGGGCCTTCAAGTCCATTTTGCCCACTGTAATTCGCCCCAACTTTTCTGCGTCAGGAAGTTGAAACAGCTTTGTGGGCGAGAAGGGGCGCAGAGTCAGGGTGGCAACTCCATTGGCCGTTAGTTTCAAGAAATCACGTCGAGAAATGGGTGTTGTTGGCCTTTTGATTGTCATAATCTGTCAGGCAGATCGAGCAATGGCCGGTAACAGAATATATCAGGACTTTCGCTTATGCGGGCAGGAAAGCCTGAATTCGTGGAGCAGCCAGTTCTGCCCGCAGGTAATCACTGAGTAAATCAG
>JAFGKO010000365.1 GCA_016928525.1 Anaerolineales bacterium | reverse complement strand
CTTTGACCTGGCAGTCTGGAAAGCTTATCCTACACCAGCTTACCCCTTTTGACTGCCCTTTGTTGCACTTATGAGTTGAATCTAAGATAGCTTATTTTACCCCGTTTGAAAATAAAACAGGCTCTTCCATCACGCACACTGGCAGCATCTGATAAACAAAGATCAGCATCTCCCGGTCCAGCATGCTGGGCTGCCAGTCTTCGAAATCCGCAGCGACGCTGACCACGCGTGCGCCAGGGCGTAACTCCCGTTCCAACGTTTTGGCCAGACGAGTAGTCTGTGTGGAAGTCAGGTAGACAAAGACGACATCCGCATCTTGGATATCTGCTTTGTAGAAATCCCCGCATCGCACCTACGCCTTGTGCCTGCTCCCACTAAACAAGATCCTTACCACCCCAACGCACACTGGACAGGTCCAATCTCGATGCCCACCGCACTTGCCCCAAACTCCCGCACCGCGATGAGCAATACACGCCCATCGCCAGCGCCCAGATCGTACAGGTTCTCACCGGGCTGCAACTTTGCCAACTGCAAGGCCTCGCGGATGCGCTTCTCCCGCGTCGGTACCCAGGGCACGCCATACAAGGCCGGGACAATCAGCCAGAGTCCGTTTAGCATTAGGAAAATGCCCGCCAGAACAACCAAGGTCCATTGCAAAGGAGACAGCATGCCTACCATGGTTAGATATTCTGCCGCAATTTGCGTAAAGCCAGCAAGCCCAAAATGTTGAATACCACCGCCAGCAGCGCCACGAACAAAAAGCCAAATTGCCGGTAGATCAAAGGCGCCAGGAACGCGCCAATGGCGCGTCCCAACGAATGACCGGCCAAGTTGAACGACATGACCGTCGCCCGCGCGCCGGGGAGCAGTTCCGTCATCATCGGCACGTGGCTGACCATCACGTACTCGAAGGTGATATAGAACAGGAACAATCCCATCAATGCGCCGGCTTCCGTCCGCCCGATGAAGGGCAGCAAGATAGCCATCACGGCATTGGCCGATAACCCCAACGCAAGCGCGCGCGGTTTGCCAATGCGATCTGTCAGCAAAGCCACCAACCCTTCGCCGCCCAATTCGGACAGTCCGATCACAGCCGAAGCGCCCGCCAACGCTGCAATTTGCAGCCCAAATGAATCTTCCACCCAGACCCCGAAAATGAGATTGACCAGTTCATTCGCGGCGCTGGCCCACAACGCAACCGAGATGCCCGCCAACGCCGGGATATTGCGCAGCACGGCGCCAAAATTTGCCCAGGGGTTACGTGCCGGGATATGGTTTGCATCCATGCGCGGCGCCATCCACCAGATGACGGCAAACATACCCAACCCCAATACCGTCAATACTGGAAACGGCGCAGACCAGCCAGAACGCGCAATCAAAAACCCCATCGCTGGCACACCGATAATGAACGAAAGCGACCAGCTCACTTCTGTGATTGCCAGCGCCAGTCCGCGCCGCCGATAGGGAACGCGGTCACCAAAGTATGCTTGCATCGCCGGGTCGAACATATACTTGCCCAACAAAGCCAGGATGAGCGCGGCCGTCAATGTCCACAGCGATGGGGCAATCGCCACCAAAGCAACGCCAAACGTGAACAAGGCGATGCCCACCAGCATCCCAAAGCGACGTCCACGCTGGTCAGACACAGAAGCGATGAACGGCACAAACGCTCCCACCAGCGAACGCCCGGTCAACGCAAAGGACAGAGCCGTGATGTCCACGCCCAGGCCGCGCGCAAAGGTCCCCAAGAACGGATACACCATGCGGTGCATGGTGTTGAAGATGGTGCGCAGCACCATAACGATGAGGAGTTGGAAGCGAAGTCTCATGGACCTGGTCTGACAAGTCTGTCGGTTTTAAAGGTCTGGCAGGTCAAGATCATCGGGGAGGTCAAGAGCATATAGTACAGTTTCTTCTTTGATCGTTCTCTCTAGTTTAGAACGAGCCAGATAGCCAATCAAGGCATTGATTTGACGTTCGGTAATATTGGCCTTTGCATAGATTTCATCAAATGTCTCTGAAGAAATGGAATCTTGATCGAGGGCAGCATATAGTTGTGATTGTCCTTCAGATACTGACCTTCGGGCATAACCTAGAAATCGAATGAAATCTGCATCAGTCCCCGTACCAAACCCTTCGGCAATATTGCTCATTACTGAAATCGTTGCACGCCGAATTTGATCACGCAAGGCAAAATCGCGGTTGGAATCAGGCTGTTTCGTTACATCATAAACCAGCTTCACAAGATCACGCGCCGACTGCCAGGCATGCATTTCATCAAAGCGTTTGAAAATCGCCATATTAAGCACCTGACTTGTCAGACTTGTCGGACCTGTAAGACAAAAAGACTCTTGTCAGGAAATATGCCGCAAGCCATGCCAGCAAATTCAAGACGACGAAGAAAAGAATGATATTCCACAACCCAGAATTGAATATCGGCGAGGGCGGCGGGTGCATCACGTTCGCGGCGGTCGAAAATACTACACGCAAGGCAACAAAGAAAACCGGGTTGGCCAGCGAAGTGAGCCAATCCACATGGATCAACCACAGTCCGATTTGCAGCAAGGTGCCGGTCACAGCGAAGATCAACGCCAGACGGAAACGCGGCTCGGCCAGGAACAGTCCGTTCCAGTTAGCTTGCATAGCCCACAGCGAAAGAGGCAGGTAGGTCAGCCAGAAGACAATGCCGGTGCGTCCCAACGCAGCCGACCAGCGGTGCAGGCGCTCACGGCGCAGCGCCAGCGCGAGCAGACCAACCAGCGCCGCAGCCGCAAAGGCCAGTTCCGCAGCCAATACCCAGGCGCCGTGCAGGTACACGATCTTGACATTCGAACCGAGCGATTGCTCTTCCGGTCCAAACAAGGCCAACACGGCGATCGTCAACACTGTACCAAAAAAAAGAATCAGGGATGAATGACGTTTAAACATGGGGCGGATTGTACTCTAAATGAGCGGAAATAATGCGCCGCGCCCGAAATCGACAAACAAAGATAAACGAAGACCAACATTTCTATTCATCCTTGCTCATCTCCGGTTCAAGGGACCTGGATTTTGAATATCTTCTCGGCAGATGTCTCAGTTGGATCGGTCACACGCAGAGAAACGGAGTAATTCCCACAATCCGCTGAATACACAAAATCGATTGGTTTCTGAACGCCCGCTGAAGCGAAGTCGATGGTCTCGTCAGGCATGATCTCACGCTTATCGCCACTCACCTCCCAACGATAAGTTACCGTAGCCGGGCCATTGGTGGTGATGGTCCCCCTGAAAGTGACCTCATTTGGACCGCCACAGGCGGTAAACGCGACCACCGCATCCACTGTAACCTCTATGACCGATGCCGCAGGCGGCTCGACAAGCGGAACGATATTCAAATTTCCGGCTGTGTCGACCACATCGTAAGCCACCCAGCAAAAGTCGCCGCTATGCAGCGGATCCTGGATATACCACCAGGCAGTATCGACCGTTCGCCCCTTGATCTCGGCTGTTGTCCCTGCCAGCAAGGAACTGACTGTTTCCCATTCTTTGCCGGGCCCATAACGACAATTCACCCCCAGGTCTTTTGGCCAGGCAATCGGCACAGCCGGCGTAGATGTGAGCGTAGGCAGGGGCGTTTCGGTGGGCTGTGGCGTTCTGGTGGGTATCGCAAAAGTTGCTATCGGTGAAGGCTCGATCTCCGGCGCAGCAGGGGCCACGATATCTGACCAGTTGCAGGCCAATACAGCCGATATCAAAGCCAGGATTGCAAACAGGCGTTTGTACATTCTTCCTCTTCTTAGTTATTATTTCAACATCGGCATCTTGAGGCCGTGACGTTTCGCCGCTTCGATGGCAATCTCATAACCTGCATCCGCGTGGCGGACCACACCCAGGCCGGGATCGGTGGTCAGCACACGCTCCAGCCTTGCCGCTGCTTCGGGCGTGCCATCGGCCACGATGACCTGACCGGCGTGTTGGCTGTAGCCCATGCCTACACCACCGCCATGATGGAACGAGACCCAGGTCGCACCACCGACGGCGTTGATCAACGCGTTCAAAATCGCCCAGTCTGAGACTGCGTCAGTGCCATCTTTCATGCCTTCGGTCTCGCGGTTGGGGCTGGCGACCGAGCCGGAGTCGAGGTGGTCACGACCAATCACGATGGGTGCTTTCAAGGTGCCATCCGCTACCATCTCGTTGAACTTGAGTCCCGCCTTGACGCGTTCCCCATATCCCAACCAGCAAATGCGCGCAGGCAATCCCTGGAACGGGACCTTTTCCCTGGCCATTTTGAGCCAGCGGTGCAAGTGATCGTCATCCGGAAACAACTCCATGATGGCTTCGTCGGTGCGGTAGATATCTTCCTTGTCACCGGAAAGCGCCACCCAGCGGAAGGGCCCCTTGCCTTCGCAGAACAACGGGCGGATATAAGCCGGGACAAAGCCGGGGAATTCAAAGGCGTCCGTCACGCCGTAGTCATAGGCCTGCTGGCGGAGGTTGTTACCGTAGTCGAACACCTCCGCGCCGGCACGCTGGAAGTCCAGCATGGCCTGCACATGTTTCGCCATCGAAGCCATGGCCATCTTCTTGTAACGCTCGGGGTCAGACTTGCGCAACTCGTCGGCGGCAGGGACTGAAAGTCCGGAAGGAACGTACATCAAGGCCTCATGCGCGGAGGTCTGGTCGGTCACCACGTCCGGCGTCACGCCGCGGGTCACAAGCTCGGAGTAAACGTCCGCTGCGTTACCGATCAATCCCACCGACTTGGGAATTTGCGCCCGCACTGCTTCCTCGACCAGCGTCATGGCCTCCTCGAGCGTGTCCACCACCGTATCCACGTAGCCAATTTCCAGGCGGCGCCTGGCGCGTTCGGGGTCCACTTCCACGATCAGGCCGACGCCCTCGTTCATCGTGATCGCCAGCGGCTGCGCGCCGCCCATCCCGCCCAGCCCGGCGGTAAGACAGAACTTGCCTTTTAGCGAGTCCCAGCCCTTGAGTTTGGCCAGCGCGCCGAAGGTCTCGTAGGTGCCCTGCAAAATTCCCTGCGTGCCGATGTAGATCCACGAACCAGCTGTCATCTGGCCGTACATGATCAGCCCCTTTTTGGCCAGTTCGTCGAAATGCTCCCAGGTGGCCCAGTGCGGGACCAGGTTGGAGTTGGCGATCAACACCCGGGGCGCGTCCCTGTGAGATTTGAAGACGACGACCGGCTTGCCAGACTGGACGAGCAATGTCTCGTCTTCCTCCAAATTTTTCAGGCTCTCCAGGATGGCGTCGAACGCCTCCCACGAACGAGCAGCCTGCCCCCGCCCTCCGTACACGACCAGCGCTTCGGGCTTCTCGGCCACATCTGGGTCGAGGTTGTTCTGGATCATGCGGTATGGAGCCTCGATCAGCCAATTTTTGCAAGTCAGTTGTGTACCGCGCGGAGCGCGGACTTCACGTGGACCGGACATGTGTTCTCCTTGTTTTCTGTCGCTTTCTCGGCAGGGATTTAGAAACCCTAACAGGCTGGATTTCAATAAAACAACCTCCCGGTTATTATACGCCGGGAGGCAAAAATTTTACCAAATCATTCGAGTTCTACGGTGTGAAGACTGTCAACTGCTCAACCATCTGGTCAAACACTGGCACCACTTCGTGTTTGATATCCAAAGGCACAAACAATTCGACTGCTACCGTCCCCGATGGGACCTTGAACAAAACACCTTTGTAATAGATCATAACTGGTTCACTCGGGGAGGAAGTCCCTCGCCACTGTTCTTCAATAATGAAAAGCTCAAGGCTATCCGGCCTGACCTGAAACTCCGCTGAGATCAAGGCATAATCCGTAAAGGCCTGGGGCTGTTTCTCTTCCTCCGCAACCTGCTCCAGCGTACGCACATCATCCCTGGTAAAGACGACGTTTATCTGGCTCCCTTTCCCAGCGTAGACATAGTCCGGTTTCGTGTTGAAGGCATGTAACCGGAACATGGCTGGGTCAAGGTTTTGGATGCCCTCCAGGCCATGCTGCAAAACGGGATCTTCTACAGTGAGCGACCAGACCTGGAGATATTCCGGCTCGTTCAGGCGCACAGTTACCCACCCCGGCGGTATCGTTAATCTGACACCAGCCACGTTGTCGATAAACTGCGTGGAACCATCCTCTAATTGTAAGAGAGAGGTTCCCGATATCGAGGTGACCGGTGTCTCTGTCGCAGTTGGGATGGGCGTCTCAGTAGCCAGCGATTCGGTTGGGACAGGGGAAGGCAAAAGAGAGGCCACCTCAGCCGTTTGTGTCATCAAATTACCGGCTGCCTGCGCGACCATGGTGGAAAACGCGTTCGGATCAGTGGTCGAAACGGACTGCTGCGTTGGAACCGCGGGAGCCGTCACACACGCCAGGGCCAAAAGTAATGTGATTGAACTTGTAAGGTAAAGTAGAGAATGTTTTCTATCCATCTTGTCCCCTATTCTAATACAGAATCAATTCCTCCCGGTCGGTTATACCGGGAGGAAAACAACTATCGAACTACCAGATTTCAGGCCTTAACCG
>JAFGKO010000025.1 GCA_016928525.1 Anaerolineales bacterium | reverse complement strand
TACGTCCAAGAAAATGTCTTGCTTTCAGAACGCCTTATGAGGTATTCTTTGAACACCAATCTGTTGCACTTGCTAGTTGAATCCAAGTATCGAAATACATGATTGAATTGAGATTATCTTGGACAACCCAAAAAACGAATTAAGCAATCCTTTACCCGCCATCGACTTCGAACAATTACCTAAATCATTAAGAGACGCCGCCAGACGCGCGAACTGGGCGGAACTTATGCCTGTCCAGGCGCAGGCTATTCCCTATCTGCTTGCCAAACGGGACATGATGATCCAGGCGCGCACAGGCAGTGGCAAGACTGGCGCGTTCCTGCTGCCCATGCTGGAACGGCTCGATCCCAAACGCAATGAGTGCCAGGCGCTTATCCTTGTTCCGACTCGCGAGCTGGCAAAACAGGTTTCGCAGGAGGCTACGACAATTTGCACGGATGCGGGTCTGCGCAACGTAGCGGTGTACGGCGGTGTGGGGTATGGTCCGCAGATCGAAGCGCTCAAGCAGGGCGCGCACATTGTGGTTGGCACCCCGGGACGTGTGCTCGATCATTTGCTCAAACGCACCTTTTCACTCGACAACCTGAAAATGTTGATATTCGACGAGGCCGACCGTATGCTCTCGATGGGCTTCTACCCCGATATGCGCGAGATGCAGCGTTACCTTCCGAAGCGACCTGTCAATACGTGCATGTTCTCGGCCACCTTTCCGTATGCGGTCATGCGCGCGGCGCGCGAGTTCATCAAAGAGCCTGAGTTCATCACCCTGAGTAGTGACCACATCCACGTGACGGAAGTCGAGCACGTCTACTACAAGGTTCAGGGTATGGACAAGGACCGCAGCCTGATCCGCCTGATCGAGGTGGAAAACCCTGATAATGCGCTCATCTTCTGCAACACCAAAGATCGTGTGCATTACGTCACGGTGGTCTTGCAGCGTTTTGGCTACGATGCGGACGAGATCAGCTCGGCGCTCTCGCAGGGCCAGCGCGAGGATGTGCTGGCGCGTGTCCGCAAAGGGACGCTGCGCTTCCTGGTCGCAACCGATGTGGCTGCCCGCGGGTTGGACATTCCCGAACTCTCGCACGTGATCCAGTATGAGCCGCCCGATGAAGCCGAGAATTACATCCACCGCGCCGGGCGGACGGGGCGCGCCGGCGCAACCGGCGTTGCCGTCATGCTGGTCAACCCGATGGAAAAGGTGATGCTCGACCGCATTGCCCGGCAATACGAAATCGAATTGGAGGAACGTATCATCCCCAGCGACGAGGATGTGGCAAACGTGGTTGCCGAGCGCCTGACCGCTTTGTTGGAGGCCCGTCTACGTGACCGTGACAAGCTGCAGGCCGAACGCAGTCAGCGCTTCACCCCGCTGGCGCGCGAATTGGCCGAGCAGGAGGAAGAACTTCCCATCATCACCATGCTGCTGGACGATTATTACCAGAAGATGCTGCATCCCACCGTAGAGCGGCCAACGGGCGAAGCAAAGTCGGCGCAGAAAAGCCAACCCAAAAAGTGGCAAGGCAATCGTCGTAGGGGCGGGCGAAGGCGGTAGAACTTTCAGTAAAACGACCCGGTACTTCAACCGCTGATTACTGTTCACTGCTAACTGGACACTGATCTATGCTCATTCATTCCGCAACCCAACTCCTGACCCTCACAGGCGGCCCCCAGCGCGGACGCGCGCTCGGCGCGCTCGGAATCATCGAGAACGGCGCAGTCCTTGTCCGCGATGAGAAAATCGTGACCACCGGTCCGACCGACGAACTGCGCGCTGCTTACCCTGGCGAACCTGGCCTGGACGCCAGCGGCTGCGTGGTCATGCCCGGTTTCGTCGACCCGCATACTCACCTGATCTGGGGCGGCGACCGCGCCCGTGAGTTCGAAATGCGGCTGGAAGGGGCGAAATACCTCGACATTCTAGCGGCTGGCGGCGGCATTATTTCTACGGTCCGCGCCACGCGCACAGCCAGCATCGAAGCGCTCATCGCCCAGACCCGTCCGCGCCTGCTGCGCATGTTTGCCACCGGCACGACCACCGCCGAAGCCAAA
This sequence comes from Anaerolineales bacterium, assembly GCA_016928525.1. Next base: position 4,067 of record JAFGKO010000025.1, on the reverse strand, counting down.
ACCGGTTACGGCCTACAAACAGCTACCGAACTACGGCTACTCAAAGCCCTGCTAGCGCTCGACGATGAATCTCCGATGGATTTAGCTATTACCTTCCTTGGCGCGCATGCCATCGCGCCCGAATATAAAGACAACCCACAGGATTACACCGACCTGGTCAGCGAGACAATGCTACCCATCGTGTGCCAGTGGTGGGAGACGCACGCCCCGCGCCTGCCCCTGCCTTTCGTGGACGTCTTCTGCGAGAACAAAGCCTTTACCTTGGAACAATCGCGTCAAATCCTGACCAAAGCCCGCTCGCTGGGATTCCCGCTCAAGATCCACGCGGACGAGTTCGACAACCTGGGTGGCGCATCGCTGGCGGTCGAGCTGGGGGCGGCCTCAGCAGACCACCTGGTCAAGACCTCTGATGCGGACATCGCCGCGCTGGGGGCATCGGATACGGTGGCCGTGTCCCTGCCGTGCACGCCGTTCGGATTGGCCGAATCTGAGTACACGCCCGCCCAGAAAATCCTGGATGCCGGCGGAATCCTGGCCCTGGCCACGGACTGCAACCCCGGCACGGCCTGGAACGAATCCATGCAGTTTGCGATTGCGTTGGCCTGCCGTTACATGGGATTGACCCCCGCGCAAGCGATTGCTGCTTCCACCATCAATTCGGCCCACGCGATCAGGCGCGCAGACCGGATCGGTTCGCTCGAAGAAGGCAAGCAAGCTGACCTGCTGGTGCTGTCCGTGCCGGATTACCGTCATCTCGGCTACCGCTTTGGGACGAATCTGGTCAAGCAGGTCATCAAACGCGGAAGAGTTTACTCAGTGGATGTGGGTTATTACCAGACTGCTTAATTGAGCTGCAATGCTTATAATCGAACCGCGAAGGTGCGAAGAAACGAAGATTTAAATGGGAACGAAGGATTGAGCGATGGAAGACATTGAGGCGGTTGCTAAAGATGTTGTCGATGCAGCAATAAAAGTACATAAGGCATTAGGACCTGGTTTGCTCGAATCTGCATATCAACAATGCCATGTTTACGAACTTCGACAGCGCGGCAGAAAAATTCTGACCGAGGTTACTTTACCTCTGACTTACGAAGGACAGAAAATTGATGCAGGTTACAAGATTGATGTGTGGGTCGACAATCTCGTAATCGTTGAAAACAAAACTGTCGAGACGCTTTTACCCATCCACGAAGCACAGTTAATGACCTACTTGAAACTTAGCGGATGTAAAATAGGCTTTCTACTGAATTGGAACGTAACCCTGATGAAACACGGCATCAAACGCGTTGTCATGAATTTGTCCGGACCAACATCCTACCCCAAACACTTTAAAAAGGGATGATCCATTTACTACCTTTGCGATTTTAACGAAACTTCGCCTCTTCGCCCCTTCGCGGTAAACTATTGTTAAGGAATGGGAATTAACCACTATTGCCCAACGCATCGTTTACGACTAGAATTGCCCCATGACAAATCCACGCGGCCCCATACTAGTTGTTGAAGACATCCCCAATGTGCTCGAACTGCTGGAAGTGACCCTTCGATTCCAGGGATACCAGGTCATTTCAGCACATAACGGGCAGGAAGCATTGGAAATCCTCGAAAAAGAAACCCCGGCGCTGATCATCACCGATATCCTGATGCCCAAGCTGGATGGTTTTGCGCTGGTGCACAAGTTACGCAGCAATCCCAAAACATTGGGTATTCCCGTCATCTTCCTGTCGGCGACATATGTCACCCCTGAAGATCGCCAATTTGCCATGAGCTTGGGCGCCTCGCGTTTCATCGAAAAGCCAATCGACACCGAAGATTTCCTGCTCACCATCGCCGAGTTGCTCAGCCAGGAACAGCTCACCATCCCTCGTCCGCTCGCACAGCCGCAGTTTTATTCGGGGTATCGCGAGCGTCTGGGGACCAAACTCCAGCACAAGAATCGCCAGATTGCCCGCATCGAGCGCTTGCTTCCCACCCTGGATGAAGAACAGAGAAACTCTTTTCAAGTTCTATATGAGCAGGCCTTGCGCGACCGCAGCGAAATCGAGGTTGAACTCGCTGCGCTGAAAGACATCATCGAAAAACTCGATATCAACAACCAATGACATCTCCTACACTGACTGACCTCGAGCGGCTGGCCCGCCAGGCCGGCGGCATTCTGCATGCTGGCTACCAGAAGGAACATCAGGTCGATTATAAGGGTGTGATCGATCTGGTCACCGAAGTCGACCGGCAGTCCGAAGAGTACCTGTTGGGCGAAATTCGAAAGTCCTTCCCGGATCATCAAATTCTGTCCGAAGAAAGCGGTGGTACGCGCGGCGGCGAACGCCAATGGTACATCGATCCGCTGGACGGGACGGTCAACTATGCTCACCACATCCCCATTTTTTCCGTTTCGATTGCCTACGCCTCGAACGGGACCATGAAGCTGGCCGCCATTTACGATCCGATGCGCGACGAAATGTTCACCGCCGAACGCGGAATGGGCGCGCACCTGAACGGTCGTCCGTTGTCCGTCTCGGGCGCTGTCGAATTGCAGAAAAGCCTGCTGGTCACCGGATTCCCTTACGACGCCTGGGATTCGGAGTTCGACAACTTCGGCAACTTCGTCAAATTCGCCAAACTGACCCAGGGCGTGCGCCGTCTCGGTTCTGCCGCCCTCGACCTGTGCTACGTGGCCGCCGGTCGCTTCGACGGTTTCTGGGAGCTCAGCCTCAGTCCCTGGGACGTAGCCGCCGGTGGCCTGATCTGTGAGGAAGCCGGTGGGCGGGTGACCAACGTATATGACGAAGCCGATTACATCTCACCTCCGCAGTCAATCGTAGCGACAACGCCCGGAATCCATAAAAAAATGTTGGCAGAATTGGAACAAAACCGTTCTTGATCCCGCAAATGAAAATCACCTGCCGTAAAACGCAGGTGGTTTTTTATAATACCTGTACGGGTATACTTACAGAATTGCAAACTGACCAAATAAGCGTAACCCTTACGGGTTTACTTCGTCTTGATAGTAGACCAGGGGGGCCAACATCGCTCACGGCGCGCCGCCCTAAGGGCGGCGTGTCGTTATTAAGCATAAAATTCCTGATGTTGGAACTACCTTTCTGATCAAAAATGATGTGTGAGTCAATGAGTTCGGGGTTCGCAACAAACCGGGCTGTTTGCTTGGGGGTGCCAAATTTCAAGGTCACAAGAAATATGTCACCCTGAGCAAAGCGAAGGGTCTCCCGCGCGGAGCGCGGGGATTCTTCACTCCCTGCGGTCGTTCAGAATGACATATGTCTTCGATGTTAGGCACTCCCGTTTGCTTAAAAAACTACCCTTCCCCTTTTGTTTATGGTATAAGTTAATTAGCTCTGCTGTGTTCGTGATGTTGCGCTCTGGTTTTGAGCCAACACCCTCATACTGGGCTCCAGTCTCACGGAAATAACGCGATAGGCCTGAGCCAAGGCGGCGTTTCTGGGGCAGGGCCCACCTGCGAAAGCAGGTTCAAAACTTTGCAGCACACGGCATGGCGGGGTGCCCTTTGCTAGGGATTAGATCTGACAGGACTTCCCTGTCAGATCTTGGTTTAAGGCGGCCAGAGAAATAGCGGCGCGAGTTTCCGATGCCGGAAATAAACAACGGCGCCTTCTTGACCCATCTTGTTCATCACGGTAGAATACAACTCCACGCGGGAGTCGCCAAGTGGTAAGGCATCAGCCTTCCAAGCTGACATTCGCGGGTTCGAGTCCCGTCTCCCGCTCCTTATGAGCAGTCAGCTTTCAGCCCGTCCCGGCTCCGCTGTGCGGGCCGAGGCAATCAGTCGCTGATGGCTAATAGCTGAAAGCTGATAGCTTTCCGGGCCCGTGGCGCAGTGGTTAGCGCAGGCGACTCATAATCGCTTGGTCACAGGTTCGAATCCTGTCGGGCCCACTTTTGATGAAATTTTTAGGTATAGCTATCCATAGTGGGGATAGGGAAAGTTGGATTAGCTTTTTATATTAACTAGAGTTGTGGCGTAATTGACGCACACGATGTAAACTTGATGACATGGTCACCTACGAAAAACTTCTCAAGAAATCACAAGTCGC
>JAFGKO010000364.1 GCA_016928525.1 Anaerolineales bacterium | reverse complement strand
TGTGCAAATCAGATATTCAACGTACTGTTGTTTGGTAACCATGACCACATGGTATCATCTCGTCACTCTAAGCGAAAGTCCTGAAATCAATATTCCCGTTTGTGTCCACATTAAATGGTCGTAAGTGTGGTAGACCAAACGAAACTGCTTTGCTACGAGCACAAGCAAAACCACTTGTCATTTGAACAAGAGATAGATCGAGTTTAGCTAATTTCCAGTCAGCGGGTAATTCAGTCATTTATTCATCCCCATTCCCCAACTTCTCGTGCAGGCCTGCGATGATGTCGTGCAGTTCGCGCACCCGTTCTAACAGACGGCTGGTCAATTCGATGGGGCGGGGCAGGTCTTCGGTCCCGGTTTGATGCGGGTTGCGCACCGACAGGTCATAGCCGCGCCGCGCGATCTCCTCCACCGGCACGATCCAACTATTCTGTCCCAGCATCGACAGGCCGCCAGCGACAAGCTGGGCGCGATTCCAGTCCTGCCAGTCTTCATTCAATTCGGGCAGCTGCTCAAAAATCCCGGCTTGCCCGGCGCGCCAGGCTTTCCACAACGAATCGGCCTCGCTCAGGTGTCCATCTTCGATGGGATTGCCCTTGCTGAACTTCTTCAAACCGGCGGGCAGGGGCAGTTCGTAATACCAGGTGGCTCGGGTCGGGCCGGGGCGCTCGAAGAACATCAGCACCGTTTTCACGTCGGCATACGGCGCAAAGGCGCCCGGCGGCAGGCTGACGATGGTATGCAGGTTGAACTGCTCCAGCAAGTCCTTTTTGACAGTGGCAAAGGCACCGCCACGAAACAGCACGCCTTCGGGCATCACCATGCCACAGCGCGCACCGGCCCTGGGCTTGAGTTTTTTCATGATGTGTTGTAAGAACAGCAGTTCGGTGGCGTTGACCTGCACCGCAAAGTTTTCTTGTATCTGCTGGTTCTCCGTGCCGCCAAAAGGCGGGTTGGTTAAGATCACGTCAAAGCGCTCGGCGGGCGCGCTCTTCATCGGCTCTTCCAACGTATTGCCGCGCCGGATGTTCGGGCGCGACACGCCATGCAGCACCACGTTCATCATCCCCAGCAGGTAGGGCACAGCCTTCTTTTCGCGCCCGAAAAAGGTCTCGGTCTGCACCTTTTCGTTCTGTTCGATGGTCAGGTCTTTATTTTTGGATTTGAGATACTCGAAGGCTTCCGCTAAAAATCCGCCGGACCCGGTCGCCGGATCGTAAACCGTTTCGTTGAGTTTTGGCGCAACCAACCGGACCACGAACCTGATGACCGCGCGAGGGGTATAAAACTCGCCTGCCATTTTGTTCTCGTTCCCCAGCCGCTGCAGGAGCGACTCATACACCACCGAAACGGTATGCACATCGTCTTCGCTCAAAAAGTCGATCTGGTTCACGATCTGGAGCACATCTTTCAGGTTGTAGCCGCTGGCCGCCACAATCACATTGCGCTCCGAGAAAATAGCCGCCACCGTCTCACGGAACGGGTCGCCGCCCAGGCCTTGCAAAGCCGGGATCAAACGCGTATGCACGAACTGGATCAGGTCATCGGCAGGCCAGTCTTTGTGCGCCCAATTTGCCCAGCGCAAATCGCCATCCAAGACACGCTCATACTTCTTCCCGCTCAGGGACGCTTCCGTTTCCCAGGTATCTTCCTGCGCATCCAGGAAGCGTAAAAAGAGCAACCAGGCCAGGTGCTCGATATACTCCATCACGCCGCCACAGTTATTGTCGCGGCGCAAAATGTCACAGGCGCGCCATAGATCGTTTGCTAAGGTTTCACGGGTTTGGGTTCCATTAACAGCCAAGGGTTACTCCCATAAAGACAGAATAAGGGGTTGTACTTCCGATAAGATTTGTTCCACCGGCGGCGCGGTCGGTACAAAGGGCAGCAATTGCTGTTGCCATTCTTGCCGCGCCACATTAAACAATTCATCCGTCACAAAATCATGGGGTCGCTCAAACGAAACGCCGCGAACCTGGCACTTCTCAGCCACCAGAGCCGGCATTTGCCCGTCAAAGCGCTCCCCGCCGCGCAGCACCGACCAAAGATCGTAATAGTCCCGGCATACGCGGCTGGCGCCCCATCCGCGTTCATTCAAGCGTGCCTGGCTTTGCAGTAGCGCCCGCAGTTTTTCAGCCACGATCTCAGCCAGGGCATAGCTGCGGATTTCCACCTGCAAAAGTTCATCGAAGCCATGTAACACCGGCATTTGTTCCACCGGCAACAGAATTGGCTCATCCACCGTGATTTCCACTTTCAGACGGCACAAGGCCTGACGTTGCCCCGGAAACTGGACGCGCACCAGATAACCAACTTGATCACCCGGATGCGGCTGTTTCAAGGTCAACGCTTCATTTTGGACCTCAAACGGCCCCCGTTCAAAGAGCCTGTCACGCATTTTCTGCGTCACCGTGTCCATCTTCGCGACCACATCGCTCACAGGCCCTAAAGCCAGGGTCGAATAATCCAGGTCTTCTGAAAAACGGTAATCGGCGAAGTACAATTTTTTCAACGCCGTGCCGCCCTTGAGTGCAATGCCATCTCCCAGGCCGGGCGTGTCCGCAACGGCTGCCAAAAGATAGCTCAGCGCATAATCTTTCTCAACAATCTCCAGGCGCACATTAAATTCTTTTGCTTTGGCGCGCAACATCTGGTTGATATCTGCCATGTCAGCCTACCCTCAAGTTTTCGATGATTCGCCAGCGTGTATTGTATTGGTCACCAGGCGGCAATTGTGGATCAAGGCGGTAATAGGTCTTCACTGGAAAATTGCGCAAAGGTTCTGTCTCTGATTCTGGAACCCCAAACTGTTCCAAGGCCCATCCCACGCGCTTGATCACGGCTCCCACATTGTACCGCAGCGCATATTTCAACAATCCAGCAACCTGTATTCTGGGAATCGCCTCGCCAAAAATTTCAAGCGCCGCCCGCGTTCCCCCAAATACATCCGGTCGAGCGATAACGTCCAACGCAGTTCGTTCGGGATCTGTGATGGCTACCTGCTGCCAGTTGTTGACCCAGATCTGCTTATGCCCGAAAAAATGCTTTTCCTGCACATGAATAAACTCAAAATCCGTATCAAGGGCTTGCCACACCGCGCGCCCGCGTGGACGGTGAGCCCCTCCGCTGCGCATTTCGGGCGTGATCACATTGCGTGTTGTAGATGCCTGCACCATGACCGGCATTTGGGTGGTAAATCCATGCTCAGCCAGCGCCGACCAATGACTGATTGCCATCGGTTGTACCAACGCAGCAGCCACCGCAAACGGGTGGATTTCCCCGGCGAACAGGGGACTTTTAACCGCGTAGGTGCCGCGCTTGAGAATCTCGATCCGCCCCGAAGATGCCAACGTGCTCATCAACCAGGTCAGTTGCTTGCGAGATATTTCCTGTTCCTTCGCCAGGGGATGTAATTGCCCAATCGTAAAGATCGGTCCGAGCTTTTGGACCGCAGTTTCGAGCAATTGCATACCTTGTGATTGGGAATACCTTGCGTTTGAGCGTGGCATTTTCTCCGCTCTTTCGGGGATGGTCGGGGTAGTCTTTGCTTGCGTTATGTATATTATACTTCGATAACTTGTATATTACAAATTATCGAAGCTAGAAATACATTAGTTGTAAATCCGTTCTTGAAGCTCGGTCAGACTCTTTTGCAGTCCAGGCAGAGACCCAAAACGCTTTGCCACGCCCGGCGCCTGTCCCATTTCCCTGAAAGGCGATAAGCGAAAGACGCGCGGATCGCTGATTTCATCAATCCCCACCGCGCGGTACTTCTCCAACAAAGCCAGGATCACTTCCTGGGCATCCGGTTTATGTGCCTTCAAAAAACGCGACTCACGGTTTACAAATGCTGCGGCTCTTTCTGAACGTGTGTGCAAGGGGGAGGCAAATACCAGGTGGCAGAGTAAATCGAACTGGTCGGCATCGCTCTGTCCCAGCACTTCTGCCAGCACATCCACATAAACCGACTCTTGCTGCAAATCCTGTAAAAAGCGCCTGCGTGTGTCCGTATTAACCCAGATGGAACGCAACCCATCCACTGCACTGGCCTGGCTCACTTGCTGTACTTTAGCCCTGGTGTAATCCAGGTATTGCGCCTGGGTCAAGTGCTCGCCAGAGCCTTCGATTACGAAGACAGCTTCCTCCGCAATGCGGACTTCCAGCCCTTCCACCCGAATCCGTCCGGGAGCTTCTCCTTCCGGTTTGAGTTCAACCTGAATGCTTACTGTTTCATCAGCGATGGTCTGTACCTGCAATTGCTTTCGACGGAACCCGGTCCCACTGGCAATCAAGGTCAGCAAATCTTCGGGCAATGCTTCGAAACGGAACTCTCCATCCTTCCCTGTGCGGATTGGGCCACGCTGGAGATTGGGTCCAACCAAAAGGGTCACGGTTGCGCCGACCAGTTTCTCTCCGGTTTCCGCTTTGACAACTTCCCCTTCCAAAGTAGCTATTTGCGGCCCTTCGGGTAATTCTGGGGGCGGGCCAGGCGGTAAGTCCCACTCGTCAAAGAGACGGGTTGCACCGGTGTAATCCACAATGCGGAACCACAATTTATCTGTAGCCGGGTCCACACGGGCGCCACGTCCGATGATTTGCTTGAACAGCACCGGCGAAGAGACGGTCTTCATGAAAACAATATTGCGGCAGGCCGGCACATCCACCCCTGTGCTGAGCAGTTCAGCCGTGGTCGCCACGACTGGCGTCGGGTGGTCGCTATCCTGGAATTGTTGTAACCATACCGGAGCCTGTCCTTCTTCAGATACGATCGGCACAGCATACGGAGCCATGCCCAGATCGACAAAGGCATCATTCAATTGTTTGGCAACCAATTGTGCGTGGGAAATATCCACGCAGAAGATCATCGTTTTTTCACTTGGTCCGAATCGGCGCAACAAGCCTGCCAGATGCCCGCTCATTGCTTTGGTGCGGTCAGGCAGTGTGATCTCGCGTTCAAACTGTGGTGTGATGTAAATTTCCTTCTCAGCTACACCTTCAGGGATAAAGACTTCCGCTCCCTGCTCGACAGCTTCGCGCAGACGCAACCCTGACTTGTCTACTGTGGTGTGAACGCGATGCGCCTTATACGTTGCCAGGAAGCCATCTTCGATCCCCTGGCCAAGACTATATTCGTATGCCGCAACCTGCCGGCTTCCCTTTGAAGGATCATCGGGATCAACCAGTATTTCTGCTTCATCTTTGCAGAAATACTCATACGTGTCGACATTATCGGAGCGCTTGGGCGTGGCTGTCATGCCCAGGTGAATGGCGCTCCCAAAGTGTTTCAAAATGTCTTGCCACGTTCCAAATCCCGAACGGTGGGCCTCATCAACAATGATCAAATCAAAAAAGTCCGGCGGGAAAGCTTCAAACAGTCTCTGTCCCTTGTCATTTTCAGCCCATAAAGATTGGTAAATTCCAAAGTAAAGGTCACGGGTGAGAAGCGCAGGATGACCCTCGATTAAGTGACGCGGGTCGCTGCCCTCTGTCGCAAATGCAGAAAAAGCATTATAGGCTTGATCACGTAAGACAACCCGGTCCGCGATAAAAAGGATTCTGCCTGGACGCTCCGGGTGCTGCCGCTGTAGCCAGCCAGATTTAACCAATTTCCAGGCTAATTGCATGGCTGTAAACGTTTTACCAGTTCCTGTGGCCATTGTCAGCAAGATACGATTTTGTCCACGCATGATGCGCTGCAAGACCTGGCCAATAGCTGCTTCCTGGAAGTAGCGTAATCCCTTACCTGTAATGCTGGTAGGGCAGTATGGGTGCAGTAGTGGGTTCTGCCTTCGTGCAGAGGCATCATCCAGACTGTACAGTGCACGAGCTTGTGCCACACGTTGTGGATTAGACAGATCGCCTAGACCTGTGTTGGTTAACCATCGCCCCCAGAGTTCGTCTGGACCGGGAAATTCAGACAAGTCACGGCTGGTATTGGTGAAAAAATCAAACTCAACGATCCTATGACCGTTAGTAGTGTAAGCAAAGGGGATGGTCAAATCACGCGCGTAGGCCTTGGCTTGCTCCAGGCCCGCTTCCGCTTCCAACTCTTCTTCTTTGGCTTCAACAACAGCAATCGGGAAGGCATCTGTATACCGAAGCAGGTAGTCCACTTTGCGGCCTTCTCGATGTCGCGCTTTCTCACCATGTAAAACAATTCGTCCTGGTGTGTACTGCACATCCGGGCGATAAAAATGTTCCCGGCGAACGTGCTCACGTCCCCAGCCGGCAGCTTCAAGCTTCGGGTCAATGAGATAAGCGCGGGTATCTGCTTCGTTGTACGACATTGTGCTAAATGGTTTGTTGGTAGGCTTGCTCAACCAGATGTTTGAAACTTAGAAAAACAACCTGCCCTATCATTTCCACATCATGAACCAACCGTTCGACCCTTGTACGGTTATCATATAAACGAATCCCAGCCTGAAGTCGGTCCAATACGCTCATGCGAAGTCCCTTTGGTATGTTGCGAGCAAGTTGCTGGAATTATTATACTGTTATCCGACAATATTTCTCGTTGCTAATGCAGCTTAAATGCGGGATTTCGCGTCTGTTTTGGGAAGATATTGCCGCTCAAGAGGGGTTATATTCAGGTATTCTCGTTAACGCGTGATTACGGAAATAAAGTATACAATCATATTTACTGACACTCACCTTATTAACACTGCTCAGATTTTCTTCAAGGATTAGCAAGCAACGCGGATGTTCCTACCGCACCGCATTATCTAAACCAGCTACAGGTAGCCAGTTATTGAGCCTTGTTCTGCTCACTTCTCGTCTCCATGTTTGTCACACCTGGCTGGGTTGGATTTTAGTTAGAGGCTGACTCTGGATGTGTTTTCTACATCACACTCATCTTAAATTCAGCAAGATTTTTCTCTAGGATACGCCGGCAGTAATTGCCAATATTTGTCTCGGCAATGCGGTAGTAAATGGTCTGCCCATCACGGCGGGTATCCAGGATGCTGGCGGCTTTCATGAGGCGCAAATGCTGGGAAGTGTTTTGGATCGAGGCTTGGATGGTTTCAGCAATGTCATTGACCGACATCTCGGTCTCCATCAAAAGCCAGAAGATTTGGATGCGGTTGGCATGGCTGAAAATTCGATAGATCTCCGCCTGTGATTCAGCTAGCGGTTTGGCATCCGATGCGTTCAAGTCGCTCTCCTTCTATTGATAAATGGTCACTTCCACTCTACCCTGATTAAGAAAAACAGGCAAGTTGTTTGTGTAATAATTCACTATTGACTTTCATCCCGGTCTGTTATATAATTCAAGTAATCAATTGATTACTTGAATATTTAACCGCATTCTACCACATTTGAGCATCGAAGACAGGGGTTCGCTAAAGAATCCAAAGCTACATGTGGAAACCAAGGACACTGTCAGGCACCGTGTCCCTTTTTGCATTTTCAGGAGGTTAATATGGTTTCCACAGAGTTACTCCGACGCTATCCCTTGTTTGCCGGACAGAACAACTATATGCTGGAAGAGATCGCCATGCTCAGCAATGAGGTCAATAAGGCTGAGGGCGATTGGCTCTTCCATGAGAACGAGGAAGCCACAAAGCTTTATCTCGTGCTAGAGGGAGCGGTTGCCCTTACCCTGTTCGTTTACCTCAATGGCGAGCAACAGCACCTGGCCAGCTCACATTCGCTCGGCAAAAACGAGATCGTCGGCTGGTCATCGATCGTGCCGCCGCACCAGTACAAGATCGGGGCTCGGGCGGTCAAGAGCTCCCGGCTGCTCGAGATTGATGCCGTACCGCTGCGCCAACTCCTGGACGACAACCCTGAGTATGGCTATCACTTCCTGCGCCAGATCGCCGAGGTGGTCAGCGAGCGTTTCATGCTGGTCAACATCCAGATCATGAGTCTGATGGCAGATAATGAGAGCAAACCTATTGCAGGATAGGGAGAAAAGATGGCAACCCTGGAACTCGAAAAAGAAAAACTCTCCGTCAGCCAGGTATTCTGGAACAGCCTGATGGATTTGCCAGACGGGCAAAAATTCCGCCAGTGTATCCAGTGCGGGACCTGCGCGGGCGTGTGTCCGTTCGGCCGCTGGATGCAGACCACGCCTCGCAAGATCATCGCCGCGCTGCGCATGAACGAATTCGAAGACATCATCAGTTCAGATACAGCCTGGATGTGCGTCTCCTGCTACGCCTGCGCCAGCGTCTGCCCACAGCAACTACCACTTACGGACGGACTGATGTTCCGTCTGAAAGAGGAACTATTATTGACCGGGAACGTTCCTCCCGAACTGCAACTTGCCCTGGAAAACTCCCGGCGTTACGGCAATCCGATGGGCGAATCGCCTAAGAAGCGTTCCGCCTGGACCGAGGGACTGGATCCACCGGTCCCGGTCATGCGTGAAACCCGAAAGCCCGTAGACGTGCTCTGGTACGTCGGCGACTTTGCATCATACCACCCACAGGGACAGCAGGCTGCCAAGGCGCTGGTCAAGATTTTCCGCGCGCTGGGGGTGGACTTCGGCATCCTGGGCCCGGACGAGGTCAGCGACGGCGATTCACAGCGCATGGCAGGCGAACGAGGCCTGTTCGAGTGGCTGGCCATCCGCAACGGGGCTCATTTCATGCGCAGTAACTTCAATCAAATCGTCACCACCGACCCACATGCCTACAACGCCATCAAGAACGAATATCCCTCGCTTGAAATCAATTACCCCGTCCAGCATTACACGGAATTCCTGTACGAGCGGCTCGACCAGTTGAAGCCCTTGTTAAAGAAAGAGATCAACGCCACAGTCGCTTATCACGACCCGTGTTACTTGGGACGGGTGAACGGCGTTTACGACCCGCCCCGTGAACTACTCAAAGCGATCCCTGGCCTGCGCCTGGTCGAGATGTCGCACCACCACGACAGCAGCCTGTGCTGCGGCGGGGGCGGCGGCGGGATGTGGCTGGACGGTTTCCAGTGGGACAAATCAAAGGAGCGCCTGTCCGAGTGGCGCATCGGCGAAGTCGTCTCCTCCCGGACTCTCGAGGACTTCATGACCGTCATCGGGGCTGAGGATAGAAACCGCCGTAAAGCAGGACAGACCACATTATTGCCCGATGAAACCATCCTGGCAGTGGCCTGCCCGTATGAAAAGCCGCGTTTCACGGATGCGACCAAAACGATTGATGCGGCCAGGAACATCCGCGTGATGGACATTGCCGAATTGCTGGCAAATGCGATGTAATTCCTAGCATGGTGGTTGAGTAGCCCTGCCTGCACCTTGCCGCAGGCACAGGTGAGCGGAGTGTAACGAAGTCGAAGGATGTATCGAAACCACAGTTGGAATTTCTGGTCTCGATACGCCCCTTGAAGAGCACTCAGGGCTACTCGACCAGCGGTGTAACTAAGGAGCAGAGCATGAACATCATTGTTCCCATCAAAATGGTCCCCGATCTGGTCGAGGAACTATCGATCGACCCCAGCGGCGCGGCTCTGGATACCGCCTGGCTGCGCCTGATCCTGAACGAATTCGATGACCACGCCATCGAGCAGGCGATATTGCTCAAAGAGCGCCTCGGCGGACAGGTCACAGTCATTGCCCCGGATGCGCCCGACGTGGACGACGCCCTGTTCACCGCCGCCGCCAAGGGCGCGGACCGCCTCATCAAATTGACAGGTGATACGGAATTGCTGAACAGCCACGCAATCGCCCGGGCTATGGCAGCCATCATCAAGGCAGAAGTCCCCGACCTGATCCTGACCGGCGTGCAGGCGCACAATGACCTGGATGGGCAGGTCGGCCCGCTGCTGGCGGAAAACCTGTCCATGCCGTATGTTGGCTATGTGTCGGCGGTCAAAGTCGAAAACAAAATGGCGACCGTGAAAAAGGAATATCCCGGCGGGCTGCTGGCTGAGTTCATGTTCGAATTGCCGGCTGTGCTGGGCATCCAGGCCTCGGACGAGCCGCCGAGATATGTGGCCTTCAGCAAGGTCCGCCAGGCGATGCAGACCGGCAAAATCGAGGAGCAGGATTTTGGTGTGTTAGACGTCAGCGGCGGCGCGACCGTCAGCCGCATGTTCCAGCCCGAAGTCGGGGAACGGGCCGAGATGCTCGCAGGCGATGCGGGCGAGGTGGCTGCCCGGCTGGTCGAGATTATGCGGGAGCATGGAGTGCTGTAAAGCACTCCGATGGTTGAGTAGGGCGTAGCCCGTATCGCCCGCCCCGGCCATCCCAAGAGCACCCGCATATGCAAACATGGGCGGGCCGGGGAGACCAACAGGTACCAAGGAAAACAGAATTCGTGGTTTCCCTGGCCCGGAACGCCAGGACGGGCGATACGGGCGAGACAAGCACTCGCCCTACTCAACCACCGCGGTAAATGGAGGAAACCATGAGCGAAAATATCCTTGTCATTACCGAGCACTTGCAGGGACACGTGCTCGATATCACCTACGTGATGCTGGCAGGTGCGCGCAAGTTGGCCAAGCAGACCGGCGGCAAAGTCATCGCCGTTTTACTGGGCTACAAGGCGCAATCCCTGACAAAAAACTTTAATGCGGACAAAGTCCACTCGTATGACCGCCCATCGCTGGAGCATTTCTCCCCGGATGCTTACCTGCGCGTGCTTGAAGCCGAGATCAACGAGGAGCAGCCGCGCGCCGTGCTCTTCGGCCACACCACCATCGGCATGGACGTGGCGGGGGGACTGTCCGCCCGCCTGGGCTTGCCGCTGGTCAGCCAGGTGCAACGCTTCGACGGGCTTAATTTCGTCAGCCAGATCTGTGGCGGGAAGATCATGGCTGAAGGGAAGTTGCCCGAAGCGACCGCACTGGTCACAATAGTGCCCGGTGGGTACAGGCTGGAAGAAGGCCAGGGACCGACACCGCCCATTTTGGAGAAGCAGACCCCCAGTCTGGAAGGGATGCGTGCCCGCCTGTCGCACTTCATCGAGCCGGAAGTCAGCGACGTCGACATTGCGAAGGAGCCTGTCCTGGTGTCCGTCGGGCGGGGCTTGCAAAACCAGGGCGACCTAAAAACCGTCGAGAGGCTGGCCAAGGACCTGCACGGAGCGGTCAGCGCCTCCCGCCCGCTGGTGGACAAGGGCTGGCTTCCGACGTCGAGGCTGGTTGGGAAGTCGGGCAAAGCGGTCAAGCCGAAGATGTACCTGGCGCTGGGCATCAGCGGGGCACCCGAACACGTGGAAGCGGTGACAAGCAGCGACCTGATCATCGCTGTCAACACCGATCCCAATGCGCCGATCTTCGACATTGCCAAATACGGCGTCGAGATGGACATATTGGAGTTGATTCCAGCATTGCTCGAAAAACTCGAACAAGAGAAAGTCGGGTAGCACATGCGTTACGAAGGGATCAAATCGGTCGTGGCTCTGCTGGCCATCCTGGCCTCGTTCAGCCTTTTCGGCTGGCAGGTATACCAGTACTTGTGGCTGAACCTGCGGCGCGGACGGCCCAGTTTTGCCATTAAGGATTGGGGCAAACGCATCGAGGGTCTGTTCGTGTACGTGGCCGGCCAGGTGCGGCTGTTCCGCTTCTTCCCGCCGGGGGTAGCGCATTTCTTCATTTTCTGGGGCTTCCTGCTGCTCTCGCTGACCATCCTGCAGGCCATCGTGGAAGGGCTGGTCGCCTTTGCCAGCCCGAACTTTGTGCTGCCCGTCATCGGCACATTCGGGCCGCTGGCGCTGCTGCAAGACCTGTTCGCTGTCTTCGTGACGATTGCGATTCTGTATGCGCTTTACGTGCGCCTGTTCGCCAACCCCAAGCGCTACGAGGGCAGCCACAAGGCGCAGGGCGTGATGGTACTGCTGTTCATTTTGACTATCATGCTCAGCCTGCTGACCATGAACGGCGCGCGCATCAACCTGGGTGAAGATCCCCTCGCGGACTGGCGGCCTGTCTCAGCAGCAGTGGGCAGTCTGTTCGCCGCCCTGAGCACAAGTGGACAGTTCGTCATCAAAGAGACCAGCTACTGGATCCACCTGGGCGTGGTGCTGGTCTTCCTGACCGAATTGCCGATGGGCAAGCATTTCCACGTGGTCACCTCGGCTTTCGCTGTCTTCTTGCGCAATCTGGAACCGCGCGGCAGGCTGCCCGCCCTGCAACAGACGAACGGCGATGCGGGCGTCAAAGTCGCTGAGCACCTGCGCTGGCGACAGATGCTCGACCTGTACACCTGCACCGAATGTGGGCGCTGCCAGGAAGTTTGTCCGGCCTTCAACAGCGGGCTGGCGCTCTCGCCCAAAGTCCTGATGATGCGCCTGCGTGACAACCTGAAAGAGCGGGGGCAAGTGCTCAACCATCGCAATGGCGACGGCCAGGCCATTCTCGATAAAAAGCTGGTCAGTGAGGTTCTTAGCGAAAAGGAAATCTGGGGCTGCACCACCTGCTATGCCTGCGACCAAGAGTGCCCACTCTTCATCGAGCACGTCACCCCCGTGGTGGACATCCGCCGCAACCTGGTAATGGACGGGCGGGTCGACGCCGAGCTGCAAAAGTCGCTCGATAACCTGGGCCGCTACGGCAACTCCTTCGGCCAGTCGCCCCGCATGCGCGCCCGCTGGACGCAGGATCTCCAGCCCGCCGTGGCCGACATCCGCCGAGAGCCGGCCGAGTACCTGTGGTTCGTCGGCGATTATGCCTCCTACAGCGCCACCCTGACCGACGTCACCCGCAAGACCGCCGAAGTCTTCCAACAGGCAGGCCTTGACTTCGGCATCCTGTACGATGCCGAAGGTAACGCAGGCAACGACGTCCGCCGCGTGGGCGAAGAGGGGTTGTTCGAGATGCTGGTCGAGAAGAACCTGTCCACACTGGAACGCTGCCAGTTCGAAACCGTGGTGACGACCGACCCGCACTCGTTCAATACCCTGCACAACGAATATCCTGAAGAATGGCGGACCCGGCATCAAGTGCTGCACTACGCCTCGCTCCTGGACGATCTGCTTGCCGCTGGTAAACTGAAGTTATCCAAAAAACTGGATTACACCGTCACCTACCACGACCCATGCTACCTGGGCCGCTACAACGAGGTCTACGACGCCCCCCGGCGGGTCATCGTCGCGACGGGCTGCAAACTGGTCGAGATGCCCCGCCACGCCGACCGGGCAACCTGCTGCGGCGCAGGCGGCGGCCGCATCTGGATGGAAGAAGGCCAGGTGAGCGAGCGCCCCAGCGAATCCCGCATCCGTGAAGCCGTGGCATTTAACGGCGTCGAAGCGCTGGTGGTAGCCTGCCCCAAAGATGTGACCATGTACCGGGATGCGGTCAAGACCACGGGGTACGAGAGCAGGCTGCAGGTCAAGGATTTGATCGAGCTGGTGCACGAGGCGATGTAAAGAGATTTAACCTGACAGGTCTTACAATAGCCTTGAAGAATAAGATGCTGGTGTGGACAAAGGCGCTACCCCGGCGGTCTCTCTTTGAGACCTGTCAGGTTTTCTGTATTGTCCTTTTCAGATGACAAAACTTCATCTTGAATTGGACAAGGTTTTGCTGTACAGTATGTTAGCAATTGTAGCCTACGCGCGGAGGCAGCTTTTTTATCGAGCACATCGCACAACACATCGAAGTACAACATTGCCAAAACTTATCTGCGAAAGCGCGGCCTGAGTAAGAAACAGCGGTTTTTCCGCTTATTAGACCTCTTGCATAAGTGCTCTCGTCGCCGTCCCCGGCGGCGAGGATGCCGCCTAGAGCATGTTAATTTCTTGACTTTTGCAAGAGGTCTATTATGGTATCCCACAAGCTTAGGAGAAGAAAGACAAGGAATTATGACTCTTACATTTGGTGCACCGCTAACAGGAAAAATGATCAGAAAAACCTTTGTTCTCGTGTTCATCATACTGTGGTTGGTGAGTTGCCGTCCAGCCTCCTATCCAGCAGGGGCGGAAGGCATAGGAGACGCGTATTATCCGCAATTAGGGAACGGTGGTTACGATGTCCTGCACTACACGCTCGAATTGTCGATCGACCCTCAAAGTAATACGCTCTCCGGCGATTGCAGCATAGAAGCTCAGGCCACGCAGCCGTTGAGCGCCTTCAACCTGGATTTTTCCGGGCTGACCATCGAGCGTGTCACGGTCAACCAGCGGAAAGCAAAATATCTGCAAAATGAACGCGAGCTGACGATTACACCGGCCCGGCCGATAGATGACGGAGATGTTTTCACAGTTACCATTACTTATAGTGGTTCACCGGAAGCAACTCCTTCGCCTGGCATATGGTGGTTTTCAGGCTGGCATCACAACAATGAAAACGAGGTTTACGTTTCCAGTGAGACTGCGGGGTCAGCCAACTGGTACCCGGTCAATGACCATCCCCTTGATAAAGCGGCCTACACGTTTCGAATTACGGTTCCCAGACCCTACGTAGTTGCTGCCAATGGTCTCCTGCAAGGTGAACTGGACAATGGTGACACAATGACCTACATCTGGGAGGCCGCGCAGCCAATGGCGAGTTATGTAGTTGGATTGAACATTGCCGAATATGTGGTCGAAACCGAGCAGGGACCAGATGGCGTATTTATCCGCAACTACCTCCCACCTGATTTCCCTGAATCTTCAAAAGCTGTCATTGATCCGACCGCAGACATGCTGGCTTTCTTTAGCGAGCGTTTCGGCCCTTACCCTTTCGAGGCATATGGAACGGTCATTGTTGATATAGATGAATTTGGTGCAATGGAAACCCAGACGCTTTCGCAGCATACAGAGGAAGAATATTCCCTGAATGAGTACGTAATCGCACATGAACTGGCACACCAGTGGTTCGGCAACAGTGTCAGCCTGAAGAACTGGCAGGACATCTGGCTCAAGGAAGGGGCAGCCACCTATGCCGAGTGGTTGTGGCTGGAACACAATGAGGGCGCCAATGCGATAGACACAAAAGTTCGCAGCATTTATCCATTCCAAGCCTTCACGCCGAACCCTCCCGGCAACCCTCTCTCGACCAATTTGTACACAAGTGTCATTTTTGACAGGGGCGCGCTGGCATTCCACGCCATGCGTTTGCGTGTTGGCGATGATGTGTTTTTTAAGATATTACGCACGTACACCGAGTGCTTTCGCTATGGAAATGCCAGTACCGCTGACTTTATCTCAGTCGCGGAAGAAGTAAGCGGCCAGGCGTTGGGTGGGTTCTTTGACTCCTGGTTATATGACCTGCAGATCCCGCCAATCCCAGAGATGGGATTGGATTAGGATAAACGGCCAATGCTGGTTGTAGCCGGATTCACCGGGTTGTTGAAGAGCAAGGGCGAGCAGGCAACCCGCGAATAAGTTAAGGCCAATACCTGTTGGTGGTACAACAAGGATCGGCAAATCTACCAAACGGATATGGAGGTATCCGATGAATCCCGAAGAAATGAAATCCACTATACGCGATATGAACGACGCATCTTGGCATACGAAAGAACTAGACAAAGCCTACAACTTCTATGCCGATGAAATTGTATTCCAACGTGCGCCGTTTCCGCCTGTCTCAGGCAAGGAAGCCAACATCCAGGGCGACAGGGACACACTGGCTGCTTTCACGGATATCAAGTCAACCATTCACGAACTTGTCGTTGAAGGCGATACGGCGATAGCGCATTGGAGTTGGCAAGGTGTTCATACAGGCACATTGCAGTCTTTGGGTATTCCTGCAACAGGCAAACAAGTCCAATTTTCAGGTTGCAGCATTTACCATTTCAAGGATGGCAAGATTGTGGAACAATGGGAATACGGCGATATGTTGGGATTTTTACAACAGATCGGTGTTGTTCCCACTCCTGGATAGTGCGCTAAAACCGATCAACTTTTAGTAACAAAAAAGCGACAGAGCTGCTGGTTACAGCCATGCACCTGTCGAGTTTTAGATTTCCAGTTGGAGCCAGAATCATTTCCGTGAATATTTTCGCCAAACAAAGCTTACAACGAACTCGTGGAATTCACAACGCCAAATTGAGTTGGTTCTAGCCTTTGGGTTCACCGCTTATGAAATTATCCAAATCCTGCCCACGAGGCGCTACCGATAACTTGCCTATCTTTAATCTCACCAAATCTTGAAAAAGAAAACGATCGATGTTGAGCATCCACAAATTCCCGACCAGCTGCTCCTCGCTGATCTTGTAGACGTTGATTAATTACCTTTGCACCTCATTTCATGATAAACACATCCTTGTGTAACGGTATGACCACAAAAAAATGAATTCCAAAAGCATCTGCTCTGGTAGTTTTTGAGCAGATGCTTTTAGAAAATTTAGAGTTGGGATTCTATTTGAAGTGTTTTGTTCAGGTTGCTTACCTTACTCTCTCACTTCAATAGGCCCTGCATTTCCGATGGGCAAGTCTGGCGGCTTGGACCAGCAGATCATGTAGACTGGTCCCTTTTCAACCGTGAAGGTATAGTTTACGCTCTTGCCAGGTTCCAGCTCTTCCATGAATAAAATGTCTGCCCAGGAGGGTGGCATCCCAATGGTGGATGCCATCAGGTCCAGAATGTCTTTGTCGTCATTCAGGGTAAACAGGGTCAAGGCATATAGATCCTTGTTTTGATCCTTAATATTCAGGGTCACCTTGATCTCTCCAGCTTGAAGCGGTGCCGGGTGATCGATCGCGCAAGTTCCACCGGTAATGGTGACCGACATTTCGGATACAGGCTGTTCAGGCGAAGGCACGGGATCTTCTGGTGGCACTACTTCTTCAAAGGCAGGCATGAACCTTGCAAGCGCATCAGCCGTGATGGTTGTCCCGTAGGCGGTGATCTTCCCATCTTTGACTTCGTAGACATCGATATATTCGAGCGGTGCCACTTCAAGCTGGCGTGTGAAATCGTGCCAGGTCTTCGCCTGGACAAGAACAATGTTTCCATTGGCCGATTTGATCTCGGTTTCCCACTGGAAGTGGTTGTCGACGCTATCCTGCCACAGGGCGCGGATTTGCTCTTTTCCGGCATAGACTTCAATGCCGGTAGGCGGTAGGCCGATGATGTAGGCAACGGCGTCATCGGCGAAGTAAGCCAGGGATCCTTCGATATCGCCAGCATTCATGCGGGTTATCATATCCTGGACGATTTCACTGGTCGTTTGGGGCTTTGGGGTTGGTGGGTTCGTTGGTGTGGGAGCGGGTGGAACTGCCTGCTCACTACACCCCACAACGCTCACCACCAGGATGGCAAAGAGGGTAATTGAAATTATCTTATTCATTTCTTCTCCTTGATAGCTTTAGGGCCATCGAATAGATTTTTTAGACTGATTAGCAAGTTTTGCAGCAGTTCCGTCATCAAGTGGCGGATATATAGAACTTCGGGTATACGAGTTGAATTTGATTTTTTTGGCATCACCTCCGAACAATCTCTATGGTTCAAGCGAGCATAAACATCAAATTCAGCATAGCATTCAATCAGTTGAAAAATTTGACAATTCTTGACAATTTTTGACAAACTTAACCATTTGGTACGAAAAAGTTCTATACTATTGCTGGAGGCTGTAAGTCTTGTTTTGGGAAGGGAGTAAGCATGAAAGAACTTCGCACTGAAATCGAGATTCAAGCACGACCAGATGAAGTATTGACCGGGAGATATTCAATTTGATTTTGATGTTCAATTACGATGCAATTAGTGGAAGATCACCATATTTTTGATGAGAAGGAGACTGTATGCCGGTTTCCAGCACTCGAATTGCTCTTGACCAATTCACGACCTTTGGGGACATGCTCAAATACCTGCGTCGCAGAGCAGGGCTGACACAACGTGAATTGTCCATAGCCGTTGGTTACAGTGACGCCCAAATTTCCCGCCTGGAGCAAAATGAACGCCTGCCAGACCTGGCAACCCTGACAGCCCGTTTCATCCCTGCCTTGCACGCGGAGGACCAACCGGAAGTCGCCGTCAGGCTGCTGGAACTGGCAGCAGCCGTCCGTCGAGAAGATGCGCCCGCTGCCGGGCTTCCACCATACAAGGGCCTTTACTACTTCGACGAGTCTGATGCCGAGTGGTTCTTCGGGCGGGAAGAATTAACGGAAACTCGTTCCTACTCAGCCCGAAATGGGTTCTAACGAAAGATTAGTGTAGGTCATACAAACGCCAGATATGATAGAGACGATGAGCGAATTCCATTTGCCGACACAAGACGAAGTACGAGCCGCCTATCGAGAAGGGGAAGAGGCTGTGGTGGTTTTGTTTGAGAAGTTGGTGGCAAAGAGCCGAGCAATGGAAGGTAGAATACAAGTGCTTGAAGACCGCTTGAATAAAGACAGCCATAACAGCAGTCAGCCGCCAACGAGTGATGGACTGAAGAAAGTGCGCAAGCATGGGTTGCGGCATAAGAGTGGGAAGAAAAGTGGCGGTCAGATTGGACATATCGGATATCGGTTGGAACCAGTCGCCAAGCCAGATCATGTTGAGATACATGTGGTGAGGAATTGTCATCATTGCCAGGCTTCGTTGGAAGGGGTAGAAGTACAGGGATATGAAAAGCGGCAGGTATTTGAAGTTCCGCCGGTGAAATTGGAAGTGACCGAGCATCAGGCTGAGATCAAGAGCTGTCCGCAATGCGGGGAGGTCAACGAAGCCAACTTTCCGGCAGGTGTTACCCAGAAAACGCAGTATGGGCCACGACTGCGAGCGCAGATGGTGTACTTCAACGAATACCATTTCATCCCGTTGGATCGTACGACGGAGATCATTGCGGAGTTATACCAACAGCCAGTGTCGGAAGGGACAGTAGTGGCTGCGGCAGCGGAAGTGGCCAAGCGGGTAGAGCCAGTGAATAAGAAAGTCAAAGCACACTTGATCCAAACCGAAGAAGCCGTGCGATTCGATGAAACCGGTATGCGGGTGGGCGGGAAGTTGCAGTGGCTGCACTCGGCCAGTACTGAGCAAGCCACTTACTACGAGATCCATGCGAAACGGGGATCAGAAGCAATGGATAAAATCGGGATTCTGCCCAAGCGCATCGGCTGGTGCATTCACGACTTCTGGAAGGCCTATCTGAAGTACCTGGCAGCCAAACATGCCTTGTGCAACGCCCATCTCCTACGCGAGTTGATCTTCCTGGTGGAGCGCTATCTGCAGAACTGGGCCAGTGTGATGCTTCAGTTGCTGTTGGAGATCAAACAAGCTGTTGAAAGCGCTAAACTCATCGGCCAGGCAGCCCTGCCCGCCGAACAGGTCGCCGCTTTTGAGTTGCGCTACGACCAGATTGTCACACAAGGCTTGTTAGCTAATCCGCTGCCCCAGCCGACTGAAGAACAACCCAAGAAGCGCGGCCGGGTCAAGCAAAGCGTGGCAAAGAACCTGCTGGATCGCCTGAGAGATCACAAGCTCAAAGTGCTGGCGTTTATGTATGATTTTAAGGTGCCGTTTGACAATAATCTGGCCGAGCGGGATATCCGCATGGTCAAGGTGCAGCAGAAGGTGTCTGGTGGCTTCCGCAGCGAGAATGGCTCGCAGGTCTTCTGCCAGGTGCGCAGTTATATCTCAACTGCCCGCAAGAATGGGCAACCCATCCTGGATGCACTTTATCAGGCTTTGACTGGTACTCCTTTTTCACCAGCTTTTATTGCTGCTTTTGACGGTTGAGCTGTAACGGAAACTCTTATAAATCATGTCAATGCCAGCTTGAAATCGAGCCAACGATTTCTGGCGGTTGTTGGCGCCTCAGGCAGTGGTAAGTCGTCGGTGGTACGAGCCGGTTTGATACCGGCTTTAAGATGGCGGCAACCCTCGTCTGGATGGCCTGTTTATGTGATGACGCCTACCGCACATCCGTTGGATGTCCTGGCTGCAAGTCTGCTAGGAAATGCAAACCGGGGTTTATCTTTAAGAAAATTCGTTGATGAGCTTGTTCGTCAACCGCTAGCCTTAAGCTCAGCTTTTAATCGTATTGCTCAGGATACAGGTGCTGCTCATATTCTGCTTGTTGTTGACCAATTCGAAGAATTATTTACCCTATGCCGTAGCGAGACAGAACAGAATGCCTTCGTTGAAAATCTGCTCACTGCAGTTCTTCAGCCGGATGGGACGGCTATCATTATCCTTGTTTTGCGCGCAGATTTTTATGCCCATTGTGCGCGTTTCGACCTGCTACGCCGCGCGCTCTCGAAACATCAAGAATATATTGGTCCCATGACGACCTTAGAATTGCGCCGTGCCATCGAAGAGCCGGCAAAAAGGGGGCATTGGGAGCTTGAGCCGGGACTGGTCGATCTGCTGCTTCATGATGTGGGGGCAGAAGCAGGCCGCGCCCCCGAACCGGGCGCGCTTCCTTTGCTCTCCCATGCCTTGCTTGCTACCTGGCAACGCCGCCGCGGGCACAAACTTACTCTCAGTGGTTACACTGCTTCAGGCGGTATCCGTGGCGCGATCGCTGAAACAGCGGAGGCTGTATTCCAAGATCAGTTGGACCCGGAGCAACGCATAATTGCACGTCAAATCTTTCTGCGCCTGACAGAACTCGGCGATGATGCAACCACAGCCGATACCCGGCGGCGGGTTAGTTTTGACGAACTTGCCTCCCGGCCAGAAGACAGAGAACAGGTCCATGAAGTACTGATGACCCTGGCAGATGCGCGCCTGATCACCACTGACCAAGAGGCTGCTGAGGTGGCACACGAAGCCCTGATCCGCGAATGGCCGACGCTGCGCAACTGGCTGGATGAAAACCGGGAAGGCTTGCGCCTGCACCGCCACTTGACCGAGACTGCACAGGATTGGGAATCACTTGGTCGCGACCCGGGTGTACTCTATCGCGGTGCGCGGCTGGCTCAGGCAATCGAATGGTCTTATGCACATGAGGAAGATTTGAACCTTTTGGAGCGTTCGTTCCTGGATGCTTCCCATGCCCTCGCAAATCAGGAGGCTGTCGAGCGCGAAGCCCAGCGGCAGCGTGAACTGGAAGCTGCGCGAAAACTGGCTGAAAATGAACGCGCTCGCGCTGAGGAGCAAATCCAATCCAACCGCAGACTCCGGCAGCGCGCAGTCTACTTAACGATTGCCTTCTTAATCGTTGGGATTCTTGCTGTGATTGCGTTAGGTTTTGGGCAAAGGGCAACTCAAGCAGAACACCTTGCCACTTCGCGGGAACTGGCTGCAGCATCCGGAAACAACCTGCAAATTGATTCAGAGCGCAGTGTTTTGTTAGCATTACAAGCCATTAATGAAATGGACACACTTGAAGCACGTAATGCTTTACATCGTGCCTTGCCGGAATTGCATTCTATCTTTACGGCGCATGCGCATGCCCGGGGGGCTGTCGATGTGGCCTTCAGCCCGGATGGAACCAGGATTGCGAGCATTGGTGAAGATGGCACTGCTAAAATATGGGATGCAGTTTCAGGCCAACTGCTTTTTGCCCTTGAAAATGACTCGGGGGAAACCTCTTCCAGTGTAGCCTTCAGTCCAGATGGAAAGATCTTGGCCACCGCCTGGGTGACTCAAGTCATTCTTTGGGATACCATGAGTGGCAAAAAACTTTACACTTTGTCCGGCCAATCTGTTGGTACGGACATTGGTTATAACCTTGGAGTTGGACAAATCAGTTTCAGTCCGGATGGTAAGCACTTGGCCTTGGCAAATATGGATGGGAAATCCAAAATTTGGGATCTTGCTACAAGAACTGAGATCTTGTCTATAAGAAGTGAAGAACAACCTGCCAAAGCGATCGCTTACAGTCCAGATGGGTACCTGTTGGCAACTGGTGGTGACGAAGGTGTTGTCAGGGTTTGGGATTCTGGAAGCGGTGACGAAAGATATGCTTTCCCTTTAGGAGGAATTATCCATCGCGTCGCCTTCAGCCCGAATGATACCCGTTTAGCTGCAGCCAGCGAGGATGGCAGTGTCAAAGTATGGGACTCTGCAACAGGGCAGGAGCTATTGAACCTGCCGCGTCTATCCGGTTTATATAGCATTGACTTTTTATCGAATGGAACACTGGTTACGGCTGGCCAGGATGGCACTGCCCGCGTATGGGATTCTGTTTCAGGTCAGCAGCTTCTCACATTGGCGGGGCATAAGAGCACAGTGGTTGGTGTAGCCGGCAGCCCGGATGGAAAACGGATTGCAACATCAGGATACGATGAAACGATCAGGGTTTGGGATGCAACCCCGGGACATGAATTGCTCACAATAGCCGGTCATAAGGATATTGTCTGGGATGTTTCATACAGCCCGGATGGAAGTCTGCTGGCTTCTGCCAGTGTGGATGGTGCTGCAAAAATATGGGATGCGGAATCAGGTAAATTACTGCTGACTCTGTCCAAAGGGGATGCTCCCACGGATGGGTTTACCGGGCTTGCTTTTAGCCCTGATGGAGAACAAATCGCTACCGGCGGGTTGGATGGAACCATAACACTATGGAACAGCCAAACAGGGGATATTTTGGAAACACTGATTGGACACACCAACATGGTGGTCGGGCTTGCCTTTAGTCTCGATGGTGCGCATCTTGCCAGTGCCAGTTGGGATGGAACGGCAAAAGTCTGGGATATTTCTGACGGCGGGGAAATCACCACTTTTAAAGGCCATCAAGCTCCGGTTTTGTTGGTTGGGATTGCTTTTAGCCCGGACGGTGAATATGTCTTCACTGGCGGGGACGATGATTATGTGAGAATGTGGGATGCTTCAACGGGTCAAGAATTAGAAACCTTTTCCGGAAACGGAAAGGATATTTTTGGAGTGACGCTTAGTCCAGATGGAAATCTACTGGCAATGGGCGATCAGGATGGGGTTATCACGCTTTGGGATGTTGAAGCTGGAAAGAAGTTGCGCACCCTGTCCGGTCATGCCGGACTTGTCTTACGTCTCGCCTTTAGTAGGGACGGCACGCACCTGGCTTCAGCCAGTTTCGACCGGCTTGCCAAAGTCTGGAATGTCGCTACTGGAGAGGAAATCGCTAGTTTGTATGGCAATAACGGCAACGTCTTTGGGGTTTCGTTCAGCCCGGATGGCAATCAACTCGCTACAGCCGGCGCAGATGGGACGGTACGTACTCACGAGCTGCGACTGGATGGTTTGCTCAATTTGGCACGGTCACGGGTAGAACGCACATTGACTGAAGAAGAGTGTCGCACGTTTTTGCATATGGATTCCTGTCCATAAAAATTATGGATGCCTTGATCCGTTCTTTAGGTGGGCTTGGCGACAGTAAATCATCGCATTTGTCGTAACGCTCTCCCCAGAGAGCATGACGAAGGATGGAACTAAGATTTTTAACGACGATATTTATGTGCTTTAACATACGAAAATCAAATCATTTTGCGATTGTTTCATATAGATTTTGTCGTACAAGGGGATTTATCTTCATATAACTGGATTGCCAGGACTGGTCTCCTTGAAAGAAAACCAGCCCTGGCAAAGTGCGGATCAAGCCTCAACTCGATAGTTACGCATCATGCCCATATCTTCGTGCTCAAGATTGTGACAGTGATACAAATACAACCCTTCGAAGTCCTCAAATTTGAGCAAGATTTTGACACGCTCGCCCGGCATAACTAGAACAGTATCATGCCAGCCTTCATCCACAAATCCGGAACTGAGCGTTTCCCGGGCCGCACGGCCAGAAGTATCAACTTCCCGTTCCACAACCTGAAATTGCAACCCATGAATGTGCATCGGATGCGGCAAGGCCATACCACCCATCATCCCCATTCCGCCACCTGCCTGATTGGTAAATTGCCATGCTTCCAGATCGCCCAGTTTAACAACTTCGTCTCTGGCGACATCCTCCATTTCAAAAGTGCGACCATTGATCATCCAACGCATCCCCATACCCATTGATAGTGTGAAATCACGTGGTGAACGCCGATTGGCAGCTTCAGTTTCGCTATAGCGGGAAATGCTCGAAAGTTTTTCCGGCAACACTTCCGTTCCACGCTCATTTCGTTCAATCTTGATATTCAACACCGGGAAGGCAGTTCCATCAGGAACGGCAGAAGGCAGGTTGACCAGACGCACCTGCTCACCAACTGTCCGATCACTGAAATCCACCCATAAATCCAACCGCTGCGCCGGAGCCAGAGTGATGTATTCTTTTTGCATCGGAGCCTCCAGCAATCCGCCATCGGTGCCGATAACCGTTAATGGAGAACCGTCTTCCCAGCCCAGTTTATAGATGCGCGAATTCGACCCGTTCAACAAACGCAGGCGATACGGGCGTGTCGCAACCGAAAGACCAAAATCAGTCTGTCCGTTGATCAGCAGACGATTGCCCAGAAAACCCATCATCTGATCCATCATCCCATTGCCACCGTAAACCAGCTGGTTTTTGTCATCGAAAAGACGGTCTTGAATTACCAGGGGTACATCATATTCACCGGACGGCAGGCCCAGCGCCTGTTCTTCTTCAT
Source organism: Anaerolineales bacterium (assembly GCA_016928525.1). The sequence goes on along the minus strand of JAFGKO010000364.1, from coordinate 18,211 downwards.
CGGTGACGATAAATAACCCTGCCAGCCCACCATACACTTGCGGACCAGTACGCCCGTGGGGATGAGGGTGGTACCAATACATTCCTGCCCGATCAGCAACAGTGAACTCATATGTGTAAGTTTCTCCGGGAGCAATCGCCAGACGGGGATGCCCATCAGCCGATTCTGGTACGTGCAGGCCATGCCAGTGGATAATCGATTCTTCTGGCAGATCATTGGTGAAATGGATGCGCATATTTTGGCCGCGCTGCGCCCGGATGGTCGGTCCCAGGTAGGAGTTGGGAAGAGCAGTAAGCGCCTCGGTAGGGCCACTGATGACTTCGCCCTGATATTGCCAGACACGGGTCGCTTCGCCGGAGATAAGCTGCATTTCAACAGGGACCGCCCTGAGGGCGATCTCCAGGTTAGGAACACTTCCCGAAGATAGTGTAACTGGTGTAGTAGCAGCAATCGCCTGCCCAGGAGTTGCGCAACTGCTAAAAAAACTCGCAAATCCGCCTCCTGCGAATAGCGTGGCTACGCTTAGTCCACTCAAACGCAGGAAATCGCGGCGGGTCATAATTTGTGGTTTCATGATGCTTCCTTGGAATTAATGCAAAAATCCGAGGCACGTGGTTCCTCGGATTTTTGGTTGGTTTAGTTTATTCTTCATTCATCTCGATGAACGTTCCATGCCATGAGTGATAAAAGACCTGTCCATCATAGCCATTCACACTCAGCATCCCGACGATCTGTCCGTCTTTTTCCAGGTCGATGGTGTAGTAGCCATAGAAAGGGGTGATTTCTTCGCTGACTGTAACACCCGGTTGGTATTTGTCCAAATAATCCTGGCCATACTTTGCAGCTTCCTCTGCGCTAACCGGCATTTCAGCATCAACATTCTGTGATTGTTGGTAATTGCCCATCATACCGCCACCGCCCATCATGCCATAACCACTGTGCATCCCGTATTTCAGGTTCCACATCATATTTGGGCCGTATTCTGGGTAAGCTGTCTTGGCTACCGGGTCAACCAGCAATTCAAAGGCGCCAATGCCCGTGCTTTTCTCGGTAATGATGGCATAGGAATTGTTATCGAAGATCATAATTTCCTTGATTGCGAGATCATCATCTTTATAGTAGGCCAGGTAATCCTGCACGGCCTGTTCGGTTTCTGCCACACTGAGCGGCTCAACATTGACCTGACCATCGTAGCCATAGCCGCTGCCCATCATGTTGCCTGGGCCATAGTCGTCACCCATCATCCCGCCTGGACCAACCCCACGCCCATCACCGTCCATCATGTCACCAGGGCCATAACCCTGTCCGTTCCCAGGGGCATAGCCGTCCATCATCCCGCCCGGGCCGTAGCTGTTCCACCCCTGCATGCGATTGAAGAACATCCCGCCCAAGAACAGGCCAATGCCCAACACCAAAACGGCGGATACAATCAAAATTGTTTGAAGTGTCTTATTCATTCTTTCTCCTTGTAATGCGAGTATTTATATCTAAATTACACTTGTAGTTTAATCTTGCTCTATCAAGGATTGATAAAGCTTGTTTGAAGGTTTCAATAAGGTTGTTTTTAGGAGTCGACTGGCGCCCCGCATTGCGGACAATGTGTCCAGCCATCTTCCAAACCCGCACCGCAATGTAAACAAGTGCGCTTCGTTCCTTGACCTTCAGCCTGCTCCCGTTTTTCGGACGGCGGATTCTGGCTGAATAGATTCCCCTGCCGGTTGGAATTGACCAACCAGACCACCAGAGCTACGATACCCACAATCGGTAATACAATCACCAACAACATAGACAGAAAACCAAATCCCATCATTTCAATACTCCTTTTTTATGCAAATAAAACAGTTCGTCGCAGCAATTGTGCGTTAATGGCTACAACGATTGTGCTGACCGACATTAGCAGCGCCCCCACTGCCGGGGAGAGCAGGATGCCCCAGGGCGCCAGCACGCCCGCAGCCAGTGGCAATGCGATGATGTTGTAGCCAGCCGCCCACCACAGGTTCTGGATCATCTTGCGGTAACTGGCCCGGCTCAAGGCTATGATCTTGACCACGTCCAGCGGGTTGCTCTGGACCAGGATCAACCCTGCAGACTCAATTGCTACATCTGTACCACCGCCGATGGCAATACCCACGTCCGCGCGCGTCAGGGCTGGCGCATCATTGACGCCATCGCCGACCATCGCCACACGCTTGCCCTGTTTCTGGAGTTCAACCACTTTCTGATCTTTATGTTCCGGGAGCACTTCAGCAAAAACATGATCGATGCCAAGTTCGGCAGCCACCGCTTCAGCCACGGGACGGCTGTCGCCGGTCAGCATAGCCACTTCCACGCCCATTTCATGCAGGCGCTGCGCGGCTTGTTTGCTCTCCGGGCGAATGACATCTGCCACGGCAAAGGTGGCAACAATTTGTTCTTGTGTGGTGAGATAGATCACACTCTGTGATTTCTCGCCAGCAGATTGGGTAAACAATTCGAATTCAGAAGATAGTGTCAGCTTGAGCATCTCCAACAAGCGCGGCCCGCCAACGTAGATGGTTTGTCCATCGCGTTTGGCTTGCACACCCCGCCCCTTCAAAGCAGAGAAAGCACTGATGGCGGGCAGCTCTAGCCCACGATCCTGTGCGGCACGGCGGATGGCCTGGGCGATCAGGTGTTCAGAGTCGCCTTCGATGGCGGCGGCCAAGGCCAGGGCGTCGTCTTCTTTCCAGCCGTCCGCAGCTTTTATCCCTACCACGCCAAACTTGCCCTCGGTCAGCGTGCCAGTTTTGTCGAAAACGACCACATCAATTTCACGAGCGGCTTCCAGCGCCAGACGATCCCGAACCAGGATGCCGTTGCTGGCGCCCATCGCGGTCGTAATGGCTACAACCAATGGAACGGCCAATCCCAGGGCATGCGGGCAGGCGATAACCAGTACGGTCACAACGCGCTTCAAGACTTCGACATTGAAACCAACGGCAATGACCCAGGCAACCGCGGTCAAAGCCGCCACGCTTAGGGCCACATAGAACAGCCAGCCAGCGGCTCTGTCCGCCAAAAGCTGGGTCTTTGATTTGGACTTCTGGGCTTGATCCACCAGGCGCATGATGCCTGCCAGGGCAGTTTCGTCGCCGGTGGCGGTGACTTGTATCCGCAGACTGCCGTCGCCGTTGATTGTCCCGGCAACAACCTTGTCGCCTTCCGATTTCTTTACCGGGCGCGATTCGCCGGTGATCATAGATTCGTTCAAACTGGATTGGCCCTCAGTTACTTCGCCGTCAGCCGGGACGCTTGCCCCCGGCCGGACCAGGAGCAGGTCCCCGGTCCGGAGCGATGCGGCTGAGACAGTTTTGGTGGAGCCGTCTTCCTCAATGCGTTCTGCCTCGTCGGGCATCAGCTTGGCCAGTTCGTCCAGCGCACCCGAAGCCTGGCGCACGGAGCGCATCTCCAGCCAGTGACCGAGCAGCATGATGTCGATCAGCGTGACAAGTTCCCAGAAGAAGCCTTCACCGAGAGCGGTCAGTTGAGCTAGCAGGCTGTAGACCAAGGCGACCGAGATTGCCAGCGAGATGAGCGTCATCATGCCGGGCTTGCGGTCTTGGATTTCGGGTACGGCCATTTTCAGGAAGGGCACACCGCCATACCCGAAGATGACCAGCGAGAAGATGAAGGGGATCCAGTTGCTGCCGGGGAAGGCCGGCATACTGAAGCCCAGCCAGCTTTGCAGGGCGGAGCTGTATAGCAGCACCGGGACGGTCAGCAGCAGACTCCACCAGAAACGGGTGCGGAACATCTGCTCATGGCCGGTATGATCCGTGCCGTGACCAGCATGTCCGCTGTGAGCATCGTGACTTTCGCGGTTCATTCCCTGCATTTTATGTTCAGAGTGATCCTCGTGGTTCATCGCTTGCCTATCATATTCCACGTGTTGATCGTGCATATCGTGGTCGGAGTGATCCCCGTGGCCTTCGTGTTGATCATGCATGTCGTGCATGTTGTGTTTATCCATAGCGTTCTTTTCCTTTCATGTCATTCCATCATCCAGTATAGTCCGTTGCATCCAGATCACCCAGTGGCTTTGCGCCTATTTCTATATAAGCAAAATGGCCTATCCTATTCAAACAAATAGGATAGGCCATCGCGTTGCATTCAATCTTGTCTATTACTTCACTTGTTTCTGGGTACTGTCAATTATCTTTTTCATATCAAGATCATAATACTTGCAAAGCTCTTCCAGGGTACAAAATCGGTTCATAGAACACCCAATACAATCCACGCGGAGCTCTATAAACAGGGCTGCTGCCAGCGGGTAACGAGTCAGTAAATCTGCGACCGGAATAGTAGATGAAATCATCAGGTATCCCTATGTTTGATAACCTCTTCAGATCAATCGCCGCTGTTGACTTCAGCATTGAAGACTTCCGGATTTGGGTCACCTTCAGCGTATAGGTATCCGGCTAACCCGCGCTGCAACCTGGAGAGGGCATGATCTACCAGAATGTATCGCCCGGGCACTTCAAGCTTGAACTCAACCATCGTCGCGCCGCCGGGCGGTACAAGAGTAGTCTGCACATCGGTCATTGGATCAGTGGTGAGCGAAGCCTGGTCATAGACTCGGTCGAAGATCTCACCGATCACATGGAAGGATGATGTGAAGTTCGGCCCGCCCACACCGAAGAAGATGCGCACGGTTTCGCCTACATTCGCTCGCAGGGCATGGGTGTCACTGGCAAGCGCTAACGAGGCGCCATTGAACACAAAGTATTCGGGGCTCTCGTCCAGCAGCTTGATGGTGTCTTCCGTCAGCGAGCCGGTCGTGCCAAACGGCTGGGCTGTGTATAGTTCACCTTGCATCACATAAAATTCGCGATCCACGGGGGGCAGACCACCCTCCGGCTCGACCAGGATCATGCCATACATTCCATTGGAGATATGTTGCGGTACCATCGGTGTTGCACAGTGATAGACGAACAGCCCCGGTTTGAGCGCCTGGAAGGTAAACATCGTTTCGCCGCCCGGCTGGGTCTGCGTGGCAACTGCCCCGCCGCCAGGGCCTGTAACAGCGTGCAGGTCGATGGAGTGGGGCATTGTGCTATCAGGCATATTTTTGAGATGGAGTTCTATCGTGTCGCCCACCCTCACCCGGATGAAGGGACCGGGCACCTTGCCGTTGAAAGTCCAGTAGGTAAACGTAGTGCCGTCAGCCAACTGCCCAGAGAGTTCAACCGTTTCCAAATCGACACGCACAGATTCAGGTCCCCGGTCACCGATAGGAGCAGGGATGTCAGTGGGGTCACGGGTGATGTCCACAGCGTTTGCATCGGCTTGTCCAGCGGAAACAGAGACATTCTCAATTGTTCCAGAGGCAGCATAAGTATTGCCGGCACTGGCTGATGCAGTGGCGGTCCCTGATCCAACAATGAACTTACCTTCCATACCAGCCTGGCGATGCCCGGGGATGTTGCAGTAATAAGCAAAGGTACCATCCTGACTCGGGGTGAATTCCAATGTGACACTGTTCCCTGGCCCGACAACATCATCTGATTTCGCATTGGCGCCTTCAAATAATATGTTATGTTGCGCGCCTTCACCGCTGATCAGGGTCACTTTGACAATATCACCCACATTGGCCTTCAAATCCGGGTTGATTTTGCCATCGATGTCTCCGCCCTTTCCAGTAAAGATCATCTTACCATCCGCCAAGCCGGTTTCAAGGGTATATTCTACGGTGACTCCTGTTGATTTAACCAACGATACTGCAGAGCCAACTAATAAAACACCGCTCATTCCAAGCCTTGCGTGGGTGGAATCCTGATATGTCAGCGATACTTCTTTATCGGGGACTGTAAAGGTGACGGAAGTGGTGTCGCCTTTTTTATCCACGGTGTTAGATTTCACATTGAGGTCGGGGAAAACGATATCGTGCGACCCATCGCCGGAATTGATCAAAGTGATCAAGATTCTCTCGCCAGGTTGAGCCTGCAAAGTCGGGTTAACTACCCCTCTGATATCTTCATTGACACCAACGTAAACGAATTTGCCATCGCGCAAGTCGGTGGTCAGGATGTACTCTGAATCTACTGGTACGCCCATGCTGGGTGCGCAGGAAATCAATAAAGCACCAAGCAATAGTGACGCAACCAGGGTTTTAATAATTTTCATGGTTCACTCCTTTTTTTGTTCACATGGTTATTTTATTCAAAGGAGTGAGTTCTGTCCTTGCGCTGGCGCAAGGAGGAAATAAAAAAGCCCGATACAGATATTCCTGCACCGGGCCTGCCAGGTTAAATTATTATTGTTCTACAAGGTCGTCCGCGATACTTACCAATAAATGTGGCTCACAAATAACAACTCTTTCCCTGCCAATCTCAAGCAGACCACCCCGATCCCATTCGTTCAGGGTCCGGCTGACAGTGTATAACGTCGTTCCACTCATTTCGGCAATGTCCTGGCGGGTGATCGGCAGGTCGATCAGCACGCCCTCGTCGATCTTCGTCCCGGACTGTGCAGCCAGTTTCAACAGAACACGGGCGATCCGCTGTTCCACCCGGTCGGTCACCAGTGCTTTTTGGCGTTCCTGAAGCTCTGAAATGTATCCGTGCATCAGACTCATCACATTGAGTGAAATGGAGGGTTCCTTTTCTACCAGTTGTCGCAGATGCTGCGTGTCCCAGGCCAACGCTGTGCTGTCTTCTTCAGCCTGGGCTGTGGCCGGATAGCCGGCGCGCGGGTTAAGCAATGCAATCCCACCGTAGGTTTGTCCCGGGGTCATGATGCGCAAAGTGATTTGCTGCCCATTGGGTGTGATTTGAATCATTTTTACCCGTCCCTCTACCAGCACATAAGCGTGGGTAGCGGGATCGCCTTGCATAAAGAAGAAACCGCCTTCTTCTATGGAGCGTGAAACACCGGTTTCTACGACCTGCTTGAAACAATCAGGGCTGACTTCCTTAAAGAGGCTGGATTGTCGCACAAGATCCTGCACTTCCATATCCATGATGGGATTTTACTCCAAATCAGATAAAGTAAGTAAAAAATATGATTGAAAACCAATTCTTGCCACAGGTGATTATTGCACCTTGTTCCAGCGCAAAGAGTTTTTTGACAAATCAAAATACAATTTTGGTATGAGAATTCAAAAACGTTATTTTCCCTTTGTCTTACTTTCACTTATTGCGCTGCTGGCAGCCCTGTGGGCTTGATTGGTACGCTTGGGGTGACTTTGCCGGCTTTTCCAAGCCTGGTCATGGCGCATGGACCGTTGATGGTTTGCGGTTTTCTTGGCACATTGATTCCACTGGAACGCGCTGTTGCCATTCGCCGGAAGTGGATGTTTAGCCCACCCATATTAACCGGGCTTGGATGGATTGTGTTACTTGCTTTGCCTGGTTTGGTTGGGGCGATTCTTTTTACTCTTGGAAGCCTGATGATTGTTGCGATTTTGATCTACATGTATAAACGAGAGCCAAAAACTCACATGGCTGTCATGGCTGCGGGGAGTCTGGCCTGGTTGGTGGGCAATGTTTTGTGGGTGACAGGGATGCCCATTTTTCAGATGGTTTTCTGGTGGATGGTTTTTCTCGTCCTGACCATCGCCGGCGAACGCCTCGAACTCAGCCGAATCCTGCGCCTTTCGACCATAAAGGTACTCATTTTCGGGTTCATCTCCGGGCTCATTTTGATCGGTGCGGGAGTGGCAGTCTTGAACCTGAATACTGGCACACGCCTGACCGGGTTAGGCTTCCTGGCATTAGGGGTTTGGTTTCTACCCAATGACATCGCATCCCGCAATCTGCGTCACCCATCGGCCCTGACTCGATACATCGCTATCTGCCTGTTTACCGGTTTCCTGTGGTTGATCATCGGGGGCGGGTTGATGCTCCTGATTGGCGCACAGTATGCAGGTCCATATTATGATGCGATGCTACACATCATTTTTGTGGGATTTGTCATGTCGATGATCTTCGGCCACGCGCCTATCATTTTCCCAGCTATCGTTCAGGTGCAGATCACTTTCATCCCAGCTTTTTACATCCATCTGATGTTGTTACATCTGTCGCTGTTGGTGCGGGTTACCGGAGATCTAACGGAGTTCCCCTCTGTACGCATGTGGGGTGGGATGCTCAATGAAATGGCGATACTATTGTTTCTGGGTATGACAGGTTATTCAATTCTGCGGCGACCACGGTAACTGAATGGTCAAAAACGTTCCATTCCCCGGAGTTGAGCGGATGACCAGCCGCGCCCCGATCAGGTCGGCTCGCTCATACATACCAAGCAGCCCGAAGTGACCAGATGGGGCGAAATCCGCCGGGGTGGTGGGCGCCTGGAAGCCAACACCGTTGTCCGAAATTTCCAATTCTATGGTTTCGCTCTGATAGCGAATACTCAAGCTAGCCTGTGATGCCTGCGCATGACGAGACAAATTGTTGAGGGCTTCCTGCGCCATGCGATACAGGGCCAACTCAACCGGCGCCGCCAGGCGTTTTTCATTCCCCTGTTTTCTGAACGCGACTTTGACTCCTGAACCGGACTCTGTCTCCCGTGTCAGCATTTCTAGCGCTGTGACCAATCCCAGGTCTTCGAGGTAGATCGGACGCAGGGCACGGGTGGTACGACGCAGGTTTTCGATGGTCTGCTCGGCAATGGTTTCCAGTTCCTTCAAGGATTTCTGCGAAGATTCATCCGTGGCGTTCTTTTGCGCCAACTGGACCCTTTGCTTGAGTGCAATAATGGATTGTAAAGTATCGTCATGCAGATCCCGTGCCAGGCGGCGGCGTTCTTCCTCCTGGGCGTCGGTGATGACCCCGATGTAGTCCCGCAGGCTGCGCTGCGCCGTCTGGACCTTTTGTGCCATGTGGCTCAGTTCTGCCTGCAAGTGACGGATTTCTGCAATACCGCCAACAGACTCATCAATCCCGCTGAAATCGCCCCAGGCCAGCGAAGCAGACTTCTGTTCCAGGTCACGCAGCGGCTGGACGATCTGCCGTGCGCCGAACCACAATCCGGCCAGGGTGATCAGAAGCAGCGGCACCAGCACCAGCGGGGCGATGCGGGTGGTTTCCAGCACGGGCGTGGCTACTGCTTCCCAGGGTTCCTCCATCACCAACGCCCAATCCAATACCGGAACCGTACTATACGAGACAACATGCTCCACACCCTGGCTGTTCATGAAAAACGTGCCACTTTGCCCGTTCAATGCATTTTCCACGCCGGGATGATAAGCCGGATCGCCATCATAAATGGACGAGCCGCTCTGGTAAACAATGGTGTGCTCCCGGTTGACGATAAAAATACGGGCTTCCCGCTCGGCAGGCAGGACGTTCACAACCACATGCTTGGAAAAAGCCTGCGCCGTAACCGCGCCCACGGCAATCATGTCTTTGTTTGCAGACATGGCGGCAAACAAGATGACAGGCTGTTCGCCTATTTGCCATTCACGGATCATGCCTGCCTGGCTTGTCTGAGCAAAAAATTCTTCTTCACTTTCCAGAGTTTTCCAAAACGTTGCATCCCCCGTAGAACCAAGCAGTTTCCCCTCTGGGGAAAACAACGCCAGCCCTAGATCAAAATCGGAAGCGAGAAAAGCGTAAGATGCCAGCACTTCCGCCGCAGGGTCGCTGCCCTCGCTGGCTCGCAGTGCTAGTCCTTGCACGGCTGCCGTGCGGTGATGGATTTCCGTACTCAGTGCCCCCGCTGCTGCCCGTACTGCCAGTTCGTCCCGCTCGCCGACCATGTCTCGCATGGCGCGCTGGTGCAGCCAGGTACTGCCCAATGCCAAAATCAGCACCAGCAGCGCCAACGGCAGGATGATCACGCCCAACAATTGCAGGGTGGAACCTTTCCAGAATACATTGAATTTCAATTTTGGGAATTTTTCTGAACGCATCGGACCTATTCGGCTAACGTTCCGGTATCCTGCGAAATCCAGCCCAGCGAAACCGCCCGCATGACAGCCTCTGTGCGGCTGGCGGCCTGGAGTTTGTCAAAAATGTGCGCCAGATGCCCCTGCACGGTGCGGTCGCTGATGCTCAACTGCACGCCGATGGCTTTATTGGTAAAACCTTTGGCGACAAGATGAAGCACTTCCATTTCACGATCTGTCAGTTGCTCCACTGGCTGGGTTTCAGGTCTGTGAAACATTTGCGCCATCAACGCCCCGGTCACAGACGGATCAAGCACCGATTTGCCAGAATGCACATCCCGCACAGCCTGGATGATGTCATCCGGAGCAGCGGTCTTGAGCACGTAGCCGTTCGCCCCCGCTTGCAAGACTGCCATCACATAGGGGTCGTCGTCATAAGCGGTCAGGATCAGGATACCGACACCCTGGGCATTGGACTTCGCCCAGCGCGTGACCTCGATCCCGGTCGCTTTGGGCATCTGGATGTCAAGCACCGCCACATCCGGACGTTCGGTCTGAATCAGCGACATGGCCTGTTCCCCATCCCCGGCCTCTGCCACGACTTCGATATCCGGGGCGGATTCTAAAAACTGACGAATGCCCGCCCGGACGATGGCATGGTCATCGGCCAGCAGGATGCGTATTTTTTCCATACGACAATTCTACTCCGAAAAGGCAGTATCCAAATACGGGAACGCAAACCAGACCAGGCCAAGGCCAGCCAACAAACCGGTGATAATGCGCATCCAGGAGTTGAAGGAACCAAGCGCATCGCCAGCATAGAAGTTCGCAGAAATGGCGAAATGGGTCAGGTTAGCCAGCCAAAGATTGGAATCTCTGAATCCCAGGCCGATGCCTGCCAGGTCACTGATGAAGTGCGTCCCGCCGTCTACAGCCATCGGGAGCAGGAATAAGATCAATCCCCACAAAGGCAAACTTTTGATTTGTCGACGAAACGGATACCAGACGAGAGCAAACAACCAGACTCCGCTATAAAACGAGATCATCCTGTCCGACCAGGCCACTTTCCACCCCATCTCCATTGTGCCGGTGAACTTGCGCAGCAGCAGCGGGTTGACGGTGTCCATCCAAGCAGCCTGAATTTCGGGTAGGCTGTAACTGATCTTGGGGCCGAACAAAAAGTAAGAGCGTTCCGGTAACTGGTGGCAAAAGAACGAGTAAATGAAGTAAATCGCATTGGCGGGGCCATCCCAGCCCAGATGCATGAAAAGCGGAGGCAGGAAGGGTGTCCAGACCCACAGGCCGTACACGACGGCGAACACGAGAAACCAGTTCTTTGCCAGCCAGGAAGCGGTTGATGCCGGAGCGCTCTTATTCATATCAGGGTATCCAGTTAGAGAGTACCGAAACAACCTTGTCGGGCTGCGTCGGGTCATTGGTTTTGATGTGGACAGCGAAATCGTGCGGGCCGTCCATGCCTTCGTGCATCATGAAGACAGTAGATTGAATAGTGGTGCTTTCACCAGGTTTGAGTACCATCGAACCGATGGCCAGGCTGGGCGGTCAGCAGCCCTCCCGGACTTCGATGTACGGATCTTCCTTGAACTTGAGCGTGCCATCGCCGGTATTGGTAACCTTAATTTCAAAGGTCAGGTTGGTATTGAATTTGACATCGCCATACTGGATAGTTTCCTGATCCACTGCCAGCGCAGGTGTCCCACCGCCACTGTCATTGTCACCACCAACACGCTGCAGACCAAACAGGATACCGGCTGCCAACAAAAGCGCTCCGCCGATCATCAGAATGAATACTGGCGTTGAAACAGTTTGTTTCTGCTTTCTTCGCCTACTGTTTTTGAACTTCTTGCTCATTTATCGTACCTCCTCGAATTGAAATGTGTAGAGATAACTGACCAATGACCAGGTCTGTTCCTCCGTGAAAATGACGCCCCACATCGGCATACCCGTGCCCATGCCGCCCCGCAGGATTTTGCCTTGCAGCGCCGCCGGACTGGTGGACAGCATGTGATGGGGGTCGGTGAAATCGCTGGGACTGACAATCTCATGCCCTGAAACCATCCTGCCCGCTTCGCCCTGAACCTGTTCGCCGCTAAAGACGCCATCCCCGCCTCCTGACTCCCCATGACAGGCGGCACAGTTTTGGGCATAGAGCTGCCGTGCTTCGGTCAATGCTTCCGGCGTGGTGTTCGATTGCCAGATGAATGCGACCGCATCCCAGAGCTGCTGGTCGGAGTAGGATGTCATATTGGGATCATCCCGCAAATCCTGCCAGGCTTCTTCGGGGCTGTGGGAGCGGTAGTAATCCTGCAATTGGTAATCGGACAGATCGAGCACTAGGTCTGCTCCCCGTTGTGCGGACGGTTTCTCTGTCGGAATGATGTGCGCTTCATGCGCAGCGTCAATATCCAAACCAAGCTGCACGTACAGCGGCGGTGCGACGGGTTGCTCTGTCATTTCTCCAGTCACCGTGATCGTGCCTCGCATGCGCCAGTGGTTGGCACCACACCAGCGGGTACAGTAGAAGGTGTAGGTGCCGGGCTTATCGAAAGTCAGGGTGAGATCGGTCATCTCACCGGGTTTGACGTCCACAGCGGGCCGGTCGCTCTGGCCGAGGGCAAAACCGTGCATCACATCGTCCGAAGTCAGGCGCAGGTGCAGGGGCTCACCAGCGGCAACCGTCAGGTCGGCGGGCGTCCAGCCGCCGGATTCAGGCATACGGGCATACAAGGTGACAGTGTCCGCCTGCCCCAGCCACCAGGAAACGCCGATGGCAATAGCGCCACCCAACAGAAAGATGGCTGTGAGAATGCGGGCAAGTTTCTCGTTCATGCAACCAGCAATCCCATCAAGGTCAAGGTGAATGCCAGGCAAAAGACAATCACAGGAGCGGATAATCTTCTGGCTTGAGCGAGATCGGCCTTTTCTGCCGCGATTTTGCGGGAGGTGGTCGCCGCCCAGATAAATCCGCCTAGCAACACACCCACTTGCAAGAAGGGGGGCAGGCCGGGCAACCAGGGTGTCCAACCGAGGCCCGCCGTGCCGAGCAGGTTCCAGCCCCAGCCGAATGGGTCGGAAAGCGCCGTCAGCACGTAGGAGAAATTGGCAAAAACAAACGATAGGCTGAAAGCGACCCAGGCCGCCAGTCCAAGTGGGACGAGAGCATACGATTGAGCGATGAATAATTTCTTGATTGGCACCGTTGAGTTGGAGAGTCGTTTCCCGGACCAAACCATCAGCCAGAAGATGCCGGGGAGCGCCAGCAGGATCAGGGTTAAGAATGAAGCGGCGTAGGCCAGCCAGTGCAACGTCCCAACCGAATAAGCCGCCAGTTTGAGCGCTCCCCAGGGGCCTAGCAAAACCGCCGAATAAATCGCCGCCGCCCCCAGCATGATGAAGGCCTTATAGGCCTCATCCAATTTTCGGTTGCGGTCCACAGACAGGTCAGCGCCGAAAGAGCGGATGTTGAGAGCAATGTTGTCGTGCGGGCAGGTGCACAGGCACTCCATGCAGGTGCCACAGTAGGTGTTCTTGACCAGGCCGGGCGGGAACACGTCCCAGGGGCAGCCGAAGCCATCCGCGCTGCCGGTGTAGCAGGTCTTTTCGGTGTGAGCAGCGCAAACGGCGGTGTCGATCACCCGCACTTCAACAGGAGCGAGTTGGGAATACAGCCCGATGAAGCCACCCACCGGACACAGATAACGGCAGAAAGCCCGTCGCTCGAAAACCAGGCTGGCCCCGACCGCCACGAACAGGAAAGCCGCCAGGACGATGGCAGTGATTTTAGGTTGGGTCAGGATGACGGTGCTGAACAACGCCACCAGCAGGAAGGTCCCGTTTTGGAGCCAGATATTACGGAAGCGGTTCGGCCAGCGTCTTCCCAAGCCCCTGATCTGCTCCCGTGGGCCAAGCATGGCTCCACGCTGGAGCCACTCACCCGGCGCCGGGATGGGACAGATGCTGCACCAACCTCGCCCCAAGAATGGGACTGCCACCAGCATCAAGATGGCCCACCAGGCGATCCAAACGAAAACGATCCCGAAATTGCGGCTGCCGACCGGCGTCCCAAACAGACCGGAGAGGATTGCCAGCAGGAATCCCGCCAGTGCGATAACCATGATGATGAACTGCGGCCAGCGGTTTACGAGCAGGGTTTTGATGAAGGGGTAACGAAGAAGGTTCATTCTAGTAACCAGTTATCAGTGTTCAGTTGCCAGTGATGGTTTACGGATAAAGAAAACTCCCAGAAGTGCTACAAAGGCCAAGCCTACACCGCGCAAAAGTAAGAGATTCGAGCCAACCTGTAACTTGCCAACCATGAAGGGATGCAGCGCTCCACAGGTCACTGAACAGCGCAGACGAAAGGTTCCGGAGCGGTCTGCGATGAAAGACAGGATGGCAGGCTGGCCGGGGTCGGCGGTGACGCTGACATCGTAGCCGTCCACATACAGGCCGTGGACGACATCCGTGGAAGCCAGTTCGATGGTCACTCTGTCGCCGGGGTTGACGTGGAGAATGGCGGGGGTGTAGGCGAAGTTACCGGCTTCAACATGAAAAACTCGTTCAACTTTTAATGTTGCAGGTTGAAAGTTGAGTGGCGCAAACGCCACAAGTAACGCTGCAATTCCTAAAATCAGCCACGAGACCACGATCCGCTTCACTATTCTCTGCTCTCTTTTCTCTATTCTCTTCGCTACGGCATATTGGACGGGCCGTACTTGGCGTAGGTCTGATCGACATAAGCCTTGATCTCTGGCACCGTCTTGCCATCTTTGAGCATACGCATGGCATCCTGGGTGATGTCCACGCAAATGGAGCAACCCAGGGCATGATTGTCATAGGTAATGCCGCCATCAGCGCCATCACTGGAAACGTAACAAGAGTAATTGGATGTGTGGCCCATCGATCCACAGCCACAATAGCACGGGATTTGGGTCATCACATCCGGGTTGGCGGCGGCAAACTGGTAGGCTTGCTGCACGGTCACGGGAGCAGATTGCACTTCGGCGGGCATGCCATCCATCGAAGCCATCGGGAAGGAATGATCAGCCGTTTTGGTCGAGCAGGCAGATAAGGTTCCAGACAGGATTAAGGTCAGGGTGACGAGGAACAAGCCCAGGCGGCGGAAAGATGCGGTCATCAAAGGTCTCCGGTCTAGTGATTTGCAGCCATTATAGGCAGAGGCAACGGTAACCGACAGCGCAATCCAACCGGTTTGGAAGTAGGCAATATCGCCTATATGAAAGGTGACAGACAGCTCCTTTTATGATGACAAAAGGCAATTAATAAAAAATGCCCGCCATCTATAGGCAGGCATTCAAAATTTGAGCAAGGTTATTCCGGTGCAAGCTGAATATAGTTCTCCAGAATCTCCTATCTTTTGCCGCCCGGAGCGCCGCAAGATGGGCAATTGCGCTCGTTTACTTCAAGAATTCGACCACAGTAAGCGCATGGATGCGGCTTGAGCGCCTGTCCGCAATGGGGGCACCAGGTGAAGGTCGGCGAAACGCCTATCTGGCAGGCGGAACAGGTTATTGTTTGAACCGGGCGAGCAACAGCCGGTGTCCCTGTTTGATTTTGTTTCGTGCTATCAGCGACTAGCGCGCTGGCCAGCGCCGGGATCAAGAAATTACCAAAGTGTCTTCCACACATTTTTATCTCCTTACGTTATGACTGTATCGTAGCACACTTGTGTAAGGACACTGTGAAGAACAGGCTAATTCGATATAAGCATTTTTGCCTACCAAGGCATAGTCATTTAGCGCAAGACAACACCCCGATTAAGGAATATCATCTCTGCATGACAAAACGCTTTCTACTTCCTATTCTCGCTTTCCTTCTTGGTACAAGCCTGATTGCCGGATTCTATCTTGGCATCCTGAGCTGGGCTCAGGACTGGAATTACGCCGCTTCACAGTTCGCTCGTGACCGCTGGTATGTTCTGCCCATCATTATTGGATTTGGCGTTCAGGCCGCTCTCTACAGCATACTACGCTTCCGGCTTTTTATCCCGGTGACAAACACCGGCCACAGTGGAGTTGTCATGGGAACCAGCGGCACGACATCCGCGACCGCAATGCTGGCCTGTTGCCTGCACCATGTTGTCGACGTTCTACCTATTCTTGGCTTGAGTGCCGCCGCCACTTTCCTGACCCGTTACCAGCGTCCGTTTATGTTGCTAGGACTGGGCATGAACATTCTCGGTATCATCGTGATGCTGGTTGTGCTCTATCGAGAACGACAGAAATTCCTTACCCCACAGCTTGTTTTGGAGACAGAATGAAACAGTTTAACTTCCTGTTCTTATCGGTGATTTTGCTGACAGGTTGCGCATCAACTCAATCAACTGCGACTCAACCAACCCCGGAAGCATTCGTGACTGCTACCCTGCCTGCCACCAGCATGCCCATGCCGACGTCCAGCGACATGACAGTCATGGCAACGCCGACAACTGACCCATCCATTTTCGAACAGTTATTTCCCAGTTCAAATGCAGGCAATGAACTGACCCGCATCGACCAGCAAGGCATGGTGGTCGTGGAACTCACTCCACTTAATTTTGGAATGCCCGGGGACACGCTCATCTTCGAAGTTGCCATGAACACCCACTCCGTTGATCTGAGCATGGATTTGGCGCAATTATCCACACTCATCACCGATACCGGCGTGACCGTGCAGGCGCTTGTGTGGGATGCGCCGTTGGGCGGACATCATGTCTCTGGTAAGCTGATATTTCCCGCAATGAAGGATGGCGTCTCGATAATGGATGGGGTCACAAACATCACATTGCAAATCCGCAATGTGGATGCTGACCTGCGTACCTTTGAGTGGCAAATGAAGTAAAGTGGGTTTGAGACAAAGCCCGCAGGAAGGAGCAAGTATGATTCTGATAAAACTTTGGCTGAGATGGGCGTTCCGACGTTCTGCCTATCAAATCCTGTTAGGGCGCTACCGTGACCGCACAAAACCGAGTTCAGGTCGCTTTACTCGGGGGCAGGTGGATGGTCTTCTAGCGGACATCTGGCGGCATATGGATCAACTGTTACCGGAAGCAAATCTGGAGCAATATAAAACTCTTGGCAACCGTCAGAACCTGTACCTGGCCGTGGCAACCCGTGCTGCTTATCATGCTTTCCTGGAAGCAGGGATCAATGCCGCTTATGCTACGGAACTGATCTCAGATGTTGCTTGGAAAGTTTATGCTTCCTGGCTCCCAATCCTTCGTTTCTCCGCCCGCCTGGCTACGCGTGATCCCCAAAAACAGATGAATTTTATTTTGAAAGCCTTTCTGCGTTATCCGTTCAGCGAGCCAGGATATCAAAGAAAAGTTTGGGAAGAGACAGATGGCCTTTGTACCTACTGGTATCGCTGCCCGCCTCAAGCATATTTCAAGCAGCACGGTACACCCGAAGAAATGCTCTTTTTCAGCCGGACCTGGTGCGCCTTTGACTGGGCCATTGCGAACGAAATGGTCGAGGGTGGTTGGTACGAACGCCCTCATACCCTTTCTGCGGGTGATGAAGTTTGTGATATGAAGTGGCACGGCAGACCAGAAAATTCATCCGTCCGCTCCTAATTTTCAGGAGGAGCTTGCTAAGAGTAACTTCGACCAGATAGCGATTGAACACACTTATCAAAATTGGGCTAAAGTCTACGAGTGGTTGACCCCAATTTATCTGCTAGGCAACGAGAAACGCCTTCGGCGCGAAACCATTGGTTCCTTGCATCTGCAACCTGGGCAAACAGTTCTGGATGTGGCCTGCGGTACGGGCAGGAACTTTCCGCTGATTCTAGAAAAAATCGGTCCTACCGGAAAGCTGGTTGGAGTGGATTACACATCCGATATGCTGGTTCGTGCAAAAGAACGAGTAGAACGCGAAGGATGGAAAAACGTGGAGTTGATTCAGGCTGATGCGGCCCGCATCGAACTCTGACAAAAATATGACGCTTCTCTGAGTACCCTGGCGATCAGCGTCATCCTAGATTATCGCGGCGCGCTGGAACGGATGCTTGCGAACGTTAAACCGGGTGGATACTTGGCGATTGGCGACGCTAAACGCAGCTCCTGCTGGTGCGGCCGTCCATTTAACTGGGTGGCAGATTTGTTAGGGAATGGTGCGGCTGGGATGATGTCTCGCAAACCCTGGGAGCCGATGAGAGAGATGCTTGGCGATTTCCACTACGAAGAATGGTTTATGGGATTCTTCTATGTAGCCGCAGGCATTACTAGGACCACTGATAAGAATCGGGAAGAAGAGATTAAATCAGGACTTTCGCTTATGCGGGCAGGAAAGCCTGAATTCGTGGAGCAGCCAGTTCTGCCCGCAGGTAATCACTGAGTAAATCAGC
>JAFGKO010000363.1 GCA_016928525.1 Anaerolineales bacterium | reverse complement strand
CTGCCGAACAGCGTATTGAGCAGCCGGTTTTTGGCCTGGCAGTTCACCGTGCGGATAACTTACATATCACGGGTCCTAATACTAAATTCGCGGGACTGAAGATCCCTGCTGTCGAAGGCGAGGGAAAGATCTGTTTCACTATTCCATCCTTGCCATTGTTGGAGAGCGTGTATTACGTCTCGGCTGCGATCCATAATTGGGATGATACTGAGATGTATGATTATCATGATCGCTTGTACCCTTTTAGAGTGCTTAGGGGAGAAGGGGAACGGTACGGGCTCATCGCGTTACAGGGGGAATGGACTTGGAGCGGGTAGCAACGCCAGGCTCTGTTCTGGTTATCAGTCATGATATCGTGGGCGAACAGATGGCGGGACCTGGGATCCGCTACTTTCACTTGGCGCGCGTGCTCAGTGAGACGTTTGATATCGCGCTGGCGATCCCGCACGAGGTCCCTCCATTTCTTCGAGAGGCCTCGTTCCGTGTCTTGTCATACAGCCGTCAGGATTGGAGTGCGTTGGAGCCGCTGGTGTCTGGCTTCGAGAGTGTAATCCTTCCTGGCGACATTGCGGATGATTTCTCGCAACACGTGCACAGTGATGCGTTTCTGGTTGTGGATGGCTATGACCCTCTTTTAGAGGAATGGCTGGCGTTGAGCCAGTTTAGAGCTTTAGAAGACCCGCCTTCCTATTGGAAGCGTGTCATGCAGCACTTGACTCCTCAATACCTGCTGGGAGACTTTTTCATCTGCGCCAGTGAGCGGCAGCGGAACTGGTGGCTGGGTCTGCTGGAAGCTAACGGGCGGATCAACCCCTGGGGATTTGCCGAAGACCGTTCACTGCGCCGTCTGATTGATGTAGTGCCTTACGGGCTGCCGGAAACGGCTCCTGTGCATACTCATCAGGTCGTCAAAGAGGTGTGGCCGGGGATAAAAGCCCAAGACAGAGTGATTCTTTGGGGTGGAGGACTGTGGCCCTGGCTGGACCCCCTCACCGCGATTCGTGCTATGGCTGAAGTGGCACGACAGCGGCCGGATGTGCGATTGATTTTCCCGGGAACTCGGCACCCTAATCCATCGGTGGCAGAAGTGCCCACTCATAATGAGCACGCTCTTCAACTTGCTCAAGAGCTGGATCTGCTGGATAGAGTAGTCTTTTTCGGAGATTGGATTCCTTACGCGGACTGGCCCAATGTGCTGTTGGAAAGCGATCTGGCTTTGACGCTGCACTACGATACGCTGGAGACGCAGTTGGCTTTCCGCAGCCGTGTGCTGGATTATATCTGGGCCGGACTGCCGATTGTGGCTGCTAAGGGAGACGCTACCAGTGATCTCATCGCTCATTATGGGCTGGGGACTGTAGTCGATTATGAGGATGTAAGCGGCGTGGCCGAAGCCATTTTAAAGCTCTTGGAAGTCCCGATGGGCAACTTTGAGGAGCGATTCGAACGAGCACGCCAGGCTCTGTCCTGGGAGCAGGCAGCCAAGCCTCTGATTGAGTTCTGTCGTTCTCCCCGCCGTGCGCCGGACAAAGTGGCGTTGGATGGCCAGGTAGGTAATCCGTTCTACGTCGAAGAACAGGCTCGCCTTGTCCAAGAGCGCGATGCGTGGCGCGACCTGGCGAAGCGCTATGAGCGGGGACGCTTTATGCGCTTCATGCGGTGGGTGCGAAGTCTTAAACCGCACTCGTGATCCTCTAAGGTGATGTGTGTTATGGGGCATAACTGGTTTGAGATTGCAGTTGAAGGTGTTGACGCTGAGGATATTGACCGTCGTGTGCAACAGAATCTGGTTAGGTACACTGTAGGTGAAGGAGACTTCGATCTGTCTTGTGCTCTTAAAGAGCTATGGGACTCTGTAATTGGTGAGCCTGTAACACTGTCTGGTTTGGAGCAGCAGTTCGAATTCCGGGAGCGCGATTGTGATATTCTGCCTCATTACTATAGCGTCGGCTGGCGGACACCTATTCTTGGACCGATTTATGCCTTTTTGAGGCGTTTCATTGACATGGAAATACGCCGCTATTTGTTCCCCTCTTTGCAAAAACAGTCAATGTTCAATCTGAGAATGCTGCGGCTTCTACAGGCTGTGTGCGAGGAAAATGCAAGGTTGCGTGGGGAATTGGCGCACTTGAGAGCAGAGGAAAAGGAGTAGTCCGGTGCAGGTGCACCAATTTCACCCGAAAGTTTTTCCTGGGGATGCGATTGGCAATCAGATGGTGTCCCTGCAGCAATTGCTCAAGACGTTGGGTTATACCGGTCAGCTTTTCTGCGAGCAGCCACCACTGAATTTGACCGCCGATTTTAAGCTGCTGCGTCAGGCTGAACAGCTTGTTGCTGCCGATGATCTTATGTTGCTGCATTTCTCCGCCGGTTATTCGTCGGAAGTGTTGTCCTGGGTTCGCCAGTTTCGCGCCCGTAAGGTGTTGGTTTATCATAATATAACCCCTTCCACCTATTTCCGCGGCGTTAATGTCGTCTTTGAAGAACAGACGTTAGCGGGGCGCCAGCAGTTGTCCTACTTGAGCACGGTAACTGAGGCAGGATGGGGGGATTCTGCTTTTAACTACTTGGAATTATTAACTTTCGGTTGGAAACTTGGGGGAGTCTTACCTATCGTTTTTGATGCAACTCGTTATTCCGCTTCTCCTGACTATAGAACCCTTAAGCGTCTGCAGGGCGGCTTTAATTTGTGTTTTGTCGGACGGGTTGTGCCTAACAAAAAGTTCGAAGACCTGATCTTGACCTTTTACTACCTTAAAAAATTTGTCCGGCCTGACGCACGATTGATTCTGGTGGGCTCTTGGGACGGCATGGAGCCCTACCTGGAGTTTCTGAAGGCCCTGGTGACGCTCTTGGAGATCCCGGATGTCCTCTTTTTGGGGCATGTCTCTCCTCAAGAGTTGATAGCCTGCTATAAGAGCGCGGCGATCTATCTTAGTATGAGTGAGCATGAAGGGTTTGGGGTCCCTCTTTTGGAGAGTATGTACTTTGGAATCCCTGTGGTGGCTTATAAAGCTGCGGCTGTGCCTGAGACCCTGGGAAGAAGCGGTGTTTTGATAGCAGCAAAGGATTACCGCCGTGTGGCTGAACTGATTGGAATGATAGGCGAGGACCAGAATCTTAGGGAACGAATCATTGTTTCTCAGCGTGAACGGTTGGAAAGCTTTAAGCCTGATCACGTTCGAGAGCTGTTGCGAGCCTTGTTGCAAGAACTGGGGATCTGACCTGTCGTGTTATGCCTTTAGCACAGTGGAGATAAGGCTGAAAAATGGTACCTAAGGCTTCGATAATTGTACTGACCTGGAATGGCCGCTCTTATCTGGAGAGTTGTCTAAAGGCGGTCTTGGTTCAGGACTACCCTGATTTTGAAGTTATTGTGGTTGATAATGCCTCTACGGACGGCTCTGCGGATTATATCGCTGAATTCTTTCCGCAAGTGCGGCTGCTTCGCAATGAATTCAATCTGGGCTTTGCGGGTGGTTGCAATGTCGGACTTCGATCTGCTCGAGGGGATGTACTTGTTTTGCTCAATCAGGATACTGAAGTTCGATCTGATTGGTTGTCGAACTTGATGGTGGTCTTCGAGAACCCTCAAATAGGGATTGCTGGGTGTAAAACTTTTTTCCCTGATGGTACTATTCAGCATGCGGGAGGGCATGTCTACGGCCCACGTGCCGAGACGGAGCATCTTGCTTATGGTGCTGAGGATATAGTGACACCCGGATCTGTAGTCGATGTGGATTTTGTCACTGGGGCGGCGCTTGCAGTCACCCGCTCTGCGTTGGAGCGGATAGGTTTGCTCGACGAAGGCTTCTATCCCGCTTATTATGAGGATGTGGATTGGTGTTACACCGCACGGGAAGCAGGCTTCCGAGTTGTCTATGTGCCTGAAGCTAGACTGGTACATTTTGAATCATCAACGGCTGACCGTGGAAGTCTATCAAAGAAATCTTTATACCATCAGGGCCGCTTACGTTTTGCTTTTAAACATTGGATGTTGGAAAATTTGCATACGATATTTGTTCCGTCCGAGCGTGAGTGGGCGAGCCATTTGGGCCGCGGTATGGAGAGGACGGCGGTGCGTCCGGCTTATTTGAAAGTTATGTTGGATATTAAGGAGATTGCTGCATTCCGAATTAGATCTGACGGTATCTCGCAGGGCGCAGATCTAAAGGTGGAAGCGCTGGCACTGTTGCAGCTGCTTGAGGAGCTGCGCATGGCTTGTTTGCTAGATGAAAATGTTAAACAGGTCTCGTTGTTAGAATCGCGTTACCAGTTGTTTGAAAATGTATGGAAGCAAATTCTGCCTCAGAAGTCATCTTTTGTCGAGAGGTTGCCATTGATAGGGCCCCGCCTTGCAGCTATGCGGCAGCTACTCCATGCACTGCGCTGGCAAGTGGCCTTCAATGCCCGGCTTGGGGAGATGCTAAACTTAACGCTTCAGTTTATACAGCAGCAGGAACTGGATGTTTCGGAGAATACGCGTGAGATCACTCTGTTGGCCAAACATGGTGCTGCTTGTTCTGACGCAGTAATGAATGAACCTAAGTAAGTGCAATAGTCAGGGTATGCGCGTCTTACATGTTACACACCAATATCCACCGGCCGTGGGTGGTTCTGAGAAATATATTGCTGACCTCTCTGAGGAATTAGCCCACCGCGGGCATCACCTTGATGTCTTTACGACGCGCTCCTTGGATTACAATACCTGGAAAGACGAATTAACGTCTTATGAACGACTGAATGGTGTTGATGTCTATCGTTTCCGAAGTATGCGCCGCACCTGGTGGGTATGGGAGATGCTGCGCTGGGGCCTCGGTCATTACTGGAAGAGTCGTTCACGCTGGTATGAGCCTTTCATATTATTGGGAGGTGGCCCCATTTCTCTGGGAATGTTCTTGAGTATGTTGTCCCGGCTGCCTCGGTATGATTTAGTGCATCTGAATTGTCTTGTGTATAGTCAGGTTACGTACGGCTACTGGGCTGCTCGCAGTCGCCATGTGCCCATTGTCGTGACGCCACATCTCCATATCGATCAGGAAGTCAGCTACGGGTTGAAGCATCAATTGGAGGTGCTGCAGGGAAGCGATCATGTTATCGCAGATAGTGAGGCAGAGCGTGAATTTTTGCTACGGCTGGGATTGGATCCTTTACGTGTCACGACTGCAGGGGTGGGCTTGGAACTGAACTTGTACCCTGTTCGGGATAAGTCCACCTGTCGGCGGCGGTTGGGTATCCCTGATGAGGCTTTTGTGATGTTGTTCTTAGGACGCCAGGTCGAATATAAAGGCGTAGGGCGGGCACTCGCTGCATTTCTTATGCTGAAAACGCAGCATCCATCTTTATATTTTCTTATTGTTGGCCCTGAAACCGACTACTCTCGTCAATTGTTTTCTCGCTACTCGGGGATATCGGGCGTTTCTAATCTAGGACTCGTGTCGGATGATGTGCGGATTGATGCCTTGAATGCTTGTGATTGTCTAGTGCTGCCATCCGAAGGCGAGGCGTTCGGCATTGTGTTCTTGGAAGCCTGGGCGATGAAAAAGCCTGTCATTGGCCCCCGCCTGGCCACGGTCACAACGATAGTCCGTGACGGGCAGGATGGCTGGCTGGTCCCCTTGGGCGATTCACGGGCAATTGTTAATGCTTTGAGAAGCTGGATCGATTCACCTGAGTTAGCCCGGCAGATGGGAGAAAGTGGTCACGCCCGGCTCCTTAACTGCTACACTAGAAAAAAGATTGCCGATGTGGTAGAGGGCGTTTACCTGCGCACATTGCGGGCAAACTCTGCTTGTGGGGATTATAAGGAGGAAGTACGGTGATTGTTAGTTTGATTGCACCATCGCTTAATGATGCAGTCGTTCGGCAGGTGCAGTTCCTTACTGCCGATGGACATGAGTGCCATCTTTATATTCAGGATCAGGAGACAGGTCAAGGTTGCCAAGAAGTCCGGGAGAAGCTGGCGACCATTTTGGAATCAGACCATGGACATGATAGCACCTTATTTCTGTTCCATTTCATCGATCAACCTTATCCCTTATTGGCGGGAGTGAACCAGATTCATCATGGTACGGTGATTCTGGACTTGAGGGCTTCTGCGATCTTTGATCAGGCACCGGTACATTTTGCGGATTTCTGTCTGGTCTCTGATGTGGCACAAAAGCAAGCGCTGCATGACTCGTCGGGCTTTGCGCTTGAGCGAATTTATATTGTGTCCGAGCAGGGAAATTGTGAGGAATGTTTTGGGGCAACCTTGAATCGGATGGTGCAAGGATCGCCAGCCTCCCTTTTGAAGCCTCAACAGCCTTTTGACGAAGACGATTTGGCATCCTTGTTTGTCTTACCGGATCCTGCTGTAGATGTAAGAGCACTGCTGAGTGATATTGCAGAGTCCTGTAGACATCGTTGGGGAGAAGGAGGTAGTGATCTGGATATGACAACAATGGGACCTGAGGCTTTGCGCCCTTCGGGCGGGGCGACTGAACACCCTGAGAAAGCGGATGTTGAGGAATTACTGTGGAATTTTCGAGTAGCGTTGGATGATCTGATCTCTCATGCTCGCTTGATCGAACCCGAATTTCATTCCATCGTACCTGTATTTGGGCCTTTTATTGCGGCGGTTCGCCGCTTTTGGAATACCATCTCCACGAAGTGGTATGTCATTGGGTGGATGAATCAACAGGCTAAGTTTAACGTTGCTGCGGTTGATCTGGTCTATGCGTTGCTGAAGCTTCAAGAGAGCAATGAGCAGCGGCTGCGTTGTTTGGAGTCTGAATTACACTCCCCCTTGATAGAGGCAGAGAAGGAGCACACTGCGTGAAGGTCTATCAGCTTGGCCACGGCGTGATCCCCGGCGACGCTGTTGTTTCCCAGATGTTTGAGATCGATCGCCGGCTGCGGACCTGGGGATTCGAGACAGAGATTTTTGCTCAGCACATCGCGCCGGGATTTAGTAAGCTTGCCCATTCCGATACGGAATTTCATTCTCGGCTGGGAAATGCCGAAGATCTGTTAATCTATCATTATTCGGTTTATACGCCTAATGTGAAGCTCTTTCAGGCGTTTCAAGGACGTAAAATTTTGATCTATCACAACATCACGCCGGGGCACTTTTTCCGTAAATGGGACCGCCACCAGGAGTTTTTGTGTGAGATGGGGCGTAGGGTGCTGCCAACGCTGATATCTTGTGATCTAGGGGTAGGGGATTCGGATTATAATCGACAGGAACTTATTGAAGCTGGCTTTGCCCCTGAGCGCACTGGAGTTTTGCCTATCTTTTTGAACGTTGAGAATTTCACATCTGTGCGGACCGATAAGGCACTGTTGAAGCGCTTGCGCGGCAAAGGCACGGTGAACTTTCTTTCGGTAGGACGGATTGTGCCCAATAAGGCTGTCGAGGATGTCATTAGGGCTTTTTATATCTACCATCGGTACATCAATCCTGACTCACGGCTCTTTCTTGTCGGCTCGCGCTATTTGCCGACGTATGAGGCACAGATTGAGGCTTTGGTGCGGTTTTTGGGGCTTGCCGAAGTTGCGACACTTACGGGAAAAGTATCTCTTTCTGAGTTGAAAACGTATTATGAGGGTGCGGATCTCTACCTGACTACGAGTTACCATGAAGGATTCTGTGTTCCTCTTATTGAGAGCATGCATTTTGGCCTTCCTGTTTTGGCGCGTTGTGCCGGTGCAATACCGGAGACATTAGGGAATGCCGGCGTACTTTTCACCCGCCTGGGATACGCTGAGGTTGCGGAGATGGCACATCGGTTGGTGACCGACTCGGTGCTGCGAGCACAGGTGCTCCGCACGCAGCATGAGCGCTTACAGGATTTTGCTCCGGAGAGAGTTGAACAACAGCTTAGAGAGGTGCTCCGACGGGTGGGGATGACCTTTCCTATGTAGTGTGGGGGGAAAATCTGAGATGGAAGAAACAGACTTGGATGTTGCAAGAATTCTGCAGGAGCTTAAACAGGCTGTGCGTGAGCGATATCGGGGCAGTGAGATCGATGTTCCTTTGGAGCGCTTGGCGTCTTTGGCCGAGGTGCATGCAAGGAGTTGGATCGATCCCTATCGTCCCATTGCTTGGCCGCATTGGCCCAAAGGGGTGTGGCCCAAACTAGTAGCTGTAGCGCAGAAAGCCACGCGCCGTTTATTAGCCTGGTATATTACCCCCATTGTTGAGGACCAAAACCGTTATAACGCTGCGGTGGCTGATGCGTTGACGGCATTGTCACGGGAGAATGCCCAGTTACGGGCTAAACTCTGGGAACTTACTTCGACACAGGAAAATGAGGAACTCTCTCAGCACGAAGGGTGAAAAATATCCCTGAGGACAGGTGCCAGTGATGCGTGTTGCCCTTTTTACTCCTCTTTCTCCTTTGAAGACTGCGATTGCAGATCACAGCGAAGGATTGTTACCCCATCTCTCTAAGCTGGTTGATATCGATTTGTACATCGATGATAATTACCATCCCAATAATCCTGAGATTACAAAGCATTTTACAATCCGCAGTTTCCATGAATTCCCGTCGCGAGCAGATCAATATGATGCACTGCTCTACGCCATGGGGGATCATGCCGGATTTCATGGCTATATGTATCCGTTGCTTCAGCAGTTCCCGGGCGTGGTAATTCTCCATGATACAACGTTGCACCGGGCTATAATTCACTTGACTTCCGCTCTGTCTAAACCCGAGCTTTACTTAAAGGAGTTGCGATATGCTTATGGTATCGCTGATATCAGTATAGCCCAACGGATTCTCTCGGGCTTTGGCGAAACGCTTGTCAAGCGTTACCCGCTTTTTGAAAGGGTAGTGGATCACAGCCTGGGTATAATCGTCCACAATGAACACGCACGACAGCAGGTACTTTGCTATTGTCCCGAAGCGCAGGTTACCCAAATCAACCAGCATTTCTTTTTGCCTCCTGGCTATGAAGACTGCACCTTGGACATGGGTGCACTGCGTGCGCAGTGGGGGTTGGAGGGCCGTTTCGTCATTGGATCCTGTGGAATCCTGGTTCCTGATAAGCGCATCGATATCTGTTTACGTGCTTTCACGCGTTTTCTCACTCACCACCCGGATGCGGCTTATTTCTTTGTTGGCAATTACCCCGCCCGGTATGACTTGCCCGGGATCATTCATAAATATGACCTGGATGATCACGTGCGCATTACCGGCTGGATGGATCCAATCGCTTTTACACAGCATATGCAGTTGCTGGATCTAGGTGTTCACCTTCGTTATCCCCATATTGGTGGGACCCCATTTACGCCATTTCGCATGATGGGATTGGGTATCCCTACATTGATCTCTGACATCGAGCCTCTGGCCGATCTCCCGGAGGGGACCTGTGTGAAGGTTATGCCCGATGAGTTTGAAGAAGAGACGCTTTTTGAGCTGTTCAGTGAACTGGCCGATAATGAGGGCTTACGTTGTCAGATAGGGGAAAACGGAGCGCACTGGATCCGTGAGCACCATGATGCAGCGCAAATAGCAGCACAATATATCCAGGTGATTGAAAATGCAATATCCGGATTCACCTCTCGGCGGCCGTTTCATGGCAAGACAAACCATGCTACCACCTACCTGATTCAAGAAACCGCAGACTTGATCTATAACTTGGGAATATCTCTTCAGGATGACGAATCCTTGCAGTTTTTCGCAGATGCAGTTTTGAATAAGTTAACTTGATCTTTTGTTAATTTTCTTTTGATCAGCGCGGCGGAATTTTGTTGTTTCGCTGGCATCTTGCCTTAATGCCGTGTTATTTTAGTACATCTTTCCTATTGTCTAGATCTTCGAAATGTTATAATATGGTTTGAGCGAAAAACTTCTTTAGTAATTATGGAGGGAACCATGACAAAAGAGCATAAGGCTTTCAGAATCGTTTTTTCGATGGCATGTGTACTCTTGATGGGGATTTCCTGGCAGGGGATCGCCCCCACACCGTTGGATGCCGCAACCGCGACTGTTGTGTCGTTGAGCGGAGAGCGTATTCAGCGGTCGAATGTGGCGCTTGCCGATTTTGATGGGGACGGCGATCAGGAACTTGTCGTCGGTGGACCGGATGGTATGTTGTATGTGGTGGCACAGGATTCTGCCTGGAGAGTAGTCTTTTCCCGTCAGGTCGCCAATGACCTCAACGCGGCGGGTGCTCCTACAACGTGTGGAAATTTGACGCAGAGTGATATTGTCTCCGCTCCTGCTATTGGTGATTTGGATGGCGATGGGCATCTGGAGATCGT
This sequence comes from Anaerolineales bacterium, assembly GCA_016928525.1. Next base: position 6,326 of record JAFGKO010000363.1, on the reverse strand, counting down.
GGTGACGACGGGCGGCGACCCTGGTCAGCATTACCGTGAAGAAGGTGGGCGAAATGGTGGCGTGTTGGTCTATCGCTACAACTCCAAATGGTCGTTTTCCGTTGTGGATGGCTGGCCGCAGCCCAAGCTGGATATCGTTGGTAAGGGATCCGGCGCCAGCGATCCCGACGGTTGTTGGGACGGCATTTGGGGATCTCCTGCTTTAGGGGATGTGGATGGCGATGGTGATCTGGAGGTCGCGGTCGAGGGATTCGATCGTCGGCTACACCTCTGGCACCACGATGGGACGTACGTAACGGGGTGGCCAATTGCTCCCCCAACCATTCACCGTGGCGGGTGGTCATCGCCGGCTATGGCGGATATCGACAAAGATGGACTGCCTGAGCTGATCTTCGGCACTGATGATTTTGAAGACGATCCCATGCCCTACTATCTTTATGTTTTTAACGGCGATGGGACTGTTGCACCAGGTTTCCCTGTTGAGGGTACGCAAAATTTCCAGTCTTCCCCTGCGGTGGGCGACATTGATGGGGATGGCTGGTTGGATATTGTCGTAGGAACTGGGGTTGCCGAAACGTCCGGCGGCAATAAAGTCTATGCCTGGGATCATAATGGAAATCTCCTGAATAACTGGCCGCGGCCGACTGACGGCGTCATGCCGGCTTCTCCGGCTTTGGGTGACCTGGACGGCGATGGTGTTTTGGATGTGGTCATCGGCTGTGGCTCTGATGCCAATACCTCCTGTAAAAAACTGTACGCCTGGCATGGGGACGGTAGCGTTGTTACTGGTTTCCCCATTACACCTTGGTCCAATTCTTGGGACAGTGTCCAAAACGCACTTCCTTATGGGACGGTGCTGGCGGATTATGATTCTGACGGCGAGGTCGAGATTTTATTTGTTCATGAAGGGTCATTTGGCATTGCGACAGTGGGCCCTGACGGGATAAAGGAGAATGATTCCTCGCTGAAGACGCAGTATGTACTGTCCAGTGCTCCTGTGGTTGCAGATGTTGATAATGATGGGACGTTGGAGGTCGTCATTGGGGGGGCCGCGACCCAAAGTGCATCCAGTAATGGAGCTATCTATATTTGGGACGTTGCCGGCGGTGCAGATGCTGACTTACCCTGGCCGATGTTCCATCAGAATGTGGCTCGCACGGGCACCTTTCCTGTCCCCCCTGAGTTGAGTTTCCCGGATGAGATTACCGCTATGCATCAATACGGATCGGGCGACGAGGCCTACGCGTTTGCAACCCTGCAAAATGCGGGGGAGGGCAGCTTCGATTGGAGCCTCACGCATACTATAACGCGGCTCGTGGCACTGCCGGCGAGCGGCACGGTCACGGACACGACATCCATTCAATTTACGATCGATACCACCGGAATTCTTACCGGCTGGCATACGTTGGGTGATGTTCAAGTACCGGCAATTTCAGGGGGCGAGCCTATTGAGGGGAGTCCTGGTGTGGCGACGGTTTACCTGTACGTCGGTGACGTGTTCAAAGTGAATCTCCCGCTTGTAATAAGATCCTATTAAAGCCGCTCTGTTGGTATTTTGGAACTTTATCCTGCTCCCTGGGGCATACGTGTCTCCGGGAGCAGGGGCATTGGAACTCGAAGGAATCCGGGTCATCCCTATCGATCAGAATGAGGGGCATACGTGTCTCCGGGAGCAGGGGCATTGGAACTGCCAGAAATAGCGTAGAAGCCAAATGCACGAGAGGCGAGAATCGTCTCCCTTATAGAGGTTCTCGACCTGTCGTGATCTTGGTGTAGACCGTACGTAGTTGGTCGGTCACGATTTCCCAGGTGTAGTTCTCTAATACCTTTTTGCGCCCGGCGTTACCCAATGTTTCCCGGCGCTCCGGCGCTTGCAGCAGTGTTTGGATCGCTTGTGCCAGTTCATCCGCATCTCCGTATTTGACGATGAGCCCATCTTGCCCTTCGGCGATGACTGAGGGGATTGCGCCGCTCCGTGTCCCGATCACAGGTTTACCACAGGCCCAGGCCTCGATGAAGGCGATGCCGAAGGACTCCTCACCGGAGGGAAGGACGAAGATATCACAGGCGGCCAATAGATTTGGTTTTTCAGCTTCCTCAAAATTGCTCAGTACCACAATTTGACGCTGCTGTTGGGGCGGCAGCGTATGGATGAGCGCCTGAAGCTTTTCCGAGTATGTGGATTGGCCTCCTGCGATCAGCAGGTGCGCCTGCGGTGTGTGGACCCATACCTGGCGCATGGCCGCGATCAGAACGTCAAGCCGCTTGCGGCTGTTTTGCTTCCCAATGGTGGCAATGACGGGATCCTCTCCCCAGCCATATTTTTGTCGGGCTGTGATGCCGTTTGTGGCAAGGAAGGGGGCTGTGTTGATACCTGCCCCGATCACTGCAATTTTGTTCGCCTCGATGCCCCGTTGTATGAGGTAATCGCGCTCAAAAGGGGTGAGTGCGATATAGGCATCGGCCTGGCGGATGGCGCGGTACAGCATGGGCCGGTCGTACCCCCATGGATCAGCTGTATGGATAGCGCCGAGCAGTGCGTTAGGGATGGCGGCCCTCCGTGAGCCGGCCTGCATATCATACATGTGGAGCAGCGGGAAGGTGGCCGCAAGCACGACATCAGCCTGGCTCTCCGCCACGGCTTTTTGTAGCCCGAAGATGATGGGCCCGGTTTCTAGTGTTCTGAACCAATCATTGTAGGGCAGACGCAGTCGGTAGAAGAGGCTCGCCAGGAGTCTCCTTGCGAAGTTGAGCCGATTGAAAACCGGGAAGCGGCGCACGGTGACGCCGTTGATCGTTTCAGTGCCGGCTTCCATGGCTGTTTTGTCGGCACCCCAGAAATACTCGGTGTTATAGGCTACGGTCGTGAAGACGGTGACCTCGTCATTGTAGCGGGCCACGAGTTGCTCGGAGAGGTTCTTGATCAGCCATTGGGATCCACCCATGGAAGGGGGATAGCCGTGCACGACATGCAAAATCTTCATGATAGTTCCGAAACCTGTTGGTAGAGTTTGCCAAATACAGATAGCGTCTGCTCAAGGGGGAAATCCCGTGACCCGGCTTTCTGTGCTGTACGCTGTCGCGTGGGATAATGACGAGCTAGGCTTTCGATAGCGTTCAGGATTGCTGTAGGTGTAATTGCTTCAACAACGTCTCCACATCCGGTTTCTTCGACGTAATCGGCCATAGGAATGGCACGGCTGACGAGCACGGGCTTGCCCGCTGCCAGCGAGTCTAGAAGCGAGTGTGGATAGGCCTTGATGATCTGTGACGTCGCAGCCAACGCAACGGTAGCATGCGCGCTTGCCAGCATCTGGTTGACATCGACCTGTCCATGGATGACCTGAACCTGATCTTCGAGAGCGAGGCTTCGTATCCGCTTCTGGATTTCGTCTTCCAAAACGCCGCGCCAGAGGAGGATGAGCTTCAGTTTGGGGAACTGTTTTGCCGCGTCCAAGAGCGCATCGATGCCCTTGCTGTGAAATTGCGCTTTGGTCCAGGGTGCAGAAGCGACTAATACCCTTATCCCTGAATCCAGCGGAAGCGGTGTGCAGGTGAAGCGGCTTGTATTGATGCCGGGAGGGATCAGGTGGGCGTTGTGGATGCCCCACGCTTCAAGCTGCTGGAGGCTGCGTTTGTCATAGACGGTCACCGCTGCAAGCCTGTTGAAGAAAGCGGTGTTGGGACTGTGACTTCCCAGCCCGCTGCTGATCGTATAGATCACCGGGCGGCGCAGCCAGCGTAGCACCGGGAAAGGGAAAGGATCGGGATTGTATAAGTGGTGAAGCGTGAAGGCTGCCTCTTGTTTGCGGAGGGTCCGGATCTGATGGAAGCCAAAGAGCATCCTGGGAATGATAGAGACAGGAAGCTTTTGGTTGGGGTTGATGTAGACGACATCGCCCGTAAACTGCTGGCGCAGGCTTACGATCTCTTGTGAGAGTGCTTCGCAATCGGGAAGCGGTGGGGGGAGAACGGTGAGGTGATATAAGATCCTCATGGCGTCATCCGACATTGCGCCAATACCTCTTCATTCCGCCCGCCGAAACGTCCCTGGAGGCCGTCTCTGACACCTAACATCATAGCTTTAGCCGTTGCCGGGCTTTTTTCTATCCAGTGCGTTTTAGCGGCAAGCAGCAGGCTGTAAAAGGCCCAAATGCCATCCAATAAAAGCCTGGTTCTGGGATGAAATTTCCGAATGTAGAGAAAGCGGTTTCTGATGATATAGTAGGTGTGCAGCGTCGTTCGGAATTCGGAAGAACGGCTCAGATTGTGAAAGGCGTGTGACTGACTATCGACGACGCTCCGATACCCATGTCGCCGTGCCCGCAGGCAGAAGTCGACAACCTCGGTGCTGAAAAAATAATCCTCATCCAGCAGCCCTACCTGTTGGAATACCTCTGCTTTGATTAAAATGACGGTGCCGGGGATGTAGTCCACCGTCTGCGTGCGGACGCCGGGCTTCAGCGCGTCCATGTGCGTGTGATGGTGCAGCGGCGTCTTCCCGCCGGCAGAGAGAAGCTGCTCCCTTTGCTCTGCGTTGTAGAGCAGCGGGCCGACAATCCCAATCTGGGAATCGCTGTGCAGCGTTTCCAGGAGCTGAAGGACGCTTTCTTCGTCGATGAACGCATCGTTGTTGAGCAGCAAAAGCGGGGCGTCTCCCTCGGCTAAAGAGGCGGTGATCGCACGGTTGTTGCCCCCTGCAAACCCTAAATTCGCCGTGTTGCGAATCAGGTGGATGGTGCTGCACGTTTGTGCGATGTGGTCGGCGCTGTTGTCTGAAGAGGCGTTGTCAACGATGAATATCTGTGGATTGATTCGCTGCCAGCTCTGGACTTGTTGGACACAGCGGATGGTATCTTCTGCTGCGTTCCAATTGAGAATGATAATTGAAAGTGTGCTCACCACGCCTGCTTCTATCGTGATAGGTTCTCATTTGACTGAAGCTGCATTTTAACATACTATAACGGCGTGACAAGAATTTGGATCGCAGTTCGGGATGCTTTTAACTGTTTTGGGAAAAGTGAGCTTTTCGGTCGAAGCCTATGAGGATTTTGCAGATCGTTCATCAATACCCGCCGCAGTACGTTGGTGGAACGGAACTTTATACGCAGTCACTGGCGCAGCAATGGGCCGCACGCGGGCATGCCTCGCATGTTCTGTCACGGCGCTCTCAAGAAGGGAGCGGCTGCGAGAAGCGCCTGGAAGGGGATGTGACCGTCTGGGAGGCCTGGAACGGCCCGGCAACACCGGCCCGTCGTTTCATGGCTACGTTTGGTGCTGTTGCCCTTTCTGATGCGGCCGAGCGAGTTTTGGACGAGATAGCCCCTGATCTGATTCACGTTGAGCACTTGATGGGATGGCCGGTCGCGTTGCTTAAGGCAATCAGGGCCAGAAATATTCCCTTTGTGGTCACGCTCCACGACTACTGGTGGATTTGTGCCAATGCACAGTTATTGACTAACTACAACTCCCAGATTTGTTCGGGACCTGAGGCTTACGTCAACTGCGCGCGTTGTGCGCTGGCGCGCTCGGGTGTACCTCACTTATGGCCGGCCGTCCCGCCCTTGTCAGGGGTGCTGGCATGGCGCAGGCGCTTGCTGCGTGAGGTTCTGCTGGCAGCGCGCTCCATTATCGCTCCAAGCCACTTCGTCCGCACCTGGTATACTGCCCAGGAGCCTGCGCTCAGTGATAAGATTCAGGTCATTCCGCACGGGATCGCTTATGCTGGCACGCGGAGCAAAGGCTCCGTTTCTTCGCCGGTGCGGTTTGTTTATTTGGGTGGGCTTTCCTGGCAGAAAGGCGTTCATGTCGTGGTCGAGGCCTTTCAGGGACTTGATGGTGAAGCCGAATTGTGGATCGCTGGGGATGAATCCTTTGATCCTGAGTACGCCCGTCTGCTGCATGATAAGGCGACCCCTGCGGTACGTTTCTTAGGCCCCCTGGCACATGAACGGATCTGGGAGGTACTATCCCAGGCGGATGCGCTGGTGGTGCCTTCTTTATGGTACGAAACGTTTTCCCTGGTCACGCGTGAAGCCTTTGCTGCGGGGGTTCCGGCCATTGTCTCGGATCTGGGTGCGCTGGCTGAAGCAGTGCAGGACGGTGTGGATGGGCTGCGGGTTCCTCCGGGGGATGTGGCTGCCTGGCGTGCGGCGCTGCAGCGGCTGATCAGGGAGCCGGAACTGCGTGTCCATTTGCGAGAGGGTGTGCGTATGCCTTTGACTCTGTCTGAGCATGTTGATCATATGGAGCGCTTGTATCTCCAATGCGTTGACAGTAAGGTGAGCGCATGATAGAATGACCCGATTGTTAATGGAGAGAACACT
>JAFGKO010000362.1 GCA_016928525.1 Anaerolineales bacterium | reverse complement strand
AGGTTGCCTTCGGCGTTCTCGAAATCAATCGGGTTGACCTTCTGCGGCATGGTTGAAGAACCGACTTCACCAGCGACCACACGCAGTTTGAGATGATCGTCGCTGGTGTAGCGCCACATATCCTGGCACAGGTCGAGCAGGATGCCGTTTGTCAATTGCAACATCTGGAAGTATTCCAGCCAGTTATCGAAGGGGATAAGCTGCGTACTGACCTGCGCTGGTTCCAACCCCAGCCCACGCAGGAAATTTTCGCTGAAGATCGGCCAGTCCACATCCGGCGCACCAGCTACGAGCGCGTTGTAGTTTCCGACCGCGCCGCTCCATTTGGATTCGAACTTGTGAGAAGATAATTTTTCGCGTTGTTTCGACAAGCGCACCACAAAAACGGTCATTTCCTTACCGAAAGTGGTTGGCACGGCGGGTTGTCCGTGGGTGCGCGCCAGCATGGGCATGGACTGGTAGCGGCGGGCGAAGTCTGTCAGTTGGACGATGATCCTGTCCAGCGCGGGCAGGATAACTTGATCACGCGCATCGCGTAAGGCCAGGGCTTGCGCCGTCAGGTTGACGTCTTCGCTCGTCAGGCCGAAGTGCAGCCAGGAAACGGTAGCAGCCAGTGATGTCCGGGAGAGGCGGTCGTATAAAAAGTTCTCGATGGCTTTGACGTCGTGACGGGTGGTCTGCTCCAGGTCTTTGACCCGTTTTGCATCTTCCAAGGAAAAGTTGGCGGACAAGCTGTTGAGAAAGTCCAGTTCACCCTGTGAAAAAGGACGGATGAGTCCGGCGTCCTGCGAGAGTGCGATCAGATAGGCGATCTCGAGCCGGGCTCGCCTGCGGATGTAGGCGAATTCAGAAAAAAACTCGCGAAGTGGTGCAGTTTCGCGAGCATAACGTCCATCGAGGGGGGTGAGGGCCAACAGTTCCTCGTTCACGTTTTCATTATATCATTGCGGTATGGACAAGCTTGCCATATATCATGCCCACGAGGGTATAATCGCGCTGGAAATTTTCTGGCCTTGCGAAGGTTCAAAACCTTCGCAAGGTTGGCGATAGCCGAAGGAGAAAGTCATGAAAATTTTGCCTGAAGTAGCCTTGACGTATGACGACGTGCTGCTGGTGCCGCAGTATTCGGATGTGGAGTCGCGCCGCATGCTCTCCACGTGCACGCAGTTGACTTCGAAGATCGAGATGCGGATACCGATTGTTTCCGCTAATATGGATACCGTGACTGAAAGCGAAATGGGGATCGTGATGGCGCGCGAAGGCGGCATCGGTATCATCCACCGCTTTATGACCATCGATGACCAGGTGCAACAGGTGAGGCGTGTAAAGAAAGCCGAATCGTATGTGGTCGATAACCCCATCACCTTGCGGGCTTCGGATACGGTTGGCGATGTCAAACGCATTGTGGAAGAAACGTACACAGGTGGGATTGTGATCCTGGATGAGGCGGGGAAAGTGGTCGGGATTGTCACCACACGCGACCTGCTCTTCGAAGAAAATGGTCACAGGACCCTCTCCGAAGTGATGACCCGTGAGGTGATTACGGCTCCGTCCGATACTACGCTCAAACAAGCCGAGAAGATCTTGCACGAGCACCGTATCGAGAAGCTGCCGCTGGTGGATGCAGAGGGTCACCTGACCGGCCTGATCACTGTCAAAGATATTATGAAGCTGGAAGAGTATCCCCATGCCACCAAAGATACACGCGGACGGCTGGCAGTGGGCGCGGCGGTGGGGGTGAAAGGCAGCGAGTTGAAGCGTGTGGAACGCCTGCTGGAGGCGGGCGCGGACTGTATTGTGGTCGACATCGCGCATGGCGATTCCAAGGCGGAGATCGAAATCATCCAGCAGATCCGGGTGAATTTTCCCAAATCACAGATCATCGGCGGCAATGTCGCTACCGCCGAAGGCACCCAGCGCCTGATCGACGCGGGCGCGGACGCGGTCAAGGTGGGCGTGGGGCCCGGTTCGATCTGCATCACGCGCATTGTGGCGGGTGCGGGCGTTCCGCAGTTGACGGCCGTCATGCAGTGCGCGGAGGTAGCGCGTCCGCAGGGTATTCCTGTCATTGCGGATGGCGGCGTGCGCACCTCGGGCGACATTGTTAAAGCGCTGGCTGCGGGCGCTTCCTCGGTCATGCTCGGCAGCCTGCTGGCCGGCACCGACGAGAGCCCCGGCATGCTCATTACTCGCAAGGGACATCGCTACAAGGTCTCGCGCGGCATGGCCTCGCTACAGGCTACCCTGACCCGTAAAGCGCGCGAGGGGGAAAGTGAGATCACCAGAGAAGAGATCGAAGATTACGTCTCGGAGGGCGTCGAGGCGGCTGTGCCCTATCGCGGTTCGGCGCGCGAGATGCTCAAGCAACTGGTCGGTGGACTGCAATCGGGCATGAGTTACACCAACGCGCATAGCATCGAAGAGTTGCACGAAAAGGCTGTGCTGGTGCGCATGACACCTGTCGGCCTGAAAGAGTCCCACCCGCACGATGTGGAAGTGATTTAGTTTTGGACACCCCGCCTGATTACGGCGGGGACACAGAATATACGGAGGGCACGGAATCCGTTTAAATTCACGGATAATCCGTTCAATCCGTGCCCCATTTCTCGCATCCATCCTGCCCCGAGGCTTGCTTCTGTTTCTCGGGTTATATAATGCCCCCCGGTCACTAATTGCGCTTCTACATCGCTATAGCGGCGCAACTGTGACCGGGAAGGGTATAATCGCTCTATGACCGAATCCCGCCAACGCCCCCTCGATCCCGAAGCCAAACCGGATGACCGCGTCGACAATGCGCTCCGTCCCCAAAAGCTGACCGGCATCATTGGCCAGGACCAGGTGAAGGAGAACCTGTCCATTCTGATCGACGCGGCCCGCCAGCGAGGGGAGGCCCTCGACCACGTGCTATTCTACGGTCCGCCTGGCCTGGGCAAGACCACCCTGGCGCACGTGCTTTCGAACGAAATGGGCGTCAATATCAAAGTCACCTCTGGGCCTGTCATCGAGCGCGCCGGGGACCTGGCTGCCATCCTGACCAATCTGCGCGCGGGCGATGTGCTCTTCATCGACGAAGTCCACCGTTTGGGACGGGCCGTGGAAGAAGTGCTCTATCCCGCTATGGAAGATTTCGCGCTGGACATTGTCATCGGGAAAGGCCCTTCAGCGCGTTCCATCCGGCTGAAACTGCCGCATTTCACCATCGTCGGCGCGACCACGCGACTGGCGCTCGTCACGGCTCCATTGCGGGCACGCTTCGGCGCGGTCTACCGGCTGGACTACTATGATCTCGAAGCGATGCAGGCCATCGTCCGGCGTGCTGCGAAAATGCTGGATGTGCCCTGTGACGAGGGTGGTGTCGAAGAAGTTGGCCGTCGGGCACGTGGGACTCCGCGTGTCGCCCTGCGTTTGCTGCGACGTGTTCGTGATTATGCCCAGGTGCGCGCGGACGGAACGGTCACGCGCCAGGTCGCGCAGGAAGCGCTTGATTTATTGCAAGTCGATACACTTGGCCTGGATGACGTCGATCGACGCGTGCTGCGCACCATCATCGAAAAATATAGCGGCGGCCCGGTAGGGTTGAACACGATTGCGGCCTCCATCAGCGAGGAATCCGACACCATCATGGACGTGGTCGAGCCCTACCTGCTGCAACTGGGTTTCCTCGACCGTACCCCGCAGGGACGGGTGGCGACGAAATCAGCTTATGAGCACCTGGGGCTGGATTATGTGGAGGGGGAGCAGCCGAGGTTGCTTTAGTCGCTGAGCGGAGGACGGAGTGCAACGAAGTCCGCAGTCGCATCGTCCCCAAAGGGGGAAGCGCTTGTTGTTAGGAAAACACCCTTCGACTTCACTCCGCTACGCTCCGTTCCGCTCAGGGCGGAAGTGATAATTATGGAAAACATTGGCCGTTTCCTGATGATTGGGGGCATTATCTTATTCGTAGTGGGTGGATTGGTCTTCCTGGCCGCCAAATTTGGCATCCCGTTTGGCCGCCTGCCCGGTGACATCCGCATCGAACGCGATGGCTTTTCATTTTACTTTCCGCTAGCGAGTTCGATATTGATTTCAATTGTGTTAACGATATTGCTCAATCTAATCATTAGATGGGTTAAAAAATAGGAATCCTACTGTATAATTAAAACGATAAACGTTTTTGGGGAGGTTCTCATGCTAGAAACACGAAAGCTTCGAGTCTTTCTCTGCCACGCTTTGCAAGATAAGCCTGCCGTGCGTGACTTGTACAGTCGTTTGCAAAGTGAGCCTTGGATTAATCCTTGGCTGGATGAAGAAAAGTTGTTACCCGGACAGAATTGGGATAATGAAATCAAGAAAGCAATTCGCACTGCGGATGTCATCATTGTTTGCTTGTCAAATAAATCGGTTTCAAAAGAGGGTTATATCCAGCGTGAATTCAAAACCGCTTATGATTTAGCATTAGAAAAACCGGATGACACAATTTTTGTCATCCCTTTGAAATTGGATGATTGTGAAACACCAGCTAGATTCAGCCAATGGCAATGGCTGGGTTATTTCCAACCAAACGCCCAAGAGAAACTTTTAAATTCACTGCGTTTAAGGGCAAGTTCATTGGAGATCTTGCTACCTGCCGAACGAATGCCCGACCCAGCGGAATCTTTTTCTGTGAGTTCAACACCGATGTTTGTTGCCCCCAATTCCACAAAAGCAACACCTAGCGGACACCCGCTTTATGAATTTGGTGGGTTAGAGTTCGTGAAAGTGCCAGGGGGGGATTTCATCATGGGATCTGAAAATTTGAAGAACTCCTCTGTTGTTTGCAGTCCTAGGCATAATGTTACACTTAATTACGATTTCTACCTGGCACGTTTCCCCGTAACTTATGAGCAATATAAGTTGATGGCTAAAAGTATTAAATTGCCAATCCTTATACCAGAAGCCGGGTTGGATCAACATCCAGTCGTGAACATTAACTGGGACAATGCGCAGATATGTATTAAATGGCTCAATAAGAACTATCAGGTGGAATTGCCCAAAGGGTATCGCTTTTGCCTGCCTTCTGAGGCTGAATGGGAAAAGGCCGCCCGCGGCGAGAAAGGAAATGAGTATCCGTGGGGAGATAAATTCGATAAAACTAAGTGCAACACGAAACGTAGCGGTAAGGGCAAGACCACAATAGTTGGTCATTATTCGCCGGATGGTGATTCGCCTTATGGTTGTGCGGATATGGCGGGCAATGTTTGGGAGTGGACACGTAGTTTATTGAGAAAAGAAATAACTTTTTTTAAATATCCTTATGTTCCTGACGATGGGCGTGAAGTTGAAGATGCATACAATTATTCTCAACGGATCCTGCGGGGTGGATCGTTTAATGATTCTGAACAGCGTGCCTGTTGCGCTTATCGCCAAGCCGAGCGACCGGGATTTACCAGCAAAGATATCGGCTTTCGGGTGGCGGTGTCGGTGTCTCACAAACGCTCCTGAATGTTCTAGAAATACTGGCTCTGGTTTAAAAACTCTATATGTTAGTGGTGGGGAATTCAATCATCCACATTTTGTTCAAATGTGAAGAATGAAAACCTCCGACTTCGACTACCACCTCCCCGAAACATCCATCGCGTAAATGTCGCTCTAGCAGCATTTTTAGCTTATGCTCCGTGTACTAGAAGGGGGATTTGTGCCATAATAATGAAGTGTTTCAGCTACCCCCTGCTGGAGGTAAAGAATGAATATAGATAGTAAACCCAAAACGATCCTCACCGGCGACGATTACATCGAGAGCATGCGCGGGCGCAACTTGAAAGTTTATCTGTTTGGCGAATTGGTCCCCGAACCTGTCGAGCATCCTATGATCCGCCCCTCGATCAATGCCATGGCCAAGACCTATGATCTGGCACAACAACGGCCTGACCTGGCGACTGCTCTGTCACCTTTCACAGGCGAGCGCGTCAACCGTTTCCTGCATATCGCCACAAGTGCCAATGATGTCGTCCTGCAAAACAAGATGCAGCGGCGGCTGGGGCAACTGACCGGCACCTGCTTCCAGCGCTGCGTCGGTATGGACGCGCTCAATTCGTTGTACTCGGTCACTTACGAGATCGATGAGAAATATGGCACTTCGTACCATGAACGACTGAAAGAATTTATAAAAACGATGCAGAAACACAACTGCGTCATCGGTGGAGCCATGACCGATGTCAAGGGCGACCGCAGCAAACCGCCCTCGCAGCAGGCTGATCCTGACATGTACCTGCATATCACTCGCCGCACACCTGAGGGGGTCTATGTCCGTGGCGCCAAAGCGCACCAGACGGGATGCATCAACTCGCACTGGTTGATTGTCATGCCGACCCTGCGCCTCGAAAAGGACGATCACGATTATGCCATCGTCGGCGCGATGCCCGTTGAGGCAGAGGGCATCACTTTTGTGTATGGACGTCAATCCTGTGACACACGCAGCATGGAAGGGGACGGCCTCGATGTGGGCAACCGAGAATACAGCGGCCAGGAAGCGCTGGTCATTTTCGAAGATGTCTTCATCCCCAACGAGCTGATTTTCATGGACGGCGAGACGGATTTTGCCGCCCAACTGGTCGAGCGTTTCACCAGTTACCACCGGCGCAGCTACGTTTGCAAGAGCGGCGTGGGTGATGTGCTCATCGGTGCGGCTGCGACCATTGCTGAATACAACGGCGTAGAGCGCGCTTCGCATATCCGCGACAAGCTGGTGGAGATGACCCATCTCAACGAGACCATCTACGCTGCCGGGATTGCTTCGTCCTATCAGAGTCACGCCACAAAATCAGGAGCCTACCTCTGTGATGATATGCTGGCGAATGTCTGCAAGCATCATGTCACCAAGATCCCCTATGAGATGGGACGCCTGGCGCAAGACCTGGCCGGTGGCCTGGTGGTGACGTTGCCCTCCGAAGCGGACTACCGCCACGAGGAGCTTGGTCCACTGCTAGAAAAGTACCTCAAGGGGCGTGAGGATGTACCGACCGAGCATCGCCTGCGCATCCTACGCCTGATCGAAAACATGACCCTGGGTCGCAACTCGGTCGGCTACCTGACCGAGTCCCTGCATGGGGCTGGTTCGCCGCAGGCCCAGCGCGTTCAAATCTATCGCCAGATGCAGCTCGACTTCAAGCAGCGACTCGCCAAACGCTTGGCAGGCATCGATCTGCCCGATTCGGTGGTGGATGATCTTGGAGAAATATTGGATGGCTATTTTGCTCGGGTTTTTGCAATCGCGTAGTAGCGACTTCAGTCGCTGAACGCTCAATAACTTATAACGGCTGAAGTTGTTACTACTTTCTAGTCATGAAAACCTCCGACTTCGACTACCAGCTCCCTGAATCTTCCATCGCGCAAACGCCGCTCGAGCCGCGCGATTCTTCGCGTTTGTTGGTCATCGACCGGAAAACAGGAAAACTGGAACACCGGATTTTCAACGAGATTGGCGAATACCTCAACCCTGGCGATCTGCTAGTCCTAAACCAAACGCGCGTCATCCCAGCGCGTATTTATGCGCGTAAACAGACCGGCGGCAGGGTGGAACTGCTGCTCCTGCGCCGCAGAGATACCCTGACCTGGGAATGCCTGGTTGGCGGCAAAGGTCTGCGTGTAGGCAGCCTGGTTACAGTAAATGATGGTCCGCAAGCTGAGATCATCGAGATGCTGAACGGTTCCGAACGCCTGGTGAAATTCTCCGAACCTATCGAGCCGTATTTCCCCAAAGTGGGACATGTCCCACTGCCACCCTACATCCACGAGAAACTGGATGACCCCGAACGCTACCAGACCGTCTACGCGCGCGAGCCCGGCTCCGCGGCCGCGCCGACCGCCGGTCTGCACTTCACCCCGCGCCTGCTGGACGAGTTGCAAACCAAAGGCATAAAAATCGCTTACGTCACTTTGCATGTTGGGCTGGACACTTTTGCTCCCGTCACCGAAGATGACCCATCTGAGCACAAGATCCACACCGAGTGGTGTGAGCTCTCGCAAGAAACAGCAGATACAATCAACGAAACCAGGCAGGCAGGTGGTAGAGTGATTGCAGTCGGGACAACATCCGTCCGCACCCTGGAAAGTGCGCTAAGTCAATCCTCAATCGAAAATCGCAAATCACAAATCGTCAATTTTACTGGCCCTACCTCCATCTACATCCTTCCTGGTTACCAGTTCAAAGTCGTGGACGCCATGGTTACCAACTTCCACCTGCCCAGGTCCACGCTGATCATGCTGGTCAGCGCCTTTGCCGGGCGGGAGAAAGTACTGGAAACTTATCAAATCGCTATCAAGGAAGGCTACCGCTTCTATTCTTTTGGCGATGCGATGCTGATTCTTTAGCGCACCGTTGGTCGAGTAGGCCGAAGGCCATATCGAGACCAACATTTTCAAAAAGCCTAAGCTTTCTTGAAATGAGTGGTCTCCCCGGCCCGCCATGGTCCGGGGCGGGCGATATACCCCTCGAATTGCACTCGGGGCTACTCGACCACCGATTTCTCGAAAATGTCAGGCGTCCAATTTTTTGTTAGAATTCGTGAAAATCCGTGCCCTTCATGGAAATAATGACCGAACAACTCTACTTCGATGACCCGCTCACCCTCGAATTCACCGCCCAGGTGGCCGCATCCCGCCCATTAGACGGGGGCAGGTTCGGGCTTATCCTGCCGCGCACGTATTTCTATCCCACTAGCGGTGGCCAGGAACACGATACCGGTTCCATCGGCGAAGCCTGCGTCCTTGATGTCTACAAAGATAACGGTGACATCCTCCACGTCACGGACAAGGCTCTCACACCTGGCGAGTATCCCGCCCGCATTGACCGAGAGCGCCGTATCCGCGCCATGCAGCACCATACTGCCCAGCATATCCTTTCGGCGGCTTTCCTTGAAGTGGCCGACATCGATAGCCTCTCAGCCAACATCAACGGCGAGAACCCGTCTACTATCGACCTGGAAGTGGGCGAAGTGGCTCCTGAAATCCTGCGCCGCGCTGAAGCCTTTGCCAACGATATTTTCTTCGAGAACCGTTCCGTCAAGAGCTACCACGTTACCCAGGAGGAGATCGCCCGCCTGCCCGTGCGCAAGCCGCCCAAGGTCAGCGGACTGATCCGCGTCGTCGAGGTAGATGGCTTCGATTACACCCCCTGCGGTGGCACACACTGCCCCAATACCGGCATGATCGGCCTGCTCAAGATCGTCAAGACCGAGCGCGTCAACCAGAAGCTGCGTGTCCATTTCGTGGCCGGATACCAGGCGCTGGACTATTTCAACGCCTACCAGGAGGCAGCCCAGCAGGCTGCCGCTCTATTGGAAACAGGACTGGACGGGATGCCCGCTGTGCTGGAACGCAAACTCGACCAACTCAAGGCGGCCCAAACCGAGCTGGAAACGCTTCGTTCGGGACTTTTGGCTGCTGAGGCCGACCAACTGGTCGCTTCTGCACAGACGGTGGGTCCGCTGCGCCTTGTCACGGCCCTGTTCCACGACCGCCCTGCAGCCGACTTGCGCCAGTTGGGGGCGAAGTTGTGCAACATGTCTGGCATGGTCGCTATGCTGGTTTCTTTCGATGGGAAGAAACTCTCTATGGTGGCCGCCTGCGCCAAAGACAGCGGTGTTGATGCGCTCGATCTACTCAACAAGCATCTGGCCCCACTTGGCGGTCGCGGTGGTGGCGATCCAATATTGGCGCAGGGGGGAGGGGTAGCGGACGAGTCAAGCTTGAAAGATCTGTTTGCAAACACAATAGGCTACCTTGCGGGGTAGCCTATTTGAATCATGATTGTTGGCGTGGCGGGCAAAGTGGTTATTCGTTCTCAGGGGCATAGAGTACGACCTTATTGCGTCCGGTGGCTTTGGCTTGATAAAGGGCTTTATCGACTCGGCTGAGTATCTCGTCGTCTGTATTGCCATGCTGCGGATAGAATGCCACCCCAATCGAAGCATTAATGTGGATCATCTCCCCCTCGAACGGGATTTCCAGCGCATTGATGTCCTGGCAGAGTTGTTCTGCGCGATACACCCCATCTTCCAATGTAATTTCTGGCAAAATGACCAGGAATTCTTCCCCACCGTAGCGGAAAGCAACATCGCTGCGACGGATTTGTTCCCGGATTACCGTAGTTGCGGCCTTTAGTGCCTGGTCACCTGCCTGGTGACCGTAAACATCATTGATGTTTTTGAAGTGGTCAAGGTCCATTAACATGAAGGCAATAGAATGTTTCTTGCGCTTCGCATAGCTAAACTCGATATCCAGCACTTCTGAAAGATGGTGGCGGTTGTAAAGCCCGGTCAGCGCGTCGCGGATGGCTTGTTCGCGTACTTGTTTTTCTAATTTGGTAATCTCCTCAAGTTGTCTTTTGAGTTCATCATTTGCCAGATGCAGGCGATCCTGGGCGTCTTGTAATTCTTTCGTCCTGCCATTGACGCGTTTTTCCAATTCGCGGTTGATCTTGTTGATGTTGCGGATGCGAAGTTGTACGCCACCCAAAACGAGGAAGATCGCCGAGAGCACGGCCAGTATACGGAACCACCAAGTGCCCCACCAGGGCGGCAAAATTTCGATCACAATTTTCGCCGGCGTGACATTCCATTTACCATCGTTATTTGATGCCCGTACCATAAACGTATAGGTTCCTGGTGACAGGTTGGTGTAAGTGGCTTCCCGTTTGGTAAGAGGCGGCGACCAATCCTTGTCGAAACCGTCCATTTTGTACTGGTACAGGTTTTTTGAAGAAATTTGATAGTTGAGCGCCGCAAAACTCAATGTAAATACCGTTTGGTCATGTGTAAGGACGAGCTTACTTGTTTTTTCAATGGGTTGGGGTAACAATTCGCTGCCCGCGGGTACAGTTTTGTTGAAAAGCTGAAAGTCGGTGAAAACAATTTGGGGTAGATGTTCGTTATACGCTAACGTGTCAGGGTGGAAGAAAGTCAGCCCGTTCGAGCCACCAAAGAAAATTTCGCCGTCCGGTCCCAGGTGTGAACTGGCGATCCCAAATTGGTCTCCTTGCAGGCCATCCCGCACGTCATAGTTATGAAAAGTATTTGTGACTGGCTTGAAGTTGCAGATGCCTTTACTGGTACTGATCCACAAATCATTGTTGCTGCCGGGTTGGATACCCACAATTGTATTGTTTGGCAGGCCATCGCGGGTGGTGTAGTTTTGCCATTGTCCGCTGGCAATTTCCAGCCCACTCAATCCGCCCGCTGTGCCAGCCCAAACGATACCGTTCTTTTCATCGAGGTAAATTGCGTGGACTAGGTTATCCAGAATGCTATTTGGGTTATTGAAGTCGCGCATGTGATGCGTGAAGATACCTGTGACCGGATCAAATAACTCCAAGCCGCCGCGCGCAGTGGCGATCCATACCTTGCCGGTTGCATCTACAGCTAGATCATAGATCGTATCTTCTGACAAAGAGTCGGGATTTTCAGGATCGTGAAAATACTCGGCATCCATTTCGCCGGTCTTTGTATTGAATAGATCCAGCCCGTAACCGAGGGTGCCTACCCATAAACGTCCATCTCCCGCGGATTCGAGGGTGGTCAGGAAACCACTACCGATGACATTAGGTGCTTCAGATGAATACCGGTAAGTAGTAAATTCTCTGGTGAAAGGGTCCATACGATTGAGCCCACCGCCCGATGTAGCTAACCACAGGACGCCACTTTCGTCCCGGAAGATATAGTAAATTTTATCGTTGGAAAGGCTGGTTGGGTCTTCGGGGTTATTTTTGAAAACAGTCATCCTCCCAGTTTTGCGGTCGAGGCGATTGAGTCCGCCGCCAAAGGTGCCGATCCAGATAATGCCGTTTTTCTCGGCAAGAATTGAATACACAGAATTGATCGATAATGAGTTAGGATTGTTTGCAACGCTGCGATAAAGCCCGAAACGTGACAGAGACGGGTACAGCTTGTTCACGCCGCCATACCGGCTGGTAATCCACAGTACGCCGGAACGGTCTTCTGTCATCCAGAACGTGTCGTTGTTGCTGATCGTGAATGGGTCGTTAGGGTTGTGTTGGAACGATGTGAACTTTTGTGTCTCCCGGTCGAATAAATTCAGACCACCGTTTTCCGTGGTGATCCATAGATTGTCCAAATGGTCTTCATAGATTTTCCAAAGCCTGTTGTCGCTAATGGATGCAGGGTCATTGGGGTCATGTTCATAGGCTGTGAACGTGTTGGAACTGCGATCAAATAGATTGAGTCCACCGCCGCGCGTAGCGATCCAAAAATTTCCCTGGCTGTCTTCCAACATTCCCCAGATGTTGTTGTTGCTGAGGCTGTCTGGGTTGTCTGGGTTATTTTGAAATATCGTGAAATCATCGCTTTCTGGGTCGTAACGTTGCAGACCGAGGCGGGTACCAACCCAGACTGTGCCAGCTTTATCTTGGTAAAGGTGGTAGACCACCGGCGCTGCCAGCGCGCGCGGATTTTCAGAGTCAGGAAGATAATTTTTGAATATACCTGTTTCCCGGTCGAGATGACTTAACCCGTTTCGTGTGCCCACCCAGATACTGCCATCCTGGTCTTCCAAAAGGGACCAGATGCTGTTATCCGCCAAGCTGTTTGGATTTTCAGGATCATGCAGGTAGAGGCTGAATTTCCCGGTATTTGGATCATAAACATTTAACCCGCCGGGATCGGTTCCAACCCAGATCAACCCATCTTGGCTTTCGATCAACGCAAAAGTGTTATTGTTACTCAGGCTGTTTGGATTATTCGCGTCATGCAGAAATGTAGTAAATGAAGTACCATCATAGCGGCTGAGGCCGTCCTGGGTGGTAAACCACATAAAGCCTTGCTGGTCTTGCAAAACGGATAACACAGTGGCGTGTGGCAATCCATCTTCCACCGTCAGGCGCTCGAAGCGTATAGAGCTACGATACGAGTTTTCAAGCTTGAAAAGAGAGTTTTGCGCTTGTAGCGCAACAATTGTCGCCGGATTAAATAAAAGAACTCCCACAAGGGCCAGCACAACAGAACGGATAATTTTCATTACAAGCATTCCTCCCGCTTGTTAAATTTTGTCCCTATACCCATACGTGAAATCTGCAACTATATCAATGGAGTTTCGGGCTGATCTCCAAGGAGATTGGGTAGCATTATATGTAAAAAGTGAATTTGTGTGTTATACAGTTTTGTTATGAATATCGACATACTTAACAGCGAAATCATCTCCTGTCGCAAATGCCCGCGACTGGTAGCATGGCGCGAGGAAGTGGCGCGCACCAAGCGCAAGGCCTACATGGATTGGGACTACTGGGGCAAACCTGTACCTGGATTTGGCGACCCGAATGCGCGCGTCTTGGTTGTTGGTTTGGCTCCCGGCGCACACGGCTCCAACCGGACCGGACGTCAATTCACCGGCGATGCTTCGGGAAACTTTCTCTTCCCGGCGCTCTACCGTGCGGGATTTGCTTCCCAGCCTGAATCGATTTCGCGCGACGATGATTTAAAACTGAAAGATATGTACATCACAGCCTCCGGTCGCTGTGCACCACCGAAGAACAAACCTACCTCGGAAGAACTGGACAATTGTCAGCCCTTTTTGGAACGCGAAATCGAACTTATCCAGCCGAAAGTGATCGTCCTTTTGGGTCGGATAGCATTTGAGAGAATCCTGCGCATATATTCTGAGCCCAAATCTGGCAAAAAATTTGCGCACGGTGCTGCGTTTCGGTTGGAAGCAAATCCCTGGTTGGTGTGTTCATACCATCCCAGCCAGCAAAACACATTAACCGGCAAATTGACAGTCGAGATGTTCGATGCTATGTGGACGCAGGTCAAGGAGTTGGTTGAGCGAGCATAACGGAAGCAGGTTGAAGGCTGAAAAAGATGCGTAACGCAATATTCAATGGGCAAGAAGCGCCCAATTTCGAGTTGCCCGATTTGCATGGGAATCAAATACATCTATCTGATTTCCGCGGGAAGAAAATCGTTGTACTTGCATTCCTGCGCGGTTTCACGTGACCGTTCTGCCGTGCGCAGTTGGCGCGCTTGCAAGATGGCTATCCTGAGTTCGCAGCGCGAAATGCGGAAATCCTGGCGATTGGACCGGATTCCCCAGAAAAGTTTATCAGCTATTGGGAAGAAAACAAGCTCCCATTTCCCGGCTTGCCCGACCCGGGTAAACGGGTGTCTAGGATTTTCAAGCAGGAAGTCAACTTATTCAAGCTTGGCCGCATGCCCTTGAATGCGGTCGTAGATCGGAGGGGTTTTATTCGTTACATCCATTATGGTTACAGCATGTCCGATATTCCCGATAATGAAACCCTTTTGCGGGTAATAGACGAACTCAATGCCTCATCAGAATAAACATGCCTATAGGACAAATTGCTTTTCTTGGTTCTGGTGAGACCTCCCTGGCTGGCGGGCGCATTTTTGAAACACTGGCGCGTAGTCTGCCCCAACCGTTAAAAATTGCTGTTCTAGAAACCCCGGCTGGCTTCGAATTGAATTCCGACCAGGTTGCCGGGCGGGTGACTGAATTTATGCAGACCCGCCTGCAGAATTACAAGCCACAGATCGATGTGATCCCGGCCCGCAAGCGTGGCATAGACTTTAGCCCGGACAATCCTGAAATACTCAAACCGTTGCTCACAGCCGACATGATTTTTATGGGGCCCGGCAGCCCGACGTATGCTGTCCGCCAGTTACAGGACAGCCTGGCATGGAATATTATCCGGGCCCGTCATCGCCTCGGGGCCACGTTGATATTTGCTTCCGCTGCAACGATTTCGGTCGGCGCCTGGGCCTTGCCCGTCTACGAGATCTTCAAAGTGGGCGAAGACGTACACAGCCTGCCCGGACTCGGCCTGTTCGCCGACTATGGCATGACCCTTTCCTTCATCCCGCATTGGAACAACGCCGAAGGTGGTGTGGATCTGGATACCAGCCGTTGTTTCATCGGCCTGGACCGGTTCAATCAGTGGTGCGACACTTTGCCGCCGGAAAACACCATACTCGGATTAGACGAACATACTGGCATTATCTTTGATTTTCAAGCCAGTAAATGTCATGTACTTGGCGTGAGCAGCGTTTCGATTGTCCGCGTGTGTGACCCTGAAATGTACGCTACTGGCTCTGAATTCCCCCTTAGCGAGTTAGGTGAACTCCGCTTGCCCGAACCCTTGCATGCTGGCATCCCGCAAGATGCTTGGGAAATGGTTGCGGCTGCGAGTGAAACTGAAGAGGATGCTACGCCGGAAGAAGTGCATGCTCTAGTTGAACAGCGACAAAAGGCCCGTGACGAGAAAAACTGGGCCGAATCCGATCGCCTGCGAGATGAGATTGCTGAACTCGGTTGGACTGTGCAGGATACGCCAGAAGGGCCGAAGCTGGTTAAGACCCCCTCCGTCACTTCGTGACACCTCCCCCATTTTCCGCGAATTTCAGCGGAAAATGGGGGGAGGACAGGAGGGGGTAAAAATGGGATACAATACAAGCGGTATATTTCACAAAGGAGTATCCCATGCGTCCCGTCGACATAATCATCAAAAAACGAGACAAAAAAGCGCTTACACGCGAAGAAATTCGCTTTTTCGTACGGGGGATTTCCAACGGGCGTATCCCCGATTACCAGATATCTGCCTGGGCGATGGCGGTCCTGCTTAATGGCATGACGCCCCGCGAAACAACCAACCTGACGCTCGCCATGGCGCAAAGCGGCGAAGTGCTGGACATGCACGATGTGGTTGACATTGCCGTGGATAAACACTCCACCGGTGGCGTAGGCGACAAGACGACTTTAGTTGTCTTGCCCGTTGTTGCTGCATGCGGGCTGCCAGCCGGGAAGATGTCTGGTCGTGGACTTGGTTTCAGCGGGGGAACGCTGGATAAATTGGAATCCATCCCTGGCTACCGCTGTGACTTGACCACCGAAGAGTTTGTAGAGCAGCTAAAAAGGATAGGCATTGTGCTAAGCGGCCAGTCCAAAGACCTGGCTCCGGCTGATGGCAAGCTGTACGCCCTGCGCGACGTCACCGGGACGGTGCAGTCCATTCCCTTGATCGCTTCCTCGGTCATGAGTAAGAAAATCGCGGCGGGCGCCCATGCGATTGTGTTGGATGTAAAAGTTGGGCAGGGCGCTTTCATGGAGACCCTTTCTGAGGCCCGCGAACTGGCTGACTTGATGGTGCAGATTGGCCAACTGGCCGGCCGGGAAGTGGTTGCATTGCTTTCGGACATGAACCAGCCGCTTGGCAACGCAGTGGGGAATGCGCTGGAAGTGATCGAGGCCATCGACACGCTTCGTGGCGGCGGCCCGGAAGATTTTCGCGAGCACTGTCTCCACGTTGCTGCACACATGCTGGTACTTGGAAAGCGTGCCAGTGACTTGAATGAAGGTCGCCAACTGGCTGAGTGGGCGCTCATCGAAGACCGCGCCGTCGAGAAATTCCGCACATTGGTAGCAGCCCAGGGCGGTGATGTCGCTTATGTGGAGGATCCCGATAAACTGACAAAAGCCAAGTTTATCGAAGTGGTTGAATCGCCCCAAAACGGGTACCTGGAACAGGTTCAGGCGCGCATTGTAGGCGAGGCCTCTGTCACATTGGGAGCCGGCCGGGCCAAGAAAGGCGATCCGGTCGACCATGCGGTTGGATTTGTCATCCATCACAAGGTTGGCGATAAAATCGAAAAGGGCGAGCCTTTGTTTACGATCCATGCCAACGACGAAAAATTGTTGTCGGAAGCGCGTAAAGCAGTGCTGGCCGCCCACGTTTGGAATGAAGCGCCTGTCGCGCCATTACCTTTGTTCTATGAATAGATATGGCGTATAGTCTTGCATTAAATTTAAGAATCGGGCATACTTACATGAAAGAGCCTGTTATTTTTATCGTAAGAGTGAAAATCAGGTTGTAAGGAGAAATGGGCATGGCGAAAGTACCTTTGCGCACATACAGTCGGGACATTGAGAATCTGGTGGATCGTGGTCAGCTTGATGAGGCGATTGCTCATTGTCGCCATATTCTCAATACCTTCCCCAAATATCTGGAAACCTACCGCTTACTTGGTAAGTCTTACCTGGAAGCCAGGCGTTACGAGGAAGCTACCGATATTTTCGAACGCGTTCTCATGGCTGTGCCTGATGACTTTGTTGCTCATGTCGGCAAGAGTATTATCCAAGACGAACAAAAGAACATGGACGCTGCCATCTGGCATATGGAGCGTGCCTTCGAGGTACAGCCCTCCAATGCAGCTATTCAGGCTGAATTGCAACGGTTGTATGGTCGTCGCGATGGGATCGAACCTCCCAAGATCCGGCTCACGCGCGGCGCTTTGGCGCACATGTACGTGCAAGGCGAGTTATACCCGCAGGCCATTTCCGAGATCAAGAGCGTCCTTGAAGAAGACAGCGAACGGCATGATATGCAGGTCCTGTTAGCGCAGGCTTATTTCCGCGCAGGCCAAAAGAGTGAAGCCGCTGAAGTCTGCTCGCAGTTATTACGGCGTTATCCCTATTGCCTGGATGCCAATCGAGTCTTAGTAGAATTGCTCCCCGAAACCGAACAAGGTGAAAGTGTCCAGGCATATCGCCAGCGCGTCAATGAATTGGATCCGTATGCCGCATTTGCGACCAGGTCTGTCTTCCATACAGATGAGGTATCTGATTCCGTTGTCAGCCTTGAACGATTGGAATGGGATGGTGAGCCTGTGCTTGTTCGCTCTGACTGGGGTGAATCGGCAGGTATTGGGCGCGACGAAGGCGCCGCTCCGCGAGATGAAGAACCAGACTGGCTGCGATCTGGGCTGATGGATGAAACTCCCGCCGCATCTGCTTCGACCGAGGAGCCTGCTCCCGTTTTGGGCGACGAAGATATCCCCGATTTTCTGCGCGATGCGGGCTGGGGCGAAAGCACCGGAACTTTCCAGGAGGGCCAAAGTATATTTGACGAATCCGGCGAAATTTCTGAAGAGTCAGGTATCGAACAAGGTGACCTCCCTGACTGGGTCAAAGCCCTGGCGCCCAGTGAATCAGATTCGGAAAGCGCGGCTCCTCAAACGGAGCCGGATGAAGACCTGACGCAGGATAACGTGCCTGATTGGTTGCAGGGATTGGGAGGCGAACAAAGCGCGCCACCCGCCGAGCAACCCCTGGTAGATGAAGGAGTACCTGATTGGCTCGAAGCCATGAAGCCGACAGAAGAAGCGGCGGTAGAGAGCGAGGAGCAAGAGGAGCAAATTGCACCGGCTTCTGAAGGTGATGAGAGTCTTCCCGACTGGCTGGAATCCATGCAATCGGGAGAACCTGCCGCTGTGCAGGATGCTTCGACAGAGGGCGTGGCGGATTGGCAGTTCGATGAGGAAACGCCCGCAAGCCCGGTTGAGGCTGCAGCAGCAGAAATCGGTGCCCTGGGCGTATCTGCTGAAGAACAGGACGATGCCATTGGCTGGCTGGAGGGTCTGGCAGCCAAACATGGCGCCAAGCCAGAAGAACTGGTGACAAAACCCGAGGACCGCAAGGAAACAGAACCGGAATGGGTCAAGCAAGCCAGGGAGGTAGCTGAAGAGGGAACTCCTGTTACGGCGGAGGAACCGGGAGAACCGCTCGAAATGGAGGAAGAAATTGCTGCTCCCGTCGACCTGCCTGATTTTCTGGCAGAAGAGGAACCGGTGGAACCAAGCGGCGAACCCGCTGTCGCGTTTGATGCAAGAGATACGGGCGAGTTAGGCACCTCCGCTGATGAACAGGACGATGCAATCGCCTGGTTGGAAGGGTTGGCCGCCAAACATGGCGCCAAGCCAGAGGAGTTGGTAACTAAACCCGAAGACCGCAGAGAAAGCGAGCCTGATTGGGTGCAGCGAGCCAAGGAAGCAGACGTTGCGGAACCTGTCGCCGAAGAACAGCCGCAACAATCTGTCGCTGAAGAGCCTGTTTCCACCCCTGAGTTAGATGAGACGGGCATGTTCCTGCACGGTTTGGAAGAGGAAGAGGGTGAATTTGTAGAAGAACAGGAAGCGGCCGAACCACTTGTCACGGAAGAGGCTGCTCCTGATTGGCTGCATGAGATGGAAGCAGGCGTTTCGGAAGCAGAAGCAGTTCGGCCGTCCGGAGAAGAGGCGCAGGTTCCTGATTGGCTGCGTGGAATGGAAGCAGGGCCATCTCAGGCGGAAAGCGCCCCCGCTTTCCCGTCTGAAGAAGAAGTATTTTCGGAACCCAGTCAGGAAGTCGTCGACAAAGTTGATATCAATACCGCTTCCCTCGAGCAACTGGCAGAATTGCCTGGTATTGGGGATTTGTTAGCGCAAGATATTGTTGCACACCGTGAAGCATATGGTGGGTTTTCAAATGTTGACGATCTTAGCAATATCGGTGGGATTGGCCCGGCCACCATTGATGAACTGAGAAATCAGGTCGAGTTCAGTCAGATCGAAGTTGAAGCGGAGATCGAGGCTGAAACAGAGACTGATGAGACCAAACTCTCCGATTGGCTGCAAAGCCTCGATTCTGAGACTACAGAGGCTGGACCTGTGAAAGCGCCTGCTGAAGAAGTACCAGGCGAAGATCTCCCATTCTGGTTGGCTGACCTGGCGGAAGAAGCAGATCAAAAGCCTGCACCAACTACCCCCAGTGATGATCTTCCAGACTGGCTGCGTGCGGAGGCAGAAGAGGAACCAGGCCAACCACAGCCTGTCACTCCAGCGGATTGGCAGCCTGCTGAAGCAGCCGAGCCCGCTCAAGCTGAAGAGCCCTTCGCGCGGATGGCAGCAGCTGAGACTCCCACTGAACCTCCAGCCCAGGCGACTGTTGAGCCTGAACCTGAACCAGTAGCCGAAATGCCGCCCCCGGCGCCGTTCGAGCCGGAGCCCAAACCGCAACCCGAGCCGAAGCCGCAGCCTCCCGCGCCACCGGAACGCGAACCTTATCGTGAGCCAGTGACCCGCAGCCGGAGCGGCATGACGGGTATGCTTTCTGCTGTCCAGGAGCCAAGCTTGAGCCGGGCGCAGAATGAGCTCACGCGTGGCAATATCCCCGGCGCGATGGAGAATTACGGGAAACTGATCAAGAAGGGTAAATTGCTGGACGAGATCATTTTCGATTTACGCGAAGCTATGTATCGCTATCCGGTGGAAGTACCCATTTTGCAGACGCTGGGCGATGCCTACATGCGCGCCAACCGTTTGCAAGATGCTCTGGATGCCTACACTAAGGCAGAAGAATTATTGCGCTAATACGTGGGGCGATTTGCCAAATCGCCCTGTGTAGTTAAAAATTCGGGGCTTGCCCCGAATTTATTTTGTATATTGGAGGAAATTGTGGAACGCTCACTTGTACTTGTCAAACCGGATGGCGTGCAGCGCGGACTGATCGGCGAGGTGATTGCGCGCCTGGAACGCCGCGGACTGCGCCTGGTAGCGGCCAAATTCATGGCGGTCAGCCAGGAACTGGCCGAGACGCACTATGCCATCCACAAGGGCAAGCCCTTTTATGACGGTTTGATCGCTTATATTACTTCCGCGCCGGTGATGGCGATGGTATGGGAGGGGCCCAACGCGGTAGCCGCCATCCGCCAAACGATGGGCGCCACCCGCCCGACCGAGGCTGCGCCCGGCTCGCTGCGTCACGACTTTGCGCTGGAAGTGGGCCGTAACCTGACCCATGCTTCGGATACGGTCGAGAACGGCGAAAAGGAAGTCGCTTTGTGGTTCAAGCCAGATGAATTGGTGGGCTGGACACGCGCTGTGGATGTCTGGGTGTTTGAGGGGTAGAGAATAGAGAACAGAGAGTAGAGAGTAGAGAACAGAGAATTGTCCCGTGGACGGAGAGTCTGCGGGACGTTTTTTATTCCTGTGGGTCCTCTCTGAGGAACCGGCTTACGAACAATGTGACGCCCAGAAATACGATTCCTATGAAGCCCGTGATCCCTGGGAATATCCACATGAGCATCAAGCTGGAAGTAGATTTAATGCGCGCATCGAGCGGATGCGCCGGGTCGTACAGGACGGTGACCGGCTGGCCGATCTCGTATTCCGGGGGCCAACTTCCTTCCGATAACTGGATGCGTTTGCGGGTCCCATTCGGCAGATCGAACTCAACCACTGGATAGAAGTACTCTTTGACGACCTGTGTTTCGCTGTCATAGGATTGGCGTACGACCATGTCGACCACCTGGCCCGGCGCGCTGGCCTCCCGGGAGAGCTTCCGGATCGTGGTTGCGGTTGAAATTGCGGCTATCGTCGACAGGAGCAACCCGATCCCCAGGAAAATCGAGATAATGACCTTCGGCATCCCGGCAGTTTGGCGCTCCAGTTCGCGGAATTCTGTTTCGAATTCCTTATCGAACTTTTCGCCGAAATCTTCATCGCTCGACTTCGCGATGAGCTCCAGGATTTTCTCGCGGTCCTGCGCGTCGGGGATTTGAGCAGGGTCATCGTATTGGATCCCATCGACCTCCACCGATACGACTTCGTCGTCCTCCATCTGGATGGAATATTTTTTTGTCATATAGGCACCTGTAAATTTTATTGAAAGTCATTCCGGCGAGGTTGGGAAACTTGCCCGAGCAAGAGATTGACGTGGGCTTGTAGTATTTTTTAGATTCTTTCACCTGGAAATATTTCTTTAATTTCTATCTTGAGCTTATCCAGCATTTCCGAAATGTTTCCCCCAAATATAATATTTACATTTTTAGTTTGAATAGTATCACCAGGTATGCTAAATTGCTGAACACGTGGCATTATGACAGTCTCGATTTTTCCCTGCCCACCGCCTTGGGATGGTGTGATACCTGCAACTACCAACCGGGTCTCACGATTGGGCGTGAAATACACTTGCTCGCTATCTTTTCTGACAGCAAATTCGTTGCAAAATAATGCTCCAAATATATCTCCTAGAATCTTCTTAGGGGGCATTCCACTTTCTTCAATCTCTATCAAGAGAAGCACTTTATTATTATCTACCACCATCACATCAATATCAGCTAATCGATTTATATTAGTTACTTGGTGGCCTTGGTCACTACTATAGAAGCCTTTTATTGCTGAAACGTTTAATTCTTTCTCCTTGTTTCCATGATCGTAGAAAACAGAATACTTTTGCAAAGGGTCAATACTGCGAAAATAATCGGTAAGCCACCTGCCAAATTCACCTGTATGTTTTCCATGCTTAGATTCCATCAGATTCCCTGCAACTTT